>CAZLLK010000052.1:0-20100 GCA_964560435.1 uncultured Oscillospiraceae bacterium
TGTCGGGGAATCTGTCTCTATCGGGGAATCTGTCTCTGTCGGGGAATCTGTCTCTGTCGGGGAATCTGTCTCTATCACGCCATCCGCCTGGCCACCGCCGTCTATCGTCCCAATGACGCCGCGGGAAGCGAATAAAGATATATGGGTACAAATAATACCAAGGGTATCTTTGATACAGATATCTGCTAATTGGTATATGAAGCAGTTGTCCGATGTATAAATTATTTGGATTTACACCGGGATTTGCATACAATATTGCCTGCACACTGACGTCAAAGTAGTCAGCAATTTTGTAAAGATTATCACCTGGCTGAACAATATAATCAAACATTATTTTCACCTCAGTTCCATTATATGAAATTCATACTGGAACGACAATTGTTCCCGGCAATTTCATTGATGAACCTTTCGGTGGAAAATTGTATCGTCCAACCCAAGTCCTTTATGTATGCCAGTTGGTAAGAATCTTCTTTTGATAAAAAAACACTGTCGTATGGGGGGTGCACACCGGATACTTCGGGAGAGCATCTGACTGGCAGTCAAACGCTCTCAACGGATCGTTCCCGTCCTTATCCATATATTTAACTTCGCATTATGTTTATGACCCATACCGGGTCAAATCAAACAGAGGACAAGCCCAAGACATCTGATACCGAGCTTATCATAGAAAAAACAGGAAGTTGGTAAAGTAAAATACAATATGCTTTTGAAGCAATTAACATAATATAATTAATGAATGAGGTGTTTTTAGTTGGATAACTACAGCTTGAGAATAACTGATTATTATGAAGTATTCAATATGGCAACACAACTTTTTATAGAAGTAAATAATGAAAACTACTATTCTCCAAAAGAATGGATTGATTATCATGGCATAGATTATTTGGATATCGTTTTTGTTCCTAAAAGAAAAACATTACTACACCATTACATTAATGATGTTTACGAATTTCATTTAGGGTATTTATTAAACAAACACTTTCCGAGAGAGTTAATTGATTCTCTAATTGAAATCTTTAAGAATTATAAATATTCTGATAGCTCAGTTGAAAACATGATATATAGTTACAATAAATATTGCGATATAAACGAATATTATGACGGTGGAGGTGACAGTGGAGAAGAAATTGATACATTGGCCGAGAAATTTTTAAATATTTTTAGAGAGTCTCTAATGCCTACAGTAGTTGATGATGTATTTACTGTTCTATTTCAAAACAAGGCCTTTTTACGAAACTTTAACCAAGATATTGCCGATTTGATAGGCAATATGACCTTATCACAATATCCAAAGTACTTAGCATCGGACGGTATGTTAAAACGGTCAACATATCTACCACAGTGGCTGAAAAAAGGCGTTTATTTAAGAGATAAGGGAAGATGTCAGCTTTGCGGTAAAGATCTAACAGGTTTATTGAGGCCGAATGATGATGTGCAACTTGATCATATTATACCATTAGGTCTAGGAGGGTGTAATGACCCAACAAACTTCCAACTTGCATGCGAAAGTTGTAATTTATCGAAAAATGCTACCAATTGTGAAACCAATGATATCATGTCTCCATTTTGGGAACTCAATGATTAATTTATAATATAGTAGTGTTGTTGATTAGCAAGATAACTGTATTTATCCGTTTTTTCATAGCTTTTATTGGTGCATGAAATTCCCATTATGAGCATTACCTGTAGCTGTTCGGATTGCCCATTATGTTTAATCTCTACGAAGAAAGCAATAGCAAGCTGCAATTCCGAAGACGCTAAAATCTTCCTACAAACTTGGCGGACGCATAGTGAGGATAGCTGGAAGCTGTGTAAAGGAGGTCGGAAAATTATGCCGTACTACGCAACGATATTAATTTGCTTAAATTATGCAGTTGAAGCACTGAAGGTAGTGTTTGTCGTTTTGGGTATCCTTTGTTTCATAAAGTATTTAAGAAGTGAAAAAAAACATTGATTTCCTATTAGGAAAATAGTTATCAGCATGAAATTGCCCATTATGCTGCAACATATCCGGACTTCCCATTACATATACAATGCTTTGCTCAGTAGTACCATAACGGGAAGCTTATGTAACTGAATATATTTTAGCATAACTGGAAATCCGGCTAATGTACTGAGCTTTGCATTATTTTTACTGTGATGAAAAATAATAAATCTTATATGCAGGCTGGCAAAAGCGAGGTAAAAAACGATATGTTTACAGATATCAGGAGCAAACGAGTTATGTTTGTTGCCCATTGTGTTCTGAATCAAAACTCCATTTCAGACGGTACTGCTGATTATCCCGGCGCACATGTTGATGTCATCCGTGCATTGATGGATGCACAAGTAGGCATAGTGCAAATGCCTTGCCCGGAGTTATGTTGTCTGGGACTAGATAGAGGCAACATTTATGGGGCTGAGAGCCCAGTTGTGGTTGAAAATACGCGCATCAGAAAAGAAATGCAGAAAGAGCCTGTAACTGCACGCCTTGCCGCACTGGTTGATCAAGTAATGATGCAGGTTGAAGAATACCTTAAACACGGATTTATGATACTCGGCATTGTTGGTATCAACCGCTCTCCCTGTTGTGGTGTTGATACCACATCAGATCATGATAGTGAAATTAAAGGGCAGGGCATTTTTGTCGCTGCGATCCAAGAAGCCTTAGCAGCGGAAAATCTGTCGATACCGGTGATTGGAATTAAATCAACGAATGATGCCATTGAACATGTTAAGGAACTTTTGTGATCATTTCCCCAAAAGTTACGACAGGGGCAATTATTTGGCGTGTCTTCTTGAACCGGCACGAACAAAATAAGCAAATATAAAACTCGACGATAAAATTAGTTGCCCATTATGTTTGCTTAATACCATTAACAGGATAACTTTTGTTTTATATTTTATGAAGGAAGGGAGATTTACCAATGGAGAAAAAATCTCTTTATACAATATGTATATCAGTTGTTGTTGGATTTTTTATTTTAGGTGTGTTCACATTCTATGGATTAATAAAATCGCATAATGTCCAAAGTGATGACTTGCAATATCAAATGATAACACATGGAGATAGCATAATAATATTTGACCAGAGAACTGGCGATTACTGGCGAAAGTATTTACCGCAAAATGAAGCGCCAACCGAATGGGAGAAATTTTCTATCACAACCAAATGAGCATAACGGGTAACCCTATTTCTGAAGTAAAATTCGCATAATCCATATAAGGTTCTAAAATCGATTCCGAGGGAGAAATGTCCATCATTTTATGAAATAGGAGCTACAGCAATGAAGTTTGTGGGTATATGTCTAATGACTAAAGATGTTCGACGCTTATCTGAATTTTATCAATCCATCTTGGAAACCACTTCAGACTGCGATGACGAAAATCATCAAGAAATTATTACTAAAGGTGCAGGGCTTGCAATTTTAAAAGATGATGTTGTAAATGAAAGTGGCAATAACAATATGTCTATGGCGTTTACCGTTGACGATGTTGATGTGGAATATGAGCGACTTAGGAAATTAGGCGTTGAAATAATTGACCCACCTACTGTAAGACCTTGGGGTGCGAAAAACATGAGATTTTCAGACCCGGATGGAAATTTCATCATATTCAGAAGCTTTCCCAAAACACGAGGTTCTGAGCAAACTTGAAAGATTAAAGATAATTGCTAGTTGTCCATTATGTTATCCCCTAAAAAATCTTCTTTGAAGGAACGGTTCTGATGAATGATATTGATGTTTATATCTCCAATTTTTCTCTTGATGTACAAGAAAGGCTGACCGCTATCCGTAGTATTGTTCATGAAGAAGTACCACAGGTGGCGGAACGGATTTGCATGCGGATGCCCACATTTGTTTTGAATGACAAATGGTTTGTTCACTTCGCTGCTTTCCCAAAGCACATCGGATTTTATCCTCAGCCGAGTGGCGTGGAAGCATTTTTAGATAAGCTAACTGAATATAAAACATCGAAAGGTGCTATTCAATTTCCGTTATTGAAACCTTTACCACTTGAAATGATTCGTGATGTTGTGCGTTTTAGAGCCAAAGAGAGCATGATATAACGCATTTTTGTGATGCTCTTTAAGGAGCAGGTGATTCTTGGTGTTATCCATAGGTTGCGCTCAATTTGCGAGCTTCGCAGTATGTTTATGACGTTCCAGAATAGGTATGGTTAATTATTTATACAATGGAAAGAGGAATGATATGATTATCAGACCAATGTTGATAGAAGACTATAACGATGTATACAATTTGTGGTCTAACACCACAGGAATGGGTATGCGTAGTTTAGATGATTCGTTTGAAGGCATCTCAAGATTTTTAGATCGAAATCCTAATACATGCTTTGTGGCAGAACTTGATAATCAAATTGTAGGAGTGATAATATGCGGGCATGACGGGAGACGGGGCTATATCTATCATACGGCCGTTAGGCTCGATTACAGAAAAAAAGGAACAGGGAAAGCCTTAGTAAGCGCTGCACTTGACGCATTAAAAAAAGAAAGAATTAATAAAGTTGCGCTTGTCGTATTTGCAAATAATAGTTTAGGAAATGAATTTTGGGAACATATCGGTTTTGAAATGCGCAATGATTTGGTTTATAGAAATATTAGCTTGAATACACAAAATACATAGTTTCTATAATGAGCAAACGGGGCCGTTCTACAGACTAGCGAGCTTCGCTTAATGTTTAGAAAGTGTCGAAATTTCATTAACAAATAACCGTTAAAATTATGCATGAATAGACCCAATGCGATCGATATGAGACCAATAATGTGGATAATTATTTGAAATTCCCAGAGTGTCATAAACACGAAAACCTGTGTTGGTAAAATTGGGGTCAACTTTTAAAAGCGAAATTTGTTTTAGCATTATTAGAGAAAAATATTCTAGTAATTATACATTAATCCAATCTGTTAACCATTTTTGATATGTACGGGACCATTGCCTTTTTTGCATTACTCCATTATTATTTCTATATACCCATTCAGTAACTTCTACACGTAAAACTGATTCTTGATCGGGTGTTGTAACTTCTGGAGCATTAAAAGCAAATGCACTTGTGGTAAAAACACTGAGATCAATGGCCTCAAACTTTGTTCAATTTCATTAAATAGCTTATATACACTTTCTAAATCCGGACAAAAAAGATAACCTGTAACAGAGTGGTACAGGTTATCTTTTCTTATAGATTTGCTTGCTTTTTTACGTACTGAGCTACAGCACCTTCGGGTTATGAGTGTTGATTATTTTTTTCTCCCAGTTTGGCCGAGGAATAAAGCCATTGGTAATTCTAGATATTTTTGAATTTGGCTGAAAGACGATTATTCAATCGGAAATATCGTAGTTTAGTTTTATAGTGAGCTTCAAGATTTTTAGGATTATTTGCTTTTTTTGTTGATATCTTGTTTTTCAATATGGTAAATTAATATACTGTAGAGAGGTGATATTTGGAATAATGGAGGACAATTAGTGAGCTAGTGATAACCAAATAAAAAATGTATGAGTTTTAAAGTGTAATAGTAAGTAAAGACTGGAGTAACAATGATGAAGAAAATATTTAGCAGTATATTAGTGTTCGCGGTTTTATTAAATGCTTTTGCTTCGTTAAATTTTAATAAAGCTCTGGCTGTAACTGTATTAGATACTCCGAGTATAACCAATCCAGATGATGGCGACGAAATTGAAATACAGGACCTCAAAATCAGGTGGAGTTCAGTTGATGGTGCTGAGTTTTATCGTCTTAGTATTAAGGACATGACCAGTGGTAAAGTCATTTTAGACAACGCAAAAGTAACAAGTAGGTACTATACCTTATCTTCCAGCGACCTAAAGGTTGGTCATTCAATAAAGATAGCGGTAGGTGCCTATAATAACAACGGAGGCGAATCATACTGGGCTTACTCCACCTTTTCTGTAAAAAAGGAGGTTCTTGATACTCCCCAAATTACTGCCCCTGCTAATGGAGCAAGGCTAGACAAAGAAAACGTCAAAATAACATGGAATGAAGTAGATAATGCTACTTACTATCGTATAACGATTAGGGATAATACAGATGATTCCGTAATAATTGAAAACAAAAAAGTCACAAGTGAATACTATACCTTATCATCTAGCTATCTTACAGCAGACCACACATTTAAGGTGGCTGTTGGTGCCTACAATGACAATGGTGGAGAATCGTACTGGGATGACATATATTTCACTATAGCAGCACCTCCTGTACCGTCAACATCTCCAGACACACCCACACAAAAGATTTACAAGCTTTCTGGGTACATAACAGACAACAGTACAGGAAATGGACTGTCTGACGTAACCGTAAAACTTAACAACTCAGACAAATGGACAACGACTACAAGTTCGAGCGGATATTATGAATTTAATTCTGTCCAAGCGAGCACCCATACTCTGACAGCAACAAAACCTGGTTATGCTAACTACCAGCAGAACGTAGATGTGTATAGCAACACCACAAAAAACATCAGAATGATAGGGAATAGTAGTGGAGCTAAAATTACCGGAGTTGTAAAAGACAACCATACAGGAGCGGCAATACCCGGCGTAAAGATAACCCTGAACAACGATTCTAACTGGCAAACCTCAAGCAATAGTAATGGATACTTTGAAATTGATGGAATGGCTAACGGCACTCATGATTTAGTTGCTTATTGCGAAGGGTACTTATTTGTTGATTCTTATAATAACCAGATTTCAAAGATTCCTGTTACAATTAGCGCTGGAGCTGATCCTGCCATGCAAACTATACTTATGACAAAAGTAGGGGGTACCTATGAGATATACGGTACAGTAACAGATTCTGTTACCGGCAAAGCTATTGCCGGGGCAACAATCACGCCTGTTGGTAGTCCTGAATTTAAAACGACTTCAGATGAAACTGGCCTTTATAGGATAATAGGTGTTGCATCTAATTATAGCGATGTATTGACTATTTCTAAGGATGGCTATATTAGTGGTACACAGAATGTTTACGTATCGGGCCGAAATGTAAAGTTGGACATTTCAATCTCTCCCAAACAGTCAGTATATGGGGTTGTATATATTGGCAATTTCTTCGACAGCAATACTAGCGGAACTCTAAATGGAGCAGCAGTATGGTTAAATTCAAAGGAAGTAGAGGCTGCTGGTAAATTTGTAGGTCGTACGGATTCAAGTGGGCGGTACAGCATCTCTGATGTCACTTCGTCGACACATAGTATTTACGCACAATACTACGGGTACGTAATGAAGAATTCAAATATGACAGTAACTCCAAAAGAAGGTTCGTCTCCTTGCGATATTATCATGATTCCTGAAGAGAACGTCCCTTCGGAGTGGGCGATGCCAATTGTGACTTCAGCAAATCAGGCCGGATTATTGACGGATGCAACAAAAGTCAATTTCGGAAGAGAAATAACACGCGCCGAGTTTTGTGAGATGGCCATGAAATTGTATGACAAATTAAGTGGAAGCAGCAGTGCGGGTAGCAACAATATGCCTTTCTCTGACTGTGGGAATTGTTCAAGTACACAACAGATAGCAATTGCAAGAGCATACTCACTTGGGATAGTAAACGGTGTTGGATCCGGTAAGTTCGCACCCGAAACAGCTATTCAACGTCAATATATCTGCGTACTGTTTCTTAGATTGTTGCAACTAGCCCAGCCAAACTTGGATGTTGCTGGTGACGCCTTAAGCTTTGCAGACAAAAACCAAATTAATTCTGATTCCTCGAGCGCCGTAAGTTTCATGTACAAATACGGGATAGTAAATGGAACAGGAAACGAGCGCTTTACTCCGACTGGTGGAACTTCTGTAGAAGCTGCTATAAAAATTATGATGAAGATTTTAGAAAATCAGAATAATTTTAAAAAGGTAGCCGGTAATGGAAATAGTTCAACAAAGGACTCAGAACTCGAGAAAAAGATTATTGAAAACTCAACCTTTGTACAGAACATATCTCTTAGCTTCGGAAACTATTCGATGTTAAGATACAACGATAAAGCTTTTCTGTGTAAGAACAATCATATCGTCACTGATAAGGATGAAATCGAAAAAGTTTACGCCAATTTTATGTATCAGCGCTTATATGATTCCAATGGAGACAGACTCAAATTGGATATGATTGACTCATTAAAGCTTACAAGCAAAAGAATAGACATAGCAAATACTTATGATTTTGGGAAAAGCTGTTCTGAGTTTTGCAATAATGTTGGTTCAATTAGTACGAGTTTGTTTATTGATCGGTGGGTAAGATATAATATATGGGCAAAAGAATTAGAGGGAAAAGCATTAATTGATTATATCAACAAAGTATCAATGGACAATGTTTTAAGCTTTTTTATGAAGCAGAAAAATGACACGATTAGTGAAAAAAAGGCCATGGAAGCAGAAGTCAGAGTATTACAAAAAAGCTTATCAAGCTTGGGCAACGAAATTTATTATGACTTAAATGATCCAAATGTTGATATAGTAAAATTAATGTACAAGGTCGAAGCTTGGAATTCATTGTTCATTACATTCAATGCTGAATATGACCATTTGTATTTAATACCTACTGCTCTGAACACATGGGAACAGAATTCCGCTGAAAATGGAGCTCAGTACCTAGAAGCAGTTGGCCGATCTGTTATGGAAAGTATGGGTGGATTGGTCGATCAAGCTTTCAAGACAAAAGGTACAGAATTGCTTGTTAAAACTTCATTTGATACGTATGATGTTATCAAAATTCTAAATGAAAATGCTGAAACCCAAAAGCTGAAAGACAGAATTGAAGTCGTGATTGAGAAAAACAGTGTGTTCAGTAGGTGCGTTAGTCAATCGCTAGAAATAGCAGATATGATACAGTAGAATACTTAATGCTCATCCTTAAATAAGTGAGTAAAATATAAAGAGGCTCATAGCTAATGTACCGCCCTAGCGGTAACGGACAAAAGAAAAAAGAGACTATCGTAGAATATCAATAAATTACGTAGCCTGATGGCGTTTTTCGAGCGGTGTCATGCTCGTTTTTGTTTGGATGCGCTCGCTGTTATAGAAATCGATGTATTCATCAATCAGCTGTCTTGCTTCGTTAAAGGTATTAAGTTTATGGCGGTAGATGCTTCAGTTTTGAAAATGGAGAAGAAATTTTCAGCCATAGCATTATCATAACAATTTCCGCGTCTTGATATGGATGCTTCGGGTTATGAGTGATCTGATGTGCTTGTGGCAACTAAACCTTTGGGTGTGTTCAGAATAATAGTCCACTCACGCTCACGGTTCATATTTGTTGTTGAGTTGTTCTTTATGGTACTAACTGAACTTCGCATTATGGTACAAATGAACTTCCAATTTGTTTATATGAAATGTAATTGCATGACTTGATATGTGATCACGCTGTTTTCCGCGCTGCCGATTCCACCGATGTTCTGAAAGGCTTGAGCTGTGAGGAGTATGATTTTGTCACCTCTCGTTTGTGTAGGTTAGTTCATAAAATCAAACCAATCTGTACAGACTAATCTCTGAGGTGATGAAAATGTCTAACGAAAAGACACGCAACGCTCAAAGAAAAATTTCTGAAGGAAAAACACCTCCTGCACGTCGTGTAGCACCGCAGGCTGAACAGAAAGCAAAAGAAAAACTGGAGAAGAAGTAAATTATTAACTTCTATATAGAGGTGATATCTTTGGGTAAAAAGAACGCATCAAAAGGCAGCGGTCAATTATCTGCAGGACAAGCTCCGAAGCAAAAAAGGTCGAAGCCTGATAGCTCAAAAAAAGGCTAAATATTTATCTACTAAAGGCAGCTAAGGCCTTTCAGACTGATGACAAAGTCCCCTTTCGGGGACTTTGTCGAATAAAATGGGAACTAAATAGATGACCTAACCCCATTCATAGCAAAAATTACTGAACTGCTCATTATGTTTAAACCGTGAAATTAAACAGGGAGAGGCTTTCGCCCCTCCCCCACTGTCAGCAATATATGATTTCCTTGAGCGCAAGCTCCTCCGCCCTGTCGCGGATATTGTTCATTGCCCCGACCCATGCCATTTGATCTGAGGCCTTGAGCACTTCCGTGATACCCTCAGCCTTAGCCATCTGCGAGATTAACAACTCAACCCTTTCGCGTGCCTGCTGGTCGATGTCGGCAAGATGCTCATTCAGCTTGCAGGTGGTTTTGAGGCTTACATACAGAACGCGGCGTTGCTGCTTGAGGTATCTCAAGCGGAGAAAGCCGTAGTGCCCTATATGGAGGGATTTTTCCCCCGGCACAAGCAAATCGGGGAACAAATAGTCTCCGTGCTTTGAATATGTAATTTCCATTATGGGCTCCTTTCAGTGTTGGTAATTTGACCCTAATTTTGACCCTTTAGAGGTTGAAATTCTATAAAACAAATGGACTGACTGGTACCAATTTTTATAGATTTTAAACCAAATATCACATATTTGCACTAAAATAGTTCTAAAAAACTCAGGTTTTCTTCTTCTAATCCCTCCTTCTCCGCCAAGAACCCGCAATGCATTGATAACACAGTGCATTGCGGGTTTTGCTATACCTAGAATCAAAATACGAAAATTGTTTGCCGTGGTGAGTAATTTGCATTCGCTACCAACGCCACTACCAACATAAGTATGCATTTTCTACCATCAGCGTTACCAGCACATTTCAATTTTAAAACTATGGAATTCGTCATATAAAGAAAAACAGCCCCTCTCGGATTATGACCCGCCCCCTGTCAAGTAGACAGGGGGCGGGTCACAGTTAATTCCTTGAGCGGGCTTCGTACTAGTAAGTTTTTATTTTCGTTCTATATCTACGCCAAACACCAAGACTTCTCGAGTTCTCACAAGCGGATTCAACTATGCAGCTTTAGGCTTGCAAGCATTACGAGGTTTTTTATCACCATTTACGAGATTTTTTGTGACATATTCCGCAAATCTTGGCCAGTTCACTCCGTCAATGGACACAATTGTTTCTTGACACTCACCTTTGAAGAAAGGTGGCTTCTTCACTCTGCGGATTGGAATCCTCAGAGCATCATCTTCTTGTCTGACTATATTAGGATCTTCATAGCAGTTTATTGTAATATGCACATTGCTACCATCGATCTTATCAATTTTAACATTCCTAAACATATCGAAATAATCCCTTCGAATTGTTTTTCTTTGTTACACTTGGATTAGCAAGGCCTTCCTTCTTCTTTGCAGCAATTTACTGTTACATAAACATTGCATTCCTTGCATTCTTTATCTCTATCACAACAGGGTTTTTTATCGTCTTTACAGCAATTTACTGTTACATAAACATTGCATCCTTTGCCGTGTTCTGGTCTATACGTTTCTTCCAAAGCAAAACAACCTCCTCATAATTAAAGTTAGATGCCGGCAATATCACAACTTCCGGTCACAACATTATATGCTTTAAATAATTTCAATGTGAGCAAGGCAGCTTAAGTAATATTCATACGGTTACCTAAAATACTTTGGTTGATAGCAGCGGGATTACCATGCTTCGGGCGATGAGTATAAAGAACTAAAAGAAACCCCTCCGGGACATCGGAAGGGTTTCTTTTCTTATTGGTCTGAGCAGTCTCGCTATATCCCGCTTGAATTCGTCGGGTTGTTGACTATGCCCAGCAACGTAAGTATTGTACCCACGGCTCCTATGATGGTGTTGTAGGTATCGTTTGTAATTCCGATATTCGCAGTTAGTCCGGTTGCGGCTGCAAGCGTCCAGAGGGCGCCAAAGATACCGAGCCACATCGGCCAGCTTCTGAATCTGTTCTGCTTTGTGGTTGTATTCATGATTATTTCGCCTCCCCCTATTTACTGTTGATTACGACGGTCTGAGCTGCTTCATCCCACGCGACCGTCAGTTTATCATCCGTCTGTGCATCTGCGAGGTCACGAATACGGATATAATTTTCTCCGTTAAATTCGATGCTCGTCAGCGCGGCTTCGATTCCGTTCATTTTTGCTGTAATGTTTTTTGTTTTCACGTTGTCCTCCTCAATATAAGCCACGCCTACATATTCGCAGATAGCGCGGCAGATTTCTTCGGCCGCTTCCAGCCAGAAGGCCTCGTTCGCCATAAGTTTCGAAGCTTCTTCCCAGTTTGTCATAAAGGCAAGCTCGACCAGCACGGAGGCCTTTGTTCCCATTGCCGCACAGTTGACCTCAGCAAAAGCGTCTGCGTGCACTCCCCTGTTGGTCTGCGGCGTGCCCTCAATCAGCCGTGCTTGCACGAGTGCCGCCAGAGCCGCGCTGTCGCCAACACGTCCGGGATTGATATGAATGTAGGTGCAAACCCCCGTTGCGCTGTTGAAGCTCATTCCGTTGCCGAAAGCGTTAAAGTGTACCGCAACCGAGATGTCACACCACGCCGCCCTCACAAGCGCCTGGCGCTTTGTTAGCCCGGCGTTGTCGTCGTTGAGCGTGTCGTTTGTAGCGTCCTCATCGTCCCAGCCGCCCTTGTATGTTTCAAAGCAGCAGCGTCTGAGCGCGGTGTCCAATTTGGACGCAACACCGACGTTAGCATAATGCTCCCGGTACTGTTCGCCGACGAGAACATCATAGGTACCGTCCCCGTCAATGTCGACAGGCTTCACAAATGGCGGTGTCCGCTTCCCCGCCGTGTCTGACCTGTGCCCTGCAATTATTGCTACTTTCATTTAATCCTTTACCTCCAGTTGTTTCATATCTGCCACGAGTTTTGTAATCGTTCCGTTTCCGCCTAGCCCGTGATAAGCCGAATATTGGGTTTCAACAGCTTCTAACCCGTGAAGCGTAATTGAATCGCGTCCATGATAATCATCATATGTATTCTCTATCAGCCAGTTGGCAGATTATTTCGCTGACAGATTTCGCCGTTAGTTCAAATAAGCCGCCAATATAACCGTTTGTTGCGTTGCAGTAGCCACGCGCCAGCGTCAAGGTAGAAATAACGCCATAGACAAGCTTGGCATTAGGCTTGAGCGAATTGTCGAATAGTACCGCCGCAGGAATATTAGCCCACAGCGCGGGAATTCTCTCATTAAAATCATCGCTCATAATGCACTACCCCCTTGTTTTTCAGACAAGAATGGTGTACAATATTGGTGTTAATTGATGCGCTTTTGCGTGTCACTGAGTCGTAACCTTTGCTGAGGTTGCGGCTCTTTTTTGTTGCCCTCATCATCAAACCACCTCCCGAGTGTATTTCAAAGCCAGGGCAGCCTTAACAATATCGTCAAGCTCAAGCAAAATTTCATCAAAAAGGGCTCGCTCGGTTTCGTCAATTGTTCCGTCGTCAGCAAGCTGCATCAACGAAACGGTTCGGTTATTGTCCGAAAAATCTCGGATGCGGTTAAGAAGTCGAATAACTGCGTGAGTATAGTTTGTTTCGGATATCTGTGGAATAATGCTTCGAGCCAGTTCCGTAGAGGCGCGGAGATGTTGAACGACAAGAAATGGCGCACTGTAAATGTCAACCATGCGAAGCACAGTTGTGTCCTTTGGAAAAGTCACATCTCGTTCATATGTTTTATGTTTCTTATCAGCCAAAAGATGATTGTGAATTCGGACGCTGTTTTGGAACGTTGAGAGTTATGTAGAAAAATTCGGCGGCACTCTACTTATGGGATGGGACATAACTATTCAAAAAAATCTTTATATCGAATGTGAAGCTCATGCGGTATGGAAAACTAATGAAAACCAAATAATTGATATAACTCCTAAAGATGTGGACGGCGACCTTACATTGTTTTCTCATCGAGAAGATATGCCGGTTGATAAGACTCCAAGCAAGTACATTCCATTAACAGAATCTGTGATTGTTCAGGAGTATATCCAATTGAAAAATCAATTTGAGCAAATTAGATGCTTCTCGTGAGAAACAATGGAAATACCCGCTGCTTTGATGCACACAACACTCGCAATTGATAATATATTTTTGCTTGAAGTAGATGTAAATGAAAAGTGCCCGTGCGGATCAGGATTAAAATACAAGAAGTGTTGCCGGAGTTAAAAAAATAATCTACAATCGTACATAAAAAGCTAAGAAGCCACCCGAAAACAGGTGGCTTCAGTTTGCAGACAAAAGGTGTCTCATGCATGGCATGGGGCGCTTTTTGCTTATATTTCAAATAAATAAGCGCAAAAACCGCAAAATAAGCATGTTTGGGGGCAACTCAGCAAATTTTGTGTAAATAGGAATTCCAATCAGGCGGAAAACATCTTAAACGGAGCTTGATTTCACTCAAAATCAAAGGTTAGGATTTTTCTTAACGGGCCGTTCTTTTTGAAGTGATGGCGGTATACGCCCCCACAGGCATGAATGCCGACATCACTTCAAAAAAGAAGCTTAAATGGGAAATTACCCTGCAATTCTGTCCTCAAACATGATGTTCAGCTGATTCAAAACCACATCCCAATTTCGACAACGCTGAGTCCAGCGTTCGACAATATTTTTGGAAGCGAGATAGAGCAGTTTTCGGAGCGAGTCATCGTTTGTAAACGATGGCTTGTTTTTTGTTACCTGACGGAACTGTCGGTTTAGACCTTCAATGATATTTGTAGTATATATTATCTTCCGAATCTCAGGAGGGTATGCGAAGAAAGTGCTTAAAATATCCCAGTTGTCTTCCCACGTCTTAATACATGACGGGTATTTTTTGCCCCATTTTTCTTTAAAGGTCATCAGATTTTCCAGAGCTTCCTCTTCCGTTACTGCTTTGTAGACCAGCTTCAAATCCGCCATCAGCTGTTTAATATCCTTGTACCCAACAAATCGTGTGCTATATCGTATTTGATGGATGATACAGCGCTGAATCTGAGCTTTTGGATATACGGCAGAAATTGCTTCTCGAAAGCCTTTCAAACCATCTACGCAGAACAGGTAAACATCAAGCACACCGCGGCTTTTCAGGTCATTGAGCACACTTAGCCAGAACTTGCTGCTCTCATGTTCGCCAATCCAGATGCCGAGAATATCCTTGCAGCCATCCATCGTAATGCCAAGTACCACATAGGCTGCCTTTGTAACGATTTGATGGTCTTCTCTCACCTTGTAGTGGATGGCGTCCATGAACACAAACGGGTATACGTTTTCCAACGGACGGTTCTGCCAGGCCGTTACCTCCGGCATGATTTTCTCGCTTATTTTGCTAACAAGTTCAGGAGATATTTCCACGTCGTAAAGGTTCTTAATCTGCTCCGCAATATCTCTCTGGCTCATTCCGCAGGAGTACAGTGACAATATTTTCTCTTCAATGCCATCGGCATTTCGATTATATTTCTCGATAATCTTAGGCTCATATTCTCCATTCCTGTCACGGGGAATTTTCACCTGAACCTCACCCAACTGCGATTTTATAGTCTTTTGAGAATACCCGTTTCGGTAGTTTTTCGACACCGTTGTTTCGTCATTTTCTGATGTTCTTTCACTCTTTTCGTAGCCGAGCTTGTTGTCCAATTCGCACTCCATGACCTGCTGAAGAACGTCCCTGAACATTTCTTTCATTGCTGCCATGACTTCTGTGGTGCTGCCGAAATTTTGGCTGTTTACATACTCTTTCATCAATTCTGCCGGTGTTGCTGACATAAAAAAACTTCCTTTCAGATTAAAAATTCTTCTTACTTGAATTCTCGCCTGAAAGGAAGTCTCTTATTCACTTTTACACAAAATTTTCTGCTGTCTCTTTTCAGGAGTCTTTCAGCGGGACGCATAACAAGAAAATTGTCAAAAGTGTCGCTCAGCTCCCACTCTACAATCTCGTTGTTGAACAGGTCGAGGTATGCAGCCAAATAGAACCACTTATTTTTATACTTGATGTAAGTGACATCAGTCACGAATTTTTGAAACGGTTTGTCCGAGTGAAAATTGCGTCCCAGAATGTTCGGATACCTAGTATGTTCCATTCCTTCGTATGTGGTTGGCAGCTTACTTTTTCTCGTGTAGCCCTTTATTCCAAGACGTTTCATAGATTTCCAAACGCTACTGTCGCAAACAACCCACCCTGTCTGTAACTTCAGAACGTCATTTACAGCTCTGTATCCCATCGTCGGATAATGAGCATGGATATCTGCAACTTGGTAATCCAAAATCTGCTGAGTTTCTTCATAGCAGTTTGGCTTACCGCTACGCTTCAGCCATTTGTAGTATCCAGCTCTGGAGACACCGTAAACCTCGCAAAGCTCTATGACAGAATGCTTTACGGTTTGCTTTTGTATTTCGGCGTACATCTGATGAATCATTTTCTTAGGGCATCGCCCACCTTCCGTGCGTTCAATTTTTTTAGGCGAGTTACCTCAGCTTCTTTTTTGAGTAGTTCACGTTTCAGTAACTCGATCTGGTACAGTAGCTTCTCTTCATATGTGAGCTCCTTACGGCGTTCATATTTTGATAAAGGATTGCCCGGTTTCTTTTTTGGCTCAAGCCCTATCTCACCTTCCTCCAGATATTTCGATGTCCATCGTCTGATTTGCTCGTGGCTTATACCTGTTTCGCGCTCCAGCGCAAGCCCTGCTTCTCCGTCCAGATGCCGCTGTACGATATTCAGCTTTTCTTCCTTGATGTGTATATTGTATTTTCGTCCCATTTCTCATTCCCCCTTGCTCCTATATTAACACAAAAGATGGTAGGCACTTTCGTGTCTACCATCTTTATACCATTTCACTGAAAAGGCCGTGCTTTTTATTTTGGGAGGAAATGATGAAACAGACAATTAGTTTATTGGTTATTTTAATTCTTGTTTTTTCTGTGCTCTCACCAGCATTTGCGACTGGCGACGGCAATATTGAAGGCGGTGGCGGTGGCATGGGAGGTGGTTCAAGCACTAGCTACTGGAATGGTGGTGATGATGGCGTTCGTGTTACAGTCATTACAAAAGAGGGAAGACCCGCAACTGTGCCAATTGACTTCACAAACATCAATGCAAGCAGGATAGAATATAGCTTTGGCAAGATAAGTAAATTATCATATGTTAATGGTGCTTCCCTCACTCCTCAAGGTGGCGTTTATGCGTATAAGAAACCGGACGTAGGAATGCCACGAATTATTAGCACAAGTGCAAACAAAGCAAGTATAGAGAAGATTAAGAAGTATTTTTGCTCAGAATACATGGCAAGACGCATTGCTGAAATTACAGGTGTGGATTACGATAAGCTCGTTGGCGGTGATTACAAGCTGCTTTTAGAGCCAATAGCATACTTTCACTTCAAAGGACTTTTCTTTGCAATGACAGCGACAGAAGCGGCCTTGTATAACAAATCTTGCAACGGAGCGCTTCGTGCATCGATGGTATCCTTGACAAGTAAGAACCTTCCTCTGGCTATGTTCCTCGAGACGGCTGATATAGGCTTCCTGGCGTATGTTGGAGCGACGTCGGCCGCACAGAGCGACGATACGATTATAAGCTCCTTGGGACTTGGTATTGTCACTTTTAAAGAAAAGCCCGATGAGCCGGTTGTTGATACGAACGCTAACTATGTTTACAGAACAGACACGGACGTTATCACATCTATTACGTTATCTAACAACGGCTCAGATGATGTTACGCCGGATAAGGGTTGCGAAGTGGAGTTTAACATACTCGGCCAGACTTACAGAAAACCTTTTATATGCCCTTCCGGAAGCAAGCAGCTCATATGGGTGAAGTGGCATACTCCGTCGACGCCGCAAATGGTCAATATCAGCGTTCGCGGCGTGGGTTTCGGTTTGTCTACAACGATTACGGCCGACATTGTTAAGCTAGTCGAGAACACCCCTCCTGACCCACAGTACGCTGATTCGAACAAGAAATTTAAGCTTGAACGCACACCGGATTATGGGAGCAACACAACGGCGACATGGTCGCAGTGGTTTGCAACATGGGTACCGCCGCTCACTAAGTTTGATGTAGGACATTGGGAATGGTTCTCGGAGACATACACCGTCACGCTGGACGTCGATTTCTCTTTGAGTCCTGACACTAGGGTACGCACTGCCGAGGAGAACAGCGACGGCTGGGAAATGAAATCCGGCTACGGAATAAACGCCGACAGCAAAACGTCCATATATACTTTCGGATCTCCGAATTTCAGCGCAGACTACACGCAAGCTCAGACAGAGATGGCGACGTTCTCAGACTTCGGGTTTGCAACGTATAACCGGCTCCTGGAACCGGAAGACAGCAGCAGGCTTACAAGCTGGCACTTCAAGAAGAACATCAATTCTTATTATGGCTGCCTTGCGCATTTTACTCCCCTCTGGTATCCAGACAACACGGACTATGTTGTAGCGGCGTCGGTATATGACGTATGGACACCGGTTGGAATGCTCTACACGACGGTCAGCGATAGCGTAAAAATCAACGGTAACGTGTACGACGACTGGTATATCCGTCTTACAAAATAAAAGTAGCTCGAGCTGAAAAAGCCTGAGCTGAAGATGAAGCCGCCCTGAGCGTTGCTTTAATATTTCTGATAATTTCCAAACGGTCAATGCTAAACCCGCCTATTCAGGAATGCAAACCGGAGTAGGCGGGTTCTTTTTTTATAAGCATATTCAAAATTAGATTTTCTTGTCTGCGTCAGAAAATTTATTCAGGAATGAGTGTGAAATAAATGCCTATTATTGTAATTTCGGCAAATTTGTGTTACAATTTACCAAATGATTTTTACTTTATTGCATAATAATTATCGATTGAGGTGCTTTTCCATGAGTGATAGCAAGATAACTGTCTACAAATACGAAACTTCAATACTTAATGAGCCTTTTACGATTATAATAACGCCAGTAATAGTTGAAGACCATGGTGACTATTATAATGAGCTTTATTTTGACAAGAATACAGTAAGTGCAATCCCGTTCAAAAAGGATTTACTCGAAAAAGTGCATCGTCATTTTTATTCATATTCGTATAAATCTTTATATCCGGATCGCGCTGAAAATTTTAAGGAAGAAATAGTAAACATGTTTGAAGAAAGCAAGCGAGAATTAGCACAAAAGATCTATGCTTGTGATGAAAGAATATCGGGAATAAAAAGAGCCCAAGTCCATATTTCCCCAATGTAAACCTGAATTCTCTAGGGAGTAATTTTATGATTTATGCTAAATGTATTCACTCAGCTCAATTGGCTAATACAGTAGAAGAATTTCGAACTCGACAAGGAGAGGAAAATGCCGTTTATTGCATCGGTGAGACCACAGAAGCACCGCACAAACGGTGCCCCTCCAGATATGAATTGTGTGCTGTTCCTTTAAGTCTTATTTTTGATTGCTGCAAATATGGTGACCTTTTTGCTATACTGGACGTGCCAAACTCAGAATGCGACAGAGATGACGGTAGCGGAAACGTTAGCAATCGTAAAATACTTATGGACAATCAAAAGATAATCAAAGTTTTTAAAGTCAATAGCAAAGAAGCCGTTGACTTTGTTTTTGATAATGTGGCCGCAAGTGTTGTACATGATGGTTACGTAAGAACGCACCTAAGTGAATCCTTACAAGAATATTTTTATTATAAAAAATTACATAAAGGAGAGTACCATGAATAACAATGATATTTTAGTAAGTAGACTGGCAGAAGATTTTATTGTTCCCCTTAAAAATTACCGAATTGCTAGGAATGAAAACCAAGAAGAAGGCGATGAGTTTTCTGATATGCGAGATATTCCACCCTATAATTCTCTAGATTATTGGATAAACATTGTTAAAGCAAAATTGAGTGTAATTAACATTATTGGGGGATTTGCTCTTGCAAAAAATATCTGTGATTCTCTTTTGAATCATAATGAAGAATCAGAGTACAAATTAAGTAGCGCTTTTGATTGCTTGGCTGATGGTGTTGTTGATAGCTGGTTTTTCTGATTGCACTCTAAAACTCTCGCGTAATCAAAAAAGTTGTTAATATGCGAGACGTTTAGGCACCGCTAGGAATAGTAGTAAATACAAATAATGAAATAAAAGCCCGCCTGTTCCGGATGAGCCGGAGCAGGCGGGCTTTTTTCGTTCTCAAAATATTTTCAATTTAACAGCAAAAAATATTGACATAACGCAAAAACGGTAATACAATGTATTACAGGAAGGAGAGTGAGACAATGACTATATCATTAAGACTAAGCGACGAGGACTCACAGCTTATCAAGAGCTATGCTGCCATGAAAAAGATGTC
>CAZLLK010000053.1:0-20054 GCA_964560435.1 uncultured Oscillospiraceae bacterium
TAGCTCAAATGGGCGGACTTGTTGCCACAAGAAGCATCGGTCAGTTCTCCACACTGTATGGCGGAATTGAGGATTTGCTTGTTGGCCTTGAAGCAGTTTTGCCCAACGGCGAAATTGTTAGAATCAAAAACGTTCCGCGCCGCTCCGTCGGACCCGACCTGCGTCAGCTGTTTATGGGCTGCGAGGGAACTCTGGGCTTCATTACCGAGGTGACGGTAAAAATATTCAAGTATAAGCCCGAGGAGCGCTGGATGTGCGCATATCAGATTGACGATATGCAAACCGGCCTTCATGCTATTCGTGAAATTATGGCAGAGGGCTATCGTCCTGCAGTTGTCAGACTCCACGACCCCATTGAGGTTGAGATGCTTTTCAATGCTGTAACCGAGCCAGGAAAGGCACTAATGCTCTTCCTCGCAGAAGGACCCAAGACAATCACTGCTCCGACAGGCGATGCTGTCGACGCTATTGTTAAGAAGCACGGCGCTAAGTCTCTCGGCGTAAAGCCCGTTGAATCCTGGCTTGAGCACCGCAACGACATCAGCAACGAGCTTGAGGAAACCAGCGAACAGATGTACTCCATGGGAGTCTGCGTTGACACCTGCGAAATTTCTGCCTCATGGTCACAGATTGGCGAGGTATACAAGGCTGTTTGCGCAAGAATGCCCGAGGAGCTTGAAAACCTTGTTGTCATCGGCGGACATTCTTCCCACAGCTACATGAACGGTACCAACATCTACTTCCAGTTCCTATTCCAGGTTAGAGAAAAGGGCACTGTTAAAGAGGACTATATGCACGTTATCCGTGTCATCATGGAGGAAACTCTGAAGCGCGGCGGCAGTATTGCCCACCACCACGGCAGCGGTAAATATCGCACATCTTGGATGCCTGAGGAGCACGGTAGCTCTTATCAGCTCATGTATAAGCTCAAGGAAGCTCTCGACCCCAACAAAATTCTCAACGAGGGAATTTTGCTGGTTTAATTACAAGCAAAAACTTAGGTATTTGGAGGCTTCAGTAGTGAATGCTGATAAAATAAACGAAAAACTCAAAAAAAGTGGTCTGGGAGAATTTTCGGTTCATGAAAGCCTTGAGGGCATAGTTTTGACCGGCGAGAGCGACAGCTGGGACAAAATTGTCGAGGCAGGCTTTTGCGCCGCGAAAAAATATAGCAAGGTGCACGTCATAAACGATGCGCGCTACACTGGTGACGACATTCCGGAAATGCGTAGACCGGAGCTGAATGACAAGGCTATCGATGGACTGCGTCCTGATGTGTTGGTAATCGGCGGCGGTGTGTGCGGAGCCTCGATTGCCAGAGAGCTTATGAAATGGGACTTGGACGTTCTTCTTGTTGAAAAAGAATATGACCTTGCGCTGGGGGCATCCGGCAGAAACGACGGCTGTGTTCATCCCGGTATTGACCTTAAAAAAGGCAGTATGAAGCAGAAATACAACCTTCCTGGTAACCGTATGTTTGACCAAATCTCCAAGGAACTGGAGGTCGAATTTGACCGCTGTGGGCAGACGGTTGTATTTGACACCGCAAAATATATGCCGCTTTTGCGGCTCTCCCGCATTTACTTTAAACAAATGGGTCTTGGGAATGTTAAGGTGTTAAATCATAGTCAGCTTCTTGCGCATGAACCCGCTGTTAAAGAGGACTTAAAGTGCGGATTGTTTTTCCCCACAGGCGGAGTGGTTTGCCCATACAATCTCACAATTGCCTACGGCGAGAATGCGGTTGACAACGGCGCAAAGCTTTCGCTTAACACGGCTGTTCTGAGCATGGAGGAGCGCGGAGGAAAAATAATTTCCGTTACAACAAACCGCGGAACGGTATATCCCAAGGTCGTCGTGAATGCAGGCGGCGTTTTCGCTGAGGAAATTGCGAAAATGGCTAACGACCGTTTCTATTCAATTCACCCGAGAAAGGGTACAAACACCATTCTCGATAAGAAGTCGGCTCGCATAGTTCGAACCTCATATACACTTCTTGGCAGTATGAAAACCGAAGGCCATACAAAGGGCGGCGGTATTATCCGAACTGCTGACAAAAATGTACTTGTAGGGCCGGATGCCGTTGAAACCTACAAAAAAGAGGACTTCTCAACCGAGTTTAAAAACATCAACGCGGTATTTACAAAGCAGCGCGGAGCCACAGAAAAGCTTCAATACAGCGATGCAATTACGTACTTTAGTGGTGTTCGCGCGCCTACCTTTGAGGAAGATTTTATTGTTGAAAAGGGCAGAAATACAAGAAACCTTGTCCATGCTGCCGGTATTCAGTCCCCCGGACTCACCGCAGCTCCCGCAATAGCCCTTGACGTATCAAAAATGTGCGTTGAGCTTCTTACGGAAAGCGGAGAAAAGGTTATGCCCAACAAGGCATACAACCCCAAACGCCGCGGAATTCCGCGCGTGGCAAGCATGAGCGATGCGGAGCGAAATTCCTTTATTGCAAAAAATCCCGATTACGGCGAGATAGTTTGCCGCTGTGAGGAAATCAGCCGCGGAGAAATTGTTGATGCAATAAACCGCAGCGTTCCCTGCGAAACAGTGGACGGAGTTAAAAAGCGTTGTAGACCGGGTATGGGAAGATGTCAGGGCGGCTTCTGCGGCCCACTTGTGGCAAAAATAATCTCCGAGGAAAAGAACATCCCACTGGAGGAGGTACGGAAGGCAGACGAAAATAGCAGGCTGCTGTTCCGTAAGAGCAAAGGAGGCAACACGATTGACTGATTATGATGTAACGGTTATCGGCGCGGGTCCTGCGGGGCTTGCGGCTTCGCTTGCTGCCGAAAAAAAGGGAAAGCGCGTGCTTTTGATTGAGCGCGCCTCGCGTATGGGTGGAATTCTCAATCAGTGCATCCACGACGGCTTTGGGCTTATTCACTTTGGTGAAAAGCTCTCCGGCTGTGAATATGCAAACCGCTTTGTAAATGATGTTAAAGCTTCAAAGGTTGAAACCTCGCTTTTAACCTTTGTCACACGCATAGAAAAGAAGGACGATGCTTTTCAGATTACCCTTGTTGATAGAGAAGGCGTTCGTACGATTTCGAGCCATGCGCTTGTCTTATCAACAGGTTGCCGTGAGCGCACAGCAAAGCAGGTTAGCATTCAGGGTACCCGTCCCGCAGGTGTTTTCACAGCTGGCACAGCGCAATATTACATAAACATTCTGGGTCAAATGCCCGCAAAAAAGTGTGTTATCCTCGGCTCAGGCGACATAGGTCTAATAATGGCTCGCCGCCTAACGCTTGAGGGAGCAGAGGTCGTGGGTGTTTATGAGGCAAAGTCCACCCCCAGCGGACTTACTCGTAACATAGCTCAATGTCTGGACGATTTCAACATTCCCCTTCATGTAAGCCAGACGGTTACCCGCGTGTTTGGCGAAAGCCGCCTTACCGCTGTTGAAGTTTCACAAGTGGACGAAAAAATGCGCCCAATCGCCGGAACCGAGCAAATCATCGAGTGCGACACGCTCATTCTTTCCGTTGGTCTTATTCCCGAAAATGAGCTTGCAGAAACCATGGACATTGCGATTGACGGTAAAACTAAAGGCCCTGTCTGTGACCAGAATTACGAAACCTCACTGGACGGCGTTTTTGTTTGCGGCAACGCCTTGCACGTAAACGACCTGGTGGACTATGTTACCGAAAGCGGAGTGTCTGCCGGAATTGCGGCTGCCGAATATTGCGGCAAAAAAAGGACTCTCGTAGACATCACTGCGGGCAAGGATTTTGCCTATGCCGTTCCCGAAAAGCTGGATGTAAATTCTGACGCTTCCAAAACGGTGTTGTTCTTCCGCAGTCGCGAAGTACGTGACAGAACCGAGGTACAAGTGCTGGTCAACGGGGAAAACGTTTACAAAAAGAAGTATTCAAAGCTCAAACCGCCAGAGATGGAGCGCATTGTGGTAGATTTCAGCAATGTTAAGCCAACCGATAAGGTTTCCCTTGAAATGTTGGAGGCATGATAATGGTTAAAGAATTTGTATGTATTGTATGTCCCAACGGTTGTAGTCTCCATACGGAGGATTTGGACGGCGTGATAACCATCACAGGGCAAAAGTGCCCAAAGGGTGAGGAATATGCCAAAACCGAGCTTATTTGCCCCACAAGAACGCTTACAAGCACGGTCGCAACAACATTTCCCACGCATCCCATTCTGCCCGTACGCACAAGCGGTGCCATTCCGAAGGGCGAAATAAAAAACGCAATGGTAGAAATTAACAGTATAATTGTAAGCACTAGGCTGAAATGCGGGGATACCGTGGTAAAGGACTTTGTGGTGCCGGGAGTTAATCTCATTGCGACCAACGATGTTGATGCAAACTAAAAAATATAAATGGAGGAGATTGCGTTGGATAACTCGTTGATTCTAACTTTTGATGTTGGAACGCAAAGTGCGCGTGGAGTGCTGGTGGATTCCACAGGTAACATCCTTTTCAAATCTCAAAAACAATATGAGCAGCCTTACTACTCCTTGAATCCCGGTTGGACGGAACAGCGACCTGACTTTTATTGGGAAACAATCTGTGAATGTTCTCGAAATTTGAAGGTGCTGGCCGGAGAACGCTGGAAGGATATTATTGGGGTAACAATTTCTACTATACGCGCGACAAGCGTATGCCTCGATGAAAACGGCGTTCCTCTGCGAGACGCCATTGTTTGGCCGGACAATAGAGAAGCAAAATGTGAAAAGAAGCTACCCTTCCATCTTCGCGCACTATTCAAGGCTGCAAATATGGACAGTACCGTACAGCTTCAACGAAAAGCCTCCGCCTGCAACTGGCTTGGAGAAAACGAACCAGAAATCTGGAAAAAAACAAAGCATTTTGTCCTTTTATCCGGATATCTGAACTTCAAAATGTGTGGCAGAATTGTCGACACAGATGCAAGCTGCTGCGGACGCATACCATTTGATAACAAAACTAGAACGTGGATGACCAGGGACAATCTCGCTCGCTGCATATTTGATGTTGAAATTTCCAAGCTTTTTGAGATTGTAAAACCCGAAACTATAATGGGTGGGGTCACTGCCGAAGCTTCAAAAGCAACAGGAATTCCGGAGGGATTACCTCTCGTTGCAACAGGCTCCGATAAGAACTGCGAATCGCTGGGGCTGTCGGTTATAAGCGACGACAAAGCTGCCCTCAGCTTCGGCACAACCGCAACTTTGCAGTTTTCAACTTCAAAATATGTTGAGCCGGAACCACATATGCCAGCGTATTGTTCCGTTGTTGACGGACGCTGGAATCCGGAAAAAGAGGTCCATCGAGGATACTGGCTGGTTTCATGGTTTAAGCGCGAATTTGCCGCCAAGGAAGTTATGCAGGCAGAGGGAATGGATGTTTCGGCTGAGGACTTGCTTAATGCACGTCTGCATGAAGTTCCAGCCGGCTGCAACGGACTTATGCTTCAGCCTTACTTCACCGCAAACAAGGACATGCCCTTTGCCAAGGGCTCAATTATTGGATTTTCCGACGTTCACACAAGAATACATATCTATCGGGCAATTATTGAAGGTATAAATTACGACCTGTATTGCGGAATGAAGGGCTTGGAAAAACGCGCGGGTACAAAGATTAAGACGCTATATGTGGCGGGCGGTGGCTCGCAGAGTGCCGAGATTTGCCAAATTACCGCCAATATGTTTGGGCTACCTGTTGTTCGTACGCAAACCCATGAGGCTTGCGGCGTGGGAAGCGCGATGGTCGCTTTCAAGGCTTTGGACTTCTTTAAGGATTACGATGCTGCCTGTGCGGCGATGGTGCATGAACGTGACCGCTTTGAGCCGGATATGCAGCTTCACCAATTTTATAACGAGATGACTGAGCAGGTGTTTGATAAAATATTTGAAAAGCTCTTACCTCTGTATCGCATTTCTGAGCACAAGGGCAAGAAGTTTGGGCTTACCAAATGATTTTCAGCTGTATATTTTAAATTTAATATTGAAATCAAGGTTGGTAGTTTGTATTATTGCTTATAGTAAAATAAATTACCGGCCTTTATTTCAAAGTTCAAAGCCAACAAAGCGAAGCCAGGCTATCGGCAAGGGCAAGCGTTATTTGAAGAAAAGACGAAGGAGTAAGGATTATGAATATTCTGTGTTGCTTTAAGCTTGTAAACGACCTTGACCTTGTAATGGAAAGTGACTGGATGGCGGCAAGCACCTCGACTGTGGATTTGAGCTATGTAAAAAAGATTATTAACTGCTTTGACGAAGCGGGGTTGGAGACTGTCCTTCGAATTAAAGACAGTGCCAAAACCCAGGGCGAGGATGTTTTTATTACCGCAATAACCGTTGGCGACGGAAATTACGAGGCGTTTTTCAAAAATCTTTTTGCCGTGGGCATTGATAGAATTTTGCAAGTCAACGAGACAAGCTTTCCACCATTTGCTCCAAATAAAATTGCGTCAATTCTCTGCGAAGCGGCAAAATGCTGTGAATACGATGCCGTAATTACAGGAATGCAGTCAGCAGATGGAGCCAATGGACTTACCCCGTTTTTGCTCGCTAGAAAGCTTGGAATTCCTTGCATTAGCAATGTGACTGAGCTGCAATACGCAAACGGCGCCCTTAGGTCGACCTGCGACACTGGCCACGGTATGCGCAGGGCTACAGTGGGCACCTGTGCGCTCTTCGCCATTGGCAACAGCGTAAACCCCTATCTTCGCATGGCAACGCTTAAACGCAAGCTTGCGGTATCAGGAATGACAGCGGAAATCATTGAGCCGTCGTCGCTTTCAGTGAGCCACGTTAGGGACGCCGAATTGTGTTCATTGAAACGCGAAAAAAAAGAACGCCAATGCGTATTTATTCAGGGCGAAACCTGTGAGGAAAAGGCGGAAAACCTGCTAAAAGCTTATCCGGAGGTGAGAAAAATTTGAAAACTGCTGTTGTTGCCTTTTTGGATGAGCTTTCAATTGCGAATTCGCTCCTTTCTCAAGTGTCCGCTGAGTCGGGGGATAATTCGTGCGAATTATGGGTTTTAGGCGGCTTGCGCGGTGACCTTCAAAACAACACCTTTGGCTTTCATAAAATTACGGAAATTCTGATGAGTGTTCCCGAAAATCTTTCGGAGCCTATATGCTGTGTTGAAGCTATTTGTGAGTGTTATCACAATAATCCGGTCGATATAATAATTTTTCCTTCGGATGCTCGCGGCAATGAGCTTGCCGCAGGAGTTAGCGTTTTAATCGACTGCGAAGGTATGCTGGGAGCAAAGGAATTGTCCTTCAGTGATGGCATAACATATGTTAAAAAACCCGTATATTCACATAATTTGCAGGCAACTTTCCTTGTGCAGACGCTTCCTCTTGTGATTTCACTGACTCCGGCTGGTGGAACTAAAACGCCCGAAGTTGTTGAAAACCCTGAGCTTAGTCAACTCGAGGCTAGAACTTCAATCCCGACATGGCTCACGAATATTGAGGTTGAAAGCTTAGAGGATGATGATTTTCTTAAGCGTTCGAATGTTGTGCTTGCGGCTGGCAGGGGAGTTGGAAAAGCGGAAAACTTCAGTAAGCTCTCTGCGCTTGCGCAAAAAATGGGCGGCGTTCTGGGTGGCTCTCGTCCAACCGTTTGCGATGGGAAAATGCCACCCGATAGAATGATAGGAATGTCCGCTGCCGTTTTGTCACCCGATTGTTGTATAGTTTTCGGAGCTTCGGGAGCCGCACCCTTCCTTGCGGGTGTTGAGGGGAGCAAGCTTCTTGTTGCGGTCAACAGTGATCCCAACGCACTGATTTTTGACAATTGCGATGTGGGAATAATAGCAGACTGCAACGAATTTGCGGAAGCACTTTCTGAACAGTACAAAAAACACAATTGACCATAAAGGAGAGTTCGCTGTGAATATCGAAAAAATGTCCGATTTATATGCAGCTCGCCTGAAAGACGAATCCCGCATGACAGGCTTCTGCGATACATTCTCAGTTCCCGCTTCGGTTGAAGAACTGAAAAGCATTGCAAGGGCAATGTGGGCGGCGCAAATTCCCGTTACCGTGCAGGGCGCGATGACCGGCATTTGCGGCTGTGCCGTACCAGCAGGCGGTCACGTTATTTCCACCGAAAAGCTAAATAAAATTATCGGACACAGGAAGGTCGGCGACAAATATTTCGTCACCCTGGAACCTGGCGTAAGGCTTGCCGAATTACTCTCCTATTGCGGTCGAAATGCTGCGGAGCTTTCAGGGCACACGTTTCTTCCCAATCCCACCGAAAAGCTTGCCACCTTGGGCGGGATGTTCTCTTGCAACGCCAGAGGGCTTAATTCTCGATTGCATGGGGACGGGGTTGGAGCTGTTACAAGCTTGAAAATGCTGCTTGCGAACGGTATGGACTTGGAAATACGGCGTGGAGAGTGCGTTTTTGATGATAGCGGCTGTGGCGTACCCACACTTGGACGGCTTGAAATCGGAGATTTTCCCAAAAGCGGTTGCGGGGCAAAGGGCATGGCCTTTGCTCATTCCGGAAGTGACCTTGTTGATGTAATCGGCGGTAGCGAGGGTATGCTGGCTATCGTTACAGAGCTGGAGCTTGAACTGGCAAAGCCTGAGCCAGAGCTTTGGGGAATCATGTTTTTCTTTGACGAAAAGCAAGCGGCGCTTAACTTTGCGGAAGCAACAATTGGGCGTTTCGAAAGCGGGGAAACAGGAACTGTCGGTCTTGCGGCGGCAGAATTCCTCGACGCTGCTTCAATGGCACTCGTTAATGTGCATAAAAAACAAGTTACACTTCTCAAGGCATTGCCGGACTTCCCCGTTCATGCAAAGGGAGCGATTTACTTGGAGCTTGAGGGCGGTTCTGCTGATGAAACTGAAGCTGTGCTTGAGAGTATTCTCGAATTGTTTGCAGCTTTCGGAGGTCGGGAAGAGGACACCTTGGCAGCCACTGGTGAAGAAGAGGTTGAAAAATTTAGACTGCTTCGCCACGCTGTATCGGAAGCCGTCAACTGCGAAATAGACAAAGCTCGTCAAATCGATTCCCGCATAACAAAGCTTTGCACCGACCTAGAAATCCCGTCTTTGAGAATAAGCGAAGCAGAAAAGCATTATAGTTCCTTACTTTCCGAAAACGGACTAACTGGTGCAGTTTTTGGGCACGTGTACTCAAAGCGTCTGCATTTCAACGTTATTCCTCAAAATTATGCGGAGTATGTCAGCGGACGGAGCCTAATTGCGGAGCTTATCCGTAAGCTGGCTGAAAAAGATAGTTGCATTACATGGGAAAATGGAATTGGCAAGACAAAGAAGGAACTTTTTGCACTTCTGACACTTCAGCGCCGCACGACGGCGGAAGCAATTAAGCGCTTTTTTGACGAGAAAGGGCTTCTTAACCCCGAGAATATGCTATACTGATTGACATATTTAAAAAGCTTTAAGGAGCATATATGAACAAAAAGATTTTCAACAAGCACGGTTCTGTAACAACAAATCTTGCTAGAGATATAATGTCGCTTGACGTGGGCGACAGACTGCCCACAATCATAGAATACACCGAGAAATTTTCGGTTTCTCGGGGCGTTGTGCAAAACTCGATTTCCCTGCTTGAGGACGATGGCTGCATTTCTTTGAACCGCAGCGGAAAGCTTGGCACGGTGATTTCTGAAATAAATTACGGAAAGATGTGTAAGCACACACTATGGGACCCGCTGGTTGGGGCCATGCCTATACCATTCAACGACATATTCCGCAGTCTGGCTACGGCGTTCTACTACGATAGCAGGCATCTGCCAATAGACTCGTCAATTGCATATGTCAGCGGCGCTGCAAATCGCTGGTCAATGCTTTCAAAGGGCTTTTTTGACTATATAGTTACATCTGTTGCGACTGCAGAGTACATACTTGCCGCCGACGATAATATTGAGCTGTTGTTTAAGCTACCGGATTGCCGCTATGAGGAGCCGTACTGCCTGATATTTTTGGACAACAAGGATACTGAAATACGCGACGGCATGAAGGTTGGCGTGGATCCGGAAGCAATTGACCAGATACAAGTCTCGCAAGCAATGTGCAAGGGGAAAAACGTTGAATTTGTGAAAATGCCCCTTGAGGGTGCGGTGGAAATACTGCACAATCGATCGGTGGATTGCGTGGTAATCCGTAATGAGAAGTGGCTTGAGAATAACACCAATCTTGTTGCACTCCCTGTTACCACCTCCGATTATTCGATTGAAGACACCACAATTCCGGCGGTACTCATAAACAAGAATAATTATGGCATTAAAAATCTGCTGAGCAAATTTTTATCACCAAAAGATATAGCGGCAGGACAGCAGCACGCGTTCAACGTTCATGCAAATTATAAGTTCTGATACTGGGCGTGCGTATTTTGCGGCATCAGAGAAAACGAGCTTTGTATCGTGAAAGTCAGCTATTTGCGGATCAGGAGAAATCTGAAAATAGGGAAAATTATTTGAGGTACTATTTCCAAATCAATATAAAAAACAGGGTTTCCAAGCAGTAATGTTATACTCCGGTTGTCAGTCGGCGGTAACAGTGCTTGGAAACCCTTGTTTTATTATTTTCAGATGATTTTCCGCTATAAATGTCCCAAACTATGCGCAAAATGGTTAAAAAATCAAAAACCTAATGCTTTTTGTGTTGATATCCATGTCATTAAGAAGCGCTAGATTCACGAATTGATTCGACAAATACCTTTACAATATCTGGATCAAATTGTGTGCCGGCGTTCTTCGTTATTTCGTCAAGTGCGGCTTCCTTAGATAATGCTTTTCTGTAAACACGGTCCTCCGTCATGGCGTCATAGGCATCTGCAACAGCCAGTATCCGAGACAGTAAGGGGATTTCTTCTCCGCGTTTGCCTTGCGGATAGCCACTGCCATCCCATCTTTCGTGGTGAGTCAATATGTAATCAGCTACACTTTCCAGTTCCGGAGCAGCCATCGCAATCTTATAACCGATTTCGGGATGCAGCTCCATCATTTGAGATTCTGAATAAGTCAGACTATCTGGCTTATTCAGAATACGGTCATCAATACCTACTTTTCCGATATCGTGGAGCATAGAAAACAGATGCAATTCATCCATTAACTTCTGAGATAAACACATTTTGTTCGCTATAGTTCTGCATAATTCGGAGATGCGAAGAGAATGCGCTTCTGTTTCATGGCTTCGCGCATACATTGTTGCCATAATTGAAGAGAGCACTGCGTTGTGGTAGCTGTTTCGTTCGAATAGCTTGCGCTTTCGAAGATATTCCTCCGCTTCTTTCTCGGCACTGTCCATGCTTTCGTCGTGGTTATCTTTTGTTCCAAAACCAATAGATAGGTTTAGGTATTTCTCGTTGTTTGAGATGGTGTGATTAAATCTTTCACACGATTCTTTGATTTGATCGGTTATTTCATAGGCTTTTTCGCGCCCCGTATAGGGCAAAAGAATTGTAAAGTCGTCACCGCCCGTCCTTGCAAGCAGGTCGCCGTCTCTGCAGCAGCTTTGCATGAGCTTTGCCGTCTCGATAATTAGGCGGTCTCCTTCGGCAAGCCCAAACGCATTATTAATCAACCTTATTCCGTTGATATCGGCCATGATTATTGATATTGGAGAGCAGTCCAAGCTGGCGAGCCGGTTCTTTTCAAGTTCATAATATCTTCGGTTATACAGCCCTGTCATATAGTCGTGTTCGTTGATGTACTGTATCTGCTCAAGTCTTTTTCTCGATTCAGTAATATCAATAATAATTCCTTCAAGTGCTATAACGCTGCCATCGTCATTATTAACGCTCTGACCGGTTTCGAGTACCCACTTGTGATCCCCTGATGCAGTTGAAATTTTATATTCGAAACGGAACGGGGCGTTGAACTTTACGCTATCTTCCCATTCACGCCAAAGAGGTTCTCTGAATTCAGGGAGAATCAAATCGTTATATGATTGTTCGTTATTGTCAACAAGACTCTCCGGTTTGTATCCGGTTAACGTATTACAGCCTTCCGATATAAACATCATTGTCCATTGCTTATCGAATTTACAGCGGTATGCCATTCCAGGCAGATTTGCAAGAAGCATACTCTTGCTTCGTTCACTTTCGCAGAGAGTTTCTTCAGCAACTTTTCTGTCGTTAATATCCTGAACAATGCACAAATGGTTCCAGTTCTTAGTGCTGACACCATTAACCTGTATCCTGGATATGACCATTTGAACCCATATGTATGATCCGTCCGGTTTGAGATAGCGTTTTTCCATAGAGTATCCAGATATCTCTCGGGAGATAAACCGAGCGAATTGCTCCAAGTCTTCCTTAAGATCATCCGGATGAGTGATGTCGATCCAGCTTAACAAAGAAATTTCATCCTTTGATCTTGACAAAATCCTTGCAAATTCCGTGTTGATTTGTGATTGGGATTCAATATTGTTGACTAGTGATATTCCAACAGGGGACTGCTCAAAAACTGCCTTGAATAAAGCTTCGCGTTCCTGTAATTGCTGGCTTAAATTTTGTGCTTTTATATTGCTCAAAATAATGCGGTAAAGCACGACTAATAACAGAAGAAAAATAAAAACAATTACCACTGAGCGGATCACATTTTTGAAGGCCTCTTCTTTCCAATATCTGGACGGATAATCAATGCCGAGCACGGCAATAATTTTCCCCGTTTCGGGTTCTGATATCGGCACAAGCGCGGAGACCCAGGTTCCCCATCTGTCCGTAAGTGGTTCTGTCAAAATGGCTTCACCTGTTGAAAATGGCTGAATATGCTGCTCGTTTGCTTCATAATACTCTTGACCAGGGGGGGAGTAGCGCTCTGTTCCGGGCGCCGCAGAATCGACCAAGAAGAAAAGATGTCTGTCTACGAGTTTGAAGAGATATGCATTTTCAATCTCGGGATTGCGCTTTTTGAATTCCGAGATACCCTTTTTGACGGTTTGATATGTTTTTGAATTAATATCAGGTGCCGCGGATAAAATCATAATCTGTTCGGGCTGAATGAAAGACGCGGCAGACTCGGCTAACGCAAGCGCTTTGCTTTTTTCGTTGAGAGTGTTTTCGCACCATGCATTATAAATGTAGATTGCTCCAATTATCAGTGAGAGCGAAATACTGATAGCAAACAAAACTTTTGGCAAAAATTCTTTTTTTATAATGTGCTTCATATTGTTGGGTTCCATTCTTAGTTTTCTAGCCACATATTAGATTCGACTATTTGTGGGTGGCTTATTGTCATAGAAATCTGCACCCCAAGTTATATACATTCTTTTAGCGGGGCTAACATTGTTCTTTGTCCCCATAAATAACATAACCATTTTTTCCGCCGCTCTTTGCCTCATACAGTGCGCTGTCCGCCTGATTGTAAGCTTCCGAGAAACTATAATTTTCTTCATCTATTACAGCGATACCTATGCTAGCGTTTACAATGATTCGTGTTTCGTCGTAGTCAACGCCGGTTATTAATCGTATCAAAATTTCAGATGCTTTGTCCGCTGCAATTGAACTATCCGCTTTGTCTTTGACGTAAATCATAAATTCATCGCCACCGACTCGGCCAATGATATCGACCTTTCTAAATATGCTTGTAATTAAGTCGGAAAAATATTTTAGAACGCAATCGCCGGCTTCGTGTCCAAACCTGTCATTGATGTTTTTGAAGTCGTCAATATCAATTAAAAATAGAATTCCTGCGCCTTTTCTAATTTCTTCCCCAATCAATGTTTCGGTGGTTGATTTGTTATAAAGCCCTGTAAAAAGGTCAGTTTGAGCACCGTGCACCAAAGCCTGTCTGTCGAGCACTTCATTTTCGACATCAAAGGCATAACCGAACACATACACATCGTCTGATTCAACATCCTTGAACATTCGAAGAATTAGTTTGAGCCATCGGTAATTGTTACCTAGGCCTAAACGCCGGTATTCAAAAGGCCTAGGCTCAATTCCGCGATGAAAACTATCAAGCAGATTCTGGCGCTTGAGAGATTGGTAAAAAATGCCCCAGTCGTCGGGATGGATTTTTGATTCGATTTGTCCAAACCATACATCATATTCATCAGAAAGACTGTCGAGGGGGTCGTAGAACAATTGGTTGCCGTTGATAATCGTGTTTTTAGTCAAATTTGCCTTCGCAGTAAAGACAGCATCACGCATCAGCGCGCTTTGAAGCTCAATTTGATTTCCGAGTGCCTTATTTAGATTTTTGTTGATTTCTTGGATATGAGCGACCCTATTTAGCCTAAACGTATATCCCAGTAAATAATAGAAGCTGAGAAGCAGAATGAAACAGTAACACAAATGGTCAATAAACATATCTGGCGTGCCGAAATCCCTAACATATTCCACTGAACTTCTGAACATGAACAAAACGCACAAGGATGCCCAAATATTAATGTATCTGGCCTGAGTCTTGTTTTGCATGGTAAACCGAAGGCTTTCCATGCGCACAAAACGCAGAATCGTGTCTACTGCCAGCCATTCGAGAATGTTAGTGGTGAGTAATACGCGGAGGAAAAGCCTGTCGTTGCTGTATACAGAATAGAGCGTTCCGTCTAAAACCAAAGCGAAAAGTGAAACAACCATTCCTCTTAGGCACATTATGTTCATCATGATCGCTACGGATACAAAAAGTGTGTCTTTCATCGACTTTCTGAAAATAATCAACAGCTCGGCGAATAAGACTACGAGGGTAATTAAATATGCAAGGTTAATCGGTACGTTCAAAGCCATGAAAACCATAAGCCCGGCGTTTACGATTCCGATAAGCAGGCGAAATAATATCCCGTAATGTTTTCCGTAAAGCATTCCTTCGATTAAAGTAAAACACGTAGTAATGAAAAGTAGGTAGGCCACGAAGTTCGCGATAATCAGAAGTGTTCTTTCCAATGCACATCACACCAACTTTCGGTAATTATTTGTGAAATTTGAAGCTGACAATTTGCGCCGCCAAGAAAATTCCTGGTGACGCTTCCAACGCAGACGCTAATTGAGTTCTATTTGAATAAAAAGCAGTTTTTACGCTGTTTTATCGGAATTAAAGTGTAATCTCGAAACTATAACACAACGATAATGGTTGAGTTTTTATTTCTAAACTATTTATTACACAGAACAAGAAAAATACAATTTTTGAGGGCTTATATGGATGAAATAACGTTTGGGTAGAGTCAAAATTACAGGGTACAAATATAAGCGTTAAGTGCTTAACTTTGTGCCCTGTTTTGAATTAGCATTACTATTGTTGAAATAAAATTAGCCGTTTCGCTCTGTCTTGCGGGAAATGAACGGTATTAGCTTCGTTCTTTTAACATAAGCTGAAGATTTTTTGCAAATCCCAAAATATATATTGACAAACAGAATAATGAACGTTATTATATACCTAATCTGATTAGATACATAAGGAGGCGAAGTGGTGAGCTATTCAAGCGACATTTTGAGAGGGCATACGGAAACTATAATATTAGGAATACTTAAAGACGCTGATTCCTACGGTTACGATATTCTCAAAAAAATTCTTGAAAAAGGAAACGGTTTGATAGATATAAAGGATGCAACAATATACACGGCCTTTAAAAGAATGGAAAAAGAAGCGCTCATAACTACATACTGGGGCGACGAGGATGCCGGTGCCAGAAGAAAATACTACTCGATAACTGAAACCGGCAGAGATTATTATGCGGCCAAGGTTGAAGAATGGAAAGAAATTAACATCATATTAAATAACTTAATTGGAGGAAATCGTAATGGAAAATAAAATCAAAGAATATGTAAACAGAAAGTTTGGCGTCTACACAAACACAAAGAAAATGATAGAGCTTAAAGAAATGCTGCTATCAATGATGCTGGAAAAATATCGGGATTGTCAAAACTTGGGGATGACAGAGCAAAAAAGCTATGCGGAAGCAATTACGGTTTTGCACAACTGTTCAAAGGAACAGAAAAGATGTTCGGTAAAGGCAAATGACGCTGGAATGAATGGCTTGGGATCGTGCCGCTTGTTCGAGGGCATCGTATAATGGAACAAAAACTAAGGAGATATGTCGACGGGAAGTTTCGGATTTATCCTAAGACAACGGAAATTACCGAGCTTCGTGAAGAGCTGTTTTCGATGATGCGAGATAAATACCGAGATTGTCAAAACAACGGTATGTCTAAAGAGGCAAGCTATAAACAGGCGCTTACATTTATGGATAACTATAAGCTGGCAATCAGAGAAGTCGAAACCGGTAGTAAGCTTGGCGCACTTAGAAAGAGATTTATAGGTTCTTTGGCTTTTAGCGTGTTCTACTTTATTGCATTTATTTGTGCATACCTGTATATAAGAATGGTGACTGTGAAAAGCTTTGAAGCCACATGGCTTATAATTGTTGGCGGAGCATTTATTTATGTTGTGTACTTAGCTGTTAACGCGCTTGGGTATGCGAGGATGTTTGACATGAAGGTGCTATCGCGTTGCTCGCTTGGTTTCCTGTTTGCAAGCTTGATTCCGTTACTATATGTTTTTCCAAATCTCTTAGCTGATGTTCTTTACGGAAAACCGGCATGGGAATATAGCTGGCTCGCAATTCCTGTTATCTTGTTTATTTACATATTGACGGATTTGATAGCGTTTGGAAAAAACACGAATAAAAATTGTCTGGGTTTTGAAATCGCTCTTGCAGGGCTTGCGCTAACAACCGCCGTTTACTTAATTGTTGCTTATTTATACAGCCTGTGGGGCATCGCGTGGATTATATATTTGGTTTATCTGTCCATTGCGGCTTTGACATTTTATATCAGCAAAAAAATAAGCACTGGGAAGAGATAGCGTAAAGGGCTTGAAAATTGAGGCGTTTCCACAGGCAAAAAAATGTTGCATGACAATAAAATAGCCGAGGATTGATGAAATACAAATCCTCGGCTATTTCTTTCGTTAATAGTATACTAAATATTTTGATGGCGTAAATTGCACAGTTTTGCCGTGTCTTGATTAACTTGGGCTAGGTTGAGCAAAGAAAAATGTGGTTTGAAAAATTTGTGTCGTTATGCAACAATGGCGGAAACCTTTTTGTTGGCATAGTATATAACGCATCCTGTTGTGAAGGGCGGGATGCGTTTTTGTCAGATTGTAATTGCAGCGAAATCAAAGCCGTTAACTGGGCAGCTGAAGACGAAAATAGTCCTGCCATCGGTTATCAAAGAGCTGATGTTTGTGCTCAGGTCACCGTCGAACCTTTTGCTAAAACAGGCATTACTATAACAAAATGCTGTGGTGACCCGGTGGTAACTTCTGGTGACGTACCCTGCGGCGGAAGGAAAGACGGCGTTTGCACATTTACGATAAGCAAACAATATTCGCCGAAGTACCTGTCGTCTTTGGCGCAACGGCAACTGTTGGAGACACTTGTGTCGATTGCCTGAGTGCTTCCAGTGATGATATATGCACTGATTGTGAGGTCGAGTGATTAAAATGACATTGGATAATATGATTCAAAACAACACGTATAGCCCGACAAAACCTTTTGATTGCACTTGCGACGAATGCAAAAAGGAATTCTATCAATATGCGGATATAAGTTTGCCAATTGAAATCAAGCCAACTGCGACAATCGGGAAAATTGAAACCGAGTGTTGTGAAGAGCCAACTATTGTCTGCCATGAAAACAAGTGCAGTAATACCTGCGAAGTAATAATTACGCAAAAAGTTAGCATAAAAATTCCTATTACCTACAGTGTTATTTCCTGCGCGGGGGAAAGCGCTGTAAAATGCTGTGCCGAAGATTCATGCGGTGAATAAACAAGCATATTTAGGCCATTCCGGTCTAATGGAATACTTGTTAGCGGTCATAATTAACCCTCTGAGATGGTGCTTCAATTCTGCACTTTCTCAGAGGGTTACACATAATTCGGAGAATACTGCCTGCCTATTTGCGGTGCTGGGAAAAGAGCAGATTTCTCATATCAAATATTCATGTCTTTCTCCGGAATTATCGGAAAGGAAGGGCGAATACATCATAAGTGCGTGGTTTTCTACCAGATATTCCTTGCGTATAATGTTGCCGTCCATGTCCGTTACAATGCGGTATAGCTTGTTGTGTCGGCTGAAGCCACCCCAGTATTCGCCTCGCATTTCGTGGTCGCACTCTTCAATTTCGTAATGCAGCTCGGGGGGAGTAGTACTGCGCCATTCGCCCTCAAGATGAGTGCTGCCAACTTTCATGCAAAGCTGAAAGTCACTGGTCGTGCCGTTATAAACCATTAAATCACCATAGGGATAATAGCAGGTGGCACCGCTTCCGAAGGGCTGTGTACGGTTGCTATCCGGAAACACATCATAGCCGTGATGGTGGCGCTCGATAACTGTAAGCGGTGTGTGCAGGCTCATCCAGTAGATTAGGTTGGACATCTGGCACAGGCCGCCACCAGTGCCGGGAGAAACCTTGCCACCGGTCAGCACCATTCCTTTTACATAGCCTTTGATCGAGGAAGGCCTGCCGATAAGCTTCCAATAGCTAAAAACCTCGCCTGGGTGGATGACAATGCCGTCCAGCTTTTTTGATGCGATTTTTAGATTGATAATCTTGTTGTATTGATACTGCATATCTACGTCCTTGAGTTGACGCAGGAGAATGGTTTCGTGGCGGTAGTGGACATGGGGCAACTCCGCTACGGAGCGTTCGCGTGCAAAGGACGAGCCTCGTGACAGCCAAAGAACATAGCGCAGATAAGTGTAGTAAGTTTTCCCGAGTTTGAGGCGGAGCTTTGTTCGGGGCAGGGGTTTCAAATCGTTTTCAGTCATAAAATTTCACCTTTGCTCACTAACGAATTTTCGAAAATGCAAAAGGTACCCGTAAAACCCAACAGACGCTCTTTGTTGGCGGTGATAATCTTGGGTGAGCGCCAATTTAAATAACTGCGGAGGATTGAAACATTGATTTATGAATTTGACGTTTGAAAAAAGGAAAAGTTCCCCAATTGATTGTGCTGTAAGCTTAGTTAGTGGAGCGGATACTAATTAACAATTTCCGCAGTGGCTCGAGAAGCAGAAGTGTAAGAACGAAATTTGAAATGCAATGGGTGATATCGAAAGGTATACCGCTTATCCAAGATGACAGGGCGAATGCCGGCCCGCCTATAAAAAAATACGGTATTGTACAGAGTGCTCCGAAGCAAAGCCCGAACAAGCCAGCGATTACCGCCCAAATCAGGCGGTTTTCATTTTTTCTGAATATCAGAGCAATCACTGCGAGTATCGCCCATATATAAAGATAGTTGATAAACCATAAACCGAAGCCATAGATAAGCCCTTCGAGCAACACAAACACAGCTACGGAGTAAAACGCTTTTGCTCCGTAGACTATTACCGTCAGTATTATCAAAACGGAAACCAGATTGATATTGGGCAGGGCTGCCATTGCGACCTGCGTGCCGACTATTAGCGCGGCCATAAGGGAAAGCTCGATAAGCTCCCTAAGGGACATTGGCGGGTTAGTAGCCTTCATGGAGTGAGAATTCGAAGCTGTCGCCATCCGCGATTACGGTTTGGTCTACGCCTGTTTCGACAAGCTTGCCGGATTTCGTAAAGCCCCACCACTGCTGAATGCTCTCGTCTGCCGTTTCGCCGTCGACGGCTGTGATCCAAAGCCCATATGCGCTTTCGGTTCCCTCAACGAGCTTTTCCTGCTCAAGAGCGCCGCGAAGATATTCAGCATCCGTTTTTATAGTCAGGGTTTTGTCCTCGCCGTTCAAGTGGTCTATGGATATTGTAATGGTTTTGGCACCGTCAATGGCCTTGGGGGCAAAATGCTGGTAAGCCAGATATGCGCCGGCGACAAGAACCACAAGGATGATTAGAGAAATGATGCCAGCTTTTTTGTTATTAAACATAAAAATCCTCCTTTGATCGGCAAAATCCGTACAAAGAAGGCGCAGTTATCCCTTGACAGGGGACTGTACAAGCGCCGGGGCTCGCGGCTCTTCATACGGATGCTTGGGTAGGTCTTCTGACTTGGTATCATCATCCATTTGCACCTTCCCAAGCATCTGCTTAGTGGCAATTGCAAACGAACTTCTCCTGCACAGCGACGGGCTCGTGGGGGATTTTCACCCCGCTTCCCTCTTAGGCG
>CAZLLK010000054.1:0-19866 GCA_964560435.1 uncultured Oscillospiraceae bacterium
TTAACCAATGATAGCCCTCCACTTGCGTGACAGTCTGCGACATATTCTCCCGCAGCCCAGCATCTCCAGCACAATGTGCTTTCAACACTTCGGCGATGACCCCTTTCACCCGCGGAAACCCCGCTGGTTACTGATGATAATCGCGCCTCCATCATTTTTTTGACAAAACCAAATAACTTTATTCAGCTAATGTAAGTTTAACACAGAAAAAGCGGTTGTCAAGTAACGAATCTGACAAATATTCGGTAGTTTGCTCGGATATTACAAAATCCGACTGACAAAACGAGCTTTTTCACAGATAGTATTCACTTGGTTGGAACACGTGGCATCATATGCTTTGCATGGTTTTGTCAATGGGCAATGCCACATTCGTGTGCTCCACGGTCAAGCGTTGCCCACGTTCGCCTCTTGTTGATTTTTGGAACGATGTGGATTATAATTAATCAAAAGCCAAACTGAAAATCGAAAAAATATGTTTGGAGGACTTCTTTCTATGATTACTACGGAGAAGCTATTATCAGCCGAAAGAAATGATTTACCTACTCTTTCAAAGGAGCTTGACCCAAGCGATTTGGACACTCTTGTTGACTGGTTGTCTGAAAAGGACGATAAAATTCGATATCAGAGTTTACTTCTGCTGCAATGCAGAGCAAAACACTCGGCTGATTTGTACAGGCACTGGTCTCTGTTTAAAGACAAGATGACAAGTGAGAATTCCTACCAGCGAAGCATCGGGTTAATGATGATCGCTGCCAACGTCAAATGGGATAAGTACAACAGATTTGAACAAATTTTCGATGAATATTGTGTTCTTTTGAATGACGAAAAGTTGACAACTGTAAGGCAGTGTATACAATCCTTTGAGGTCATTGTCCCCTTCAAGCCGCTTCTCAGCAAGAGAATCTCCGAAACGCTCACGGGCCTTGATATCATGAACGTAAAAGAAACAATGAGGAAATCACTTTTGCTGGATATAATTAACGTCCTTATTCTTATAAGAAAGAGCTTCAAAACGCCGGAAACAGAATACTATATATCCAATGCCCTTATGGGCGGCATACTTGATGATAGGTCGAAAAAGTCAGTTCAGGCTCAGTTGCTAGCTTAGCTTATCAGTGCAGCCATACAGCATTTTCATCTGCTTCTGAGGGGTTGCCAAAAGTGTTATTAAAGGTGGTATCCAATGAATTTCGTTCCCGCAAAAACTATCATATCCGGCTATGCACAAAACAACATGTGGTTTGGCTGCAACTATAACATGAACATATATAAAGGCTGCTGCCACGGCTGCATATATTGTGACAGCCGCAGCGAATGCTATTGTGTCGAGAACTTTGATGAGGTGAGGGCAAAGGAAAACGCCCTTGCCATAATCGAGCGTGAGCTGAAATCAAAGCGAAAAAAGGGCGTTGTCGGCACTGGCGCGATGAGTGACCCCTATAATCCCCTTGAAAAAGAATATAAACTCACACGAGGTGCATTGGAGCTTATTAATCGATATGGCTTCGGTGTTGCGATTGCCACAAAAAGTGACCTGGTCCTTCGGGATATAGATGTTTTGAAAGAGATTTCAAAACATTCCCCTGTTCTTGTGAAAATCACGATTACAACCGCAGATGACGCATTGTGCCGAAAAATCGAACCGCACGCGGCGCTTTCGTCACAGAGGTTTGAAGCGATACGAAAACTATCCGAAGCGGGAATAAACCCCTGTGTGTTACTCATGCCCGTACTACCGTTTATTGAGGATAACGAGGAAAACATTAGGCAAATAGTTGGACTCGCGCATGAAAACGGAGCAAGGTTTATTTTTCCCGCTTTCGGCGTAACTCTAAGACAAAATCAGAGGGAATGGTTCTTTGCGAGGCTTGACGAGCTTTTCCCGTCCGTCAAGACGAAATACATCGAAAGCTTTGGCAACGCCTATGAATGCCACAGCCCAAAAAGCAAGGAACTATGGAAGCTGTTTCAATGCGAGTGCATGAAAGCCGGAATTATATATAAAATGGAAGAAATTATCAGAGCCTACAAAGAGGGATACAGCGACGGTCAATTATCGCTGTTTGAATAAATTGGCTAAGCTCTTAAACAGAAAAGCTTAGCGGCACAACATGAAATATGAGGTATTTTCAATGGGCAAAAGGATGAGTATTATCTATTTTTCCGGAACTGGTGGAACCGAACGAGCCGCAAAATGCTTTGAATTGGAATTCAAGCAAGCAGGTTATGACGTTAATCTTCTGCGCATCAAAGACGCTTTTGAGCACTTTGATTGCGAAAACTCGTCTATACTACTTCTTTACTCAGTATATGCCCTAAACGCTCCCCAAAAGGTTCATGAGTGGGTCGAAAGCCTGCAAAGCGTAACTAACGTTCGCTCCGCCGTTGTTTCGGTTTCAGGGGGCGGTGAGATGAGTCCTAATACGGCTTGCAGGGCAAGCGTTATCAAGAAGCTCGAAAGAAAAGGCTTCAACGTTACATATGAGAATATGCTGATTATGCCCTCCAATTTTGGTGTTTCGGCCGGTACACCCGTTTCTCGCCTGCTTTTAGAAGTTCTTCCGAAAAAGGTTCAACATATTGCTGCCGATATAGACAGCGGCGTTTCCAGAAGAACCCAGCCCCGCTTTTTTGACAGGCTCATGTCGGGCGTTGGGAAACTTGAGCGTTTCGGTGCTCACAGCTTCGGAAAAAAGATTCGCGTTGCTGACACCTGCACGGGTTGCGGATGGTGCATTAAGCACTGTCCTGCGGGGAATATAACGATGCAATCGGGCAAACCCGTATTTGGACACTGCTGCAATTTTTGTATAGGGTGCATTTACGGTTGTCCGAGCAACGCACTAGAGGCCAGAGCTGGAAAATTCCTTGTTTTCAAGGACGGTTTTGATCTGGGTGCTCTTGAAAAGACGCAGCCGGCAAACATTACAGATGTAGAAAAACTCACGAAAGGCTACGCCTGGAAAGGCGTTAGAAAATATCTGTTGGATTCCGATTAAGTGCAGATTTTAGTAAAAGCTATACGTGCCTTCCAAATATTATAATATTTTTGAAATAGACAGCAAAAAGTCCGGCAATATGACGTGCTATCCATCTGGGACAGCATATCAAAAAGCCGGACTTTTTTTATCTTGAAACCAAACAGCGCGGTTTTTTCAGCTTTCGCTTCCGTTGTATTGGTCGCCATTTTCAGATTGTTCTAAAGCAGCCCTCACAAGTCCCAGGAAAATCGGGTGTGCTCTGTTGGGACGGCTCTTGAATTCGGGATGGTACTGAACACCCACATAAAAGTCATTCTGCGGAAGCTCAACAGTTTCGACAATTCTCTTGTCGGGGGAAGTACCGCCGATTACAAGACCTTTTTCAGTCAAAAGCTCTCTATAATCGTTGTTGAACTCATATCTGTGACGGTGTCTTTCGTGAATCATCTCCGAGTTGTAGCATTTGCTCAGCTCAGTTCCGGGCACGACCTGACAGGGGTAAGTGCCGAGTCGCATCGTTCCGCCTTTATCCATGGTGTCGTTCTGGTCAGGCATAAAGTCGATAACCTTATACTTGGCATCGCTGTCAAATTCGCCGGAATTCGCGTCTTTTAAGCCACATACGTTGCGGGCAAATTCAATAACGGCAATCTGCATTCCCAGGCAAATTCCGAGATAAGGAACATTATGTTCGCGTGCATACTTTGCAGTGCAAATCTTGCCCTCGATTCCTCTGTTGCCGAAGCCGCCGGGAACAAGGATTCCCTCCACATCGGAAAAAGCACTTTCGCAGGTTTCGTCTGTAATTGTTTCGCTGTCCACCCATTTGATTTTCACATGGGTCTGAAGCTCATAGCCCGCATGGCGCAGAGCCTCGGCAACGGAGAGATACGCGTCGTGCAAACGCACGTATTTGCCTACAATGGCAATTGTAATTTCTCTGCTACGGCTCTTTATACGGTCAATCAACTCTCTCCATTCCTTCATATCGGGAGTGGGAGCCTTTATGTTCAGTTCGCGGCAAACGATATCGGAGAAGTTGTTCTTTTCGAGCATCAGAGGTGCTTCGTAAAGTACAGGAATCGTGACATTTTCGATAACACAGTCGGGTTTAATGTTGCAGAACATAGCGATTTTGCGGAAAATGTCATCTTCCAAAGGCTGATCGCAGCGGAGGACAATAATGTTGGGGTTAATGCCCATGCCCTGGAGTTCTTTGACGGAGTGCTGCGTAGGTTTCGACTTGTGCTCGTCCGAGCCACGCAAAAACGGCACCAGAGTGACATGAATGAAGAGAGCGTTCTCCCTACCCGCCTCATGTGCGACCTGCCTTGCAGCTTCGAGGAAGGGTTGGCTTTCAATGTCGCCGGTCGTGCCGCCGATTTCTGTTATAACAACATCTGCGTTTGTCTTTTTACCAACGCTGTATATGAATTCCTTAATTTCGTTGGTTATATGAGGGATGACCTGAACGGTTTCGCCCAGATATTCTCCCCTGCGTTCTTTATTGAGTACGTTCCAATAAACTTTGCCGGTTGTGAGATTTGAAAACTTGTTCAAATCTTCGTCGATGAAGCGCTCATAGTGTCCGAGGTCGAGATCGGTTTCCGCTCCGTCCTCAGTGACATAAACTTCTCCGTGCTGATACGGGCTCATTGTACCGGGATCGACGTTTATATAAGGGTCAAGCTTTTGTGCTGCGACCTTAAGTCCCCTTGCTTTTAGAAGTCTGCCCAAAGATGCGGCGGTAATGCCCTTGCCCAGGCCAGAGACAACACCACCGGTTACAAAAATGTACTTACTCATACTTTCTCCCTTTTCAAACAAGACAAGCGGCCCCTCTCGCCGCCGCTGTTCTCTTTATTTTTTAGAAGGCCTTCAAAGAAAAATGCACCTTCCTATTTTCCATAAGTTTTCAAAATATTTACGGCAATGTCCCCTTTTGGAAGCCGCAAGTCCATCGCCTGTTTTTCTATATAGTGGTGCGCCTGTTTTTCCGTCATACCCAAGGATTCTATAAGCGCCCATTTTGCTCTGTTGACAATACGAATTTCGCTCATTTTTGTGTTAAGGATTTTGTTTTTCTTGTCCATCGCACGAAGTCTTGCACGGGTCGCATAGGCAAGCGTCATCGCCGTATACAAGGTTGTTTTATTAAGCGGCTTTGATATGGTCATGACGCCATAGCCTTCAACCTTGCTTGACACCTCTCCGTAAAGGTCACTGGCAACAAGCAGAAGAACCGCCGCGGAACTGTCCTGAACCAAATCCAACGAGAAATCTGAGCCAAATTCATCTCCGAGCGGAGTATTTATAACTATTATATCATAATCATCTGAAATAAGCGCGCGCCTAGCATCGTTACAGCTCAAAGCCGAAACGATTGGATTAAATGTGTCGGAGGGCAAAAGCTCATTGAAGAGGTCGGTTATTTTTTGCGAAGCAGTTACCACCAGCACGCTGCATTGCGATCTGTCGCCTAACATTTTAGCCTCCCCCTTCGGTCAGAATCTTACTTTCTCATCTCCCACAGGAAACAAACTCTTTAATAATCTGAGAGGGGATATGCCTATTAACAAATTCGCTGTTAATTGCAGCTTGAGCCGCTTCGGCAAAGGAATCCGGCAGCTTTTCGTAGCCTGCAAGCTCCTTGTCGGAGGCAGTGTAGAAGTTGAAGTCAGCCGATGGCGGAGGTGTGAGCGAGCGCTCAAGTCCGTCAAGCCCGGCATAAATGAGAAGTGCATATGCAAGGTACGGGTTTGCGTAGGCATCAGGAGAGCGAAGCTCAATTCGATTTTTTCCCCTTCCCGCCGCAGGAATGCGAATCAGCTGCGAACGGTTTTCCGGTGACCAGCTGATATACTGGGGAGCCTTGTGGCTTCCAAGACGCAGATACGATTGGGCTGTGGGGTTCAAAAAGAGCGTGATTTCGGAAATATGCTCCAAAATACCCGCCATAAAAGGATTGAAGCAGTCACCGCCTTTCGGCATATTGGGTGAAACGTTGATGTGCATACCACTGCCGCTGGCATTAGCAATGGGTTTGGGGTCAAAGCACGCGTTAAGACCATTTCGTGCCGCAACGGTTTTAACAACCGTTTTAAATGTAATTGAGTTGTCTGCCGCAGAAAGCGCATCGCTGTAGCGGAAATCAACTTCGTTTTGTCCTGGCCCTTCTTCATGGTGAGAAGCTTCGGGTGAAATGCCCATTTCTTCGAGTGTAAGGCAAATTTCACGGCGGACATTTTCTCCCAGATCCTCCGGTGCCATGTCCATGTAGCCGGCATTGTCCATGGGTATACCGGTGGGCATACCGTTCTCGTCGTTTTTGAAGAGATAAAATTCATACTCCGCACCGAAACTGCAGTCCAGTCCCTTTTTTGCCGCTTCCGCAACCGCTTTTCTAAGCAAACCGCGGGAGTCCATCGGGAAAGCCTCTCCATTTGGCAGCATAATGTCGCAGAACATACGCACTACTTTGCCTTGAGAGGGACGCCACGGCAGAAGCGAAAGCGTCGTTGCATCGGGGAACAGGAATAAATCGGAGTGGCTCTCTTCGCCAAAACCCGCTATCGCTGAAGCGTCAACTGATATGCCGTAGCGAAACGCGTTTTCAAGCTCGCTTGCCAGAACCGACACGTTTTTGGGAGTGCCAAAAACATCACAAAACGCGAGGCGGACGAATTTCACGTCCTCCTCACGCACATAATCGAGAACCTCATCTATAGAGTATAACATATAATTTTGCCTCCGTCTAGTTCTGAACGTAAAGCTGTTTATAAGGATTTGCGGAATTTGGCCACAAAACTTGAAAATTTTTGCTGAAAACCTCGGATTCAGAGATTCCGAAGCATTCGCAAAATTCTTTGATATACGGCGCTATCTGGGCAATATCGTCGTCATCGGCAGTTCTAACGCAAATCTGAGGGGTGATTTTAGCGTTAAGATTGTTTGTGCGAATAAAAATTTTTCCTCCGTGCATACCTGTTGCACAAAAGCTGTCCAAAACGTCCTTGTCGTCATATCCCAAACCAAGCGCAATGATAAGGCCGCCTGCTTGGTACTCGCCAAGAAAGCATCCGCATTTTCCGCCGACGACCAGAACAGGAATTCTATCTCCGTATTCCTTCATGTGGATGCCGGCTCTATAGCCAACATCGTCGCGGACGAAAATCTTTCCGCCGCGCATGGCATAGCCAACGGCGTCACCGCAGCTACCGTTTATGATGATTTTTCCGTCGTTCATGGTGTCGCCGGTTGCGTCCTGTGCATTGCCTTTGACAACAATATTGGCGCCGTCGAGATAGCAGCCCAGCGCATTTCCGGGAACTCCGTTTATCGTTATGGTCTTATTTGAGGCTCCCGCGCCGATAAAACGCTGACCACAGCAATTTTCAAGGTCAATTTCACCTTCGATTGAGGCAATCTCTCTGTTCAGTATATCATATTTTTTATTTTTGCAATCAATTTTCATTAGACTTTCCCCCTAATTTTTCGTCGCGGTAGCCTTTTGAGAAAGCAATGAGTGATGGTTCCTTGCAAACAAGCTCGAAATCAATGCTGGACAGGGGTGTTTTTTCTCTGATAAGCGATGTGTAAATTCCCGCCTTATCAACATTGCCAATCAAAATTAAGCCGTGCAGGGTGTCATCCGAGTAGAACAGCTTCTTGTAATTCTCACTGTCCTTTGCCCCGAACACTTCGCCCTCGTAACTTCCGGCGGTGATTATGTGCAGTCCAAAAAAACCGATTGCGTTCATCGGCATAGCCTTCATTTGCTCGGGAGCACCTCCCGCCATTGCTATACCGGCTGTTCTCCCGCCGACATAGGCATTGGGAAGAATTGCAAGAATACGCCTTGTGCCGCAGGATAGATCATCGCTTACGACGCAGTCTCCCGCGGAGTAAACATCAGGGATGGAGGTCTCCATCATTTTATCAACAATAATGCCCTTGTCAACAGCACCACCTGCATCCTTAACTAGACCCACATTCGGTCTTACACCGACTGCGGTCACAAGTATATCGAAATCAAGCGTTTCGTCGCTTGTCAGCCCGGCTCTGTTATCGGCAAAGCTCTTCACGGATACTCCGAGCTTAAATTCGATGCCCTGCTTTTCAAGATGGGTCTGCACCATTTTTGCGCCCTCGTCGTCAAGAATGCTCGAGAGTATTCTCGGAGCAAGGTCGATAACAGTAATTTTGCCGACTCTCTCCAAAATGCCCTCTGCACACTTGAGTCCTATTAGTCCCGCTCCCACTATTAGCACACGTGCTTCTGGATAAAGCGCACTTTCCAAAGCGTTTGCATCGTCCAACGACATGAAGCTAAAACGCTTGGGAACCGTTTCAAGTCCTGTCATAGGGGGGACAAAGGGTGACGAACCCGTTGCAACCAAAAGCTTGTCAAAGAGGATTCTTGTTCCGTCGTCAAGCCCAACGGCTTTGCTTTCCCTGTCGATTGCTGTAACGGTTTTTCCAAAAATCATCTCACACGCATTGTCCTTGTAAAAGCTGTCCGCTCTGTATTTCATAAGCTGTCTATCAGTTTTACCTTGAAGCAGATATGAAATCAGCGGTCTGGAGTATGTATGGTGTGCCTCGTTGCTGATAACCGTTATTTTTCCGCTGGTGTCAACCTGACGAATGCCCTCGATTGCGCCGACTGCGGCTGTGGAATTTCCCACGATTACATATTCCACTTTATTCACCTCTCTTCAAAGACAATAGCCTTATTGGGACAGCCCAGAACGCACTTGGGCGTTCCGCCGTTCTGCGTACAAAGCTCGCATTTCTGCATAACTCCATGCTCGGCGGGTGTTATTGCGCCGTATGGGCAGGATAACACGCAGGTGTAGCAGCCAACGCATTTTTCCTTGTTTATTGATATTACGCCGTCCACCTTTGTCAGCGCACCTGTTATGCAATTCGTCACACAGAAAGGCTCGTCGCAGTGGCGGCACGAGACAGCAAAGCAAACCTTGCCGTCAGTTTCCACACGGATGTTCGGGCGAATTTTGATGTTCATAAGTGCTGTCGCCATATCCTTTTTTCCGGAATTGGCAAAGGCGCAGTGGTATTCGCAGAGGTGGCAACCAAGACACCACTCTTCGTTTACATATACACGTTTCATGTTATAGTCCTTCCCCCGCGTGAGCTATTCCGAGAATGGAAAGCTCCTTTTCGTTCAAGCCCACACCACGAAGCATCAGTCTGTTGCCTCTCAAGGCCTCAATGGAGTTGATGCCCATACCGCCGAGCAGTTCTTTGATTTCGTGATCCCATGCGGTGAGGAGATTTACAAGTCGGGGCGCGGCAACCTCTGGATTTAGACGCTTGACTAAATCGGGTCTTTGCGTTGCGATACCCCAGTTGCACTTACCTGTCGAACAGGTACGGCAGAGATGGCAACCCATCGCGAGAAGAGCCGCTGTGCCAATGTAGCAAGCGTCAGCTCCGAGTGCAATTGCCTTTATAACGTCAGCGCTGCTTCTGATGCTTCCACCAACAACCAGAGAAACGTTGTTGCGCACTCCCTCGTCGCGGAGTCTTGTGTCCACGCTTGCCAAAGCAAGCTCAATGGGAATTCCGACGTTGTCGCGAATACGTGTAGGTGCAGCTCCCGTGCCACCGCGGAATCCATCGATTGCGATGATATCAGCGCCGCTTCTTGCGATTCCGCTTGCGATTGCCGCAATATTGTGGACAGCTGCGACCTTTACGATGACGGGTTTAGTGTAGTTTGTTGCCTCTTTAAGCGAATAGACCAACTGACGGAGGTCTTCGATTGAGTAAATATCGTGGTGAGGAGCCGGAGAAATTGCGTCCGACCCTTCGGGAATCATTCTTGTGCGGGAAACATCGCCGACAATTTTTGTTCCGGGCAGATGTCCTCCGATGCCGGGCTTTGCTCCCTGACCCATTTTGATTTCAATTGCTGTGCCTGCCTCCAGATAGCCCTTGTGAACACCGAAGCGTCCGGAAGCCACCTGAACAATCGTATTTTTACCGTGCTGGCAGAAGTCCTCGTGCAGTCCGCCTTCGCCCGTGTTATAGCAGATACCCAGCTCCGTTGCGGCAAGAGCCAAGCTTTTGTGGGCGTTGTAGCTAATTGAGCCGAAGGACATTGCGGAGAACATTACAGGCATTGCAAGCTCAATCTGAGGGGTCATCTCGGTGTTCATGGTACCGTCGGCATTTCTCTCAATGTCTACGTTCTTTTTGCCGAGATACACCTTTGTTTCCATCGGCTCGCGCAGCGGGTCTATGGATGGATTGGTAACCTGTGAAGCGTTAATAAGAATTTTGTCCCAGTATACGGGCAGAGGCTCCGGATTTCCCATTGAGGAAAGGAGCACGGCGCCGCTGTCTGCCTGACGGTAGACTTCCTTTATGGTCTGTGACCTCCAGTTGGCGTTTGAGCGGAAAATCTGCTCCGTCTCACGAATTTTGAGAGCTCGTGTGGGGCAAAGCGTGACACAGCGCAAACAGTCGACGCACTTGTCTTCGTCTGAGCGCATCATGTTAAGCTCTTCGTCGTAACTATGGACTTCATTTGCGCACTGACGCTCACAAACCCTGCACTTAATACAGCGGGTCGGGTCGCGTAATATTTCATAATCGGGGAATAGAGACGATACTGCCATCAGTTGACCCCTCCTTCCAAATTAACAATAACGGGTTCGCCGCCTTTGGGTGACCAAATTCTGTCGGGATTAGGCTCCATCATACGGATTGCACATTCTTCACTCGCAAAATAAACCATGTCGTCCTTTTCCGCGACCACCATGGAGCGCAGCTTTAGGCGGTCGTTAAGAGCCATGAGTCCGCCCTCGTAGCCGAGAAGAATTGAAAATGGTCCAGTAACTAAAAGGCTTCCAAAGGTGTTTCGCAGGAAGCTCATTTTCGCTCTTTCCTCGGGAGGCAAGGTGTCGATAACCGACCAGAACGGAGCCGCGACAACGGAAGCCGCCTCCTCAAGCGTCATTTTTTGCTTTCGAAGGAGAAAATCGAAAATATAGGTTATGACCTCCGTGTCCGTTTTAAGATTGCAGGAATAGCCGAACATCTCTATAAAACGACGGTTTGCGTCATAGGAGGAAATTTCGCCATTGTGGACTACGGAATAATCGAGAAGCGAAAACGGGTGCGCTCCACCCCACCATCCGGGAGTGTTTGTCGGATAACGTCCGTGAGCCGTCCAGCTATAGCCCTCATATTCTTCAAGACGATAGAATTCGCCGACATCCTCGGGAAAGCCCACTGCCTTGAACACGCCCATGTTCTTGCCGCTTGAAAAGACAAAACAGCCGTCTAGTTCCTTGTTAATTTTCAGAACTACTCTTGCCACGTATTCCTTTTCGTCAAGCTGGCTGTCCCTTACACGATTTGGATTTGGCGCGGCAAAATAGCGCCAGATTAGCGGCTCGTTTGTTATCTTTGGAGACTTACGTACTGGGATTTTCGAAAGATTTACCACTTCAAAAACCTCGTTAATATACTTCTCGCACTCCTCACGACAGATTGTATTGTCATAAAAAATGTGCAGTGCATACAGGTCTTTGTATTGCGGGTAAATACCATATCCGGCAAAGCCGCCGCCAAGGCCATTCGACCTTTCGTGCATTACAGTCATCGAATTAACGATTTTGTCACCGCTAATATTATTACCCTTTTTCGAAATCAGCCCAGATATTGCACAGCCCGAAGGAATTCTTATTTCGCCTTCTTTTTTCAACATGGTCTCACATCCATAAATATAAAAATACGAACAAAGGCGGTCATTAAAATTGGTTACCCATCTAATGAACGCCTTTGTTCGTAGCATTGACTATACAATAAACCAATTATCTTGTCAACAGCATTTTCGATTGCCTTTACCCAAAACGCGGTTTTTTTCTCACAAACCATCAGCTTTATATAAGCAAGGACTTGACAAGGCATTTTTTAGGTGCTAAAGTAACGTCATGTATGAACGGCAAAGGCGCCGCAGATGGCATTTCTGCGTCCTTTTGTCGTTATTTTTATATTTAAAATTTTTTTACCGTAAAGGAGAATGCAATATGAGTTCGGTAGCAGAAATATTTGGTTCAATGGTTTTTAACGATTCCGTTATGAAGGAACGCCTTCCCAAGGGAACCTATACTGCCATGCAGAAGACCATTAAAGACGGCAAGCTGCTCGACATCGAAGTTGCAACCGTCGTTGCCAATGCGATGAAAGATTGGGCAATCGAAAAGGGTGCTACTCACTTCACCCATTGGTTCCAGCCCATGACAGGTATCACCGCAGAAAAGCACGACAGCTTCATCTCCCCCACAAACGACGGAAAAATAATCATGGAATTCTCTGGCAAGGAACTTGTCAGCGGCGAGTCTGACGCATCAAGCTTTCCCTCCGGTGGACTCCGCGCAACCTTTGAAGCAAGAGGATACACCGCATGGGACCCTACTTCCTATGCTTTCATCAAGGATAAAACTCTCTGCATTCCCACTGCTTTCTGCTCTTACACCGGAGAAGCTCTGGATAAGAAGACTCCCCTTCTTCGCTCCATGCAGGCAATCAACATTCAAGCTATGCGAGTTCTAAAGCTTTTCGGAAACGCAGACGTAACCTCCGTTAAAACAACCGTCGGCCCCGAGCAGGAATATTTCCTCGTTGACAAAGAGCTTTATGAAAAGCGCCGCGACCTTATTTACACCGGTCGCACCCTTTTCGGTGCAAGACCTCCAAAGGGGCAGGAGCTTGATGACCATTACTTTGGAAGCATTAAGCCCCGCGTAAAGGACTTTATGGACGAACTGGACGTAGAGCTTTGGAAGCTCGGCATCCTTGCTAAGACCGAGCACAACGAAGTAGCTCCCGCTCAGCACGAGCTTGCTCCAATATTCACGACCACCAACATCTCTGTTGACCACAACCAGCTGACTATGGAGATTATGCAGAAGGTTGCAAAGCGTCACGGCCTTGTCTGTCTGCTCCACGAAAAGCCTTTCGCAGGCGTTAACGGCAGCGGAAAGCACAACAACTGGTCAATTTCCACCAACACTGGAACGAACCTTCTTGAACCGGGCGCAACCCCCTACGAAAACGCCCAGTTCCTCATATTCCTGTGCGCTACGATCAAGGCAGTCGACGATTATCAGGAGCTTCTGCGTCTTTCTGTCGCAACCGCAGGCAACGACCACCGTCTGGGTGCAAACGAGGCGCCTCCCGCAGTTATTTCAGTGTTCCTTGGCGACGAACTAACAGAAATTCTCACCGCAATCGAGAGCGGAAGCGCATACTCCGACCGTGTAAAGGAGCAAATGACCGTCGGTGTTGACGTTCTTCCCCACTTCCCAAAGGACACAACCGACAGAAATAGAACTTCTCCCTTCGCCTTCACAGGAAACAAGTTTGAGTTCCGTATGCCCGGTTCATCTCTCTCCATCGCCGGTCCAAACTTCGTCATCAACACAGCGGTCGCCGAGGTTCTCAAGCAATTTGCCGACGAGCTTGAAGGTGCAGAGGACTTTACCGCTTCTCTCAACAGGCTTATTAAGAGAACCATCAGTGAGCACAAGCGCATTATCTTCAACGGCAACGGCTATGACGACACTTGGATAATGGAAGCTCTAAATAGAGGTCTGACCAACCTTAAGACCACTCCCGACTGCCTGCCGCACTTTCTCTCCGAGAAGAGTGTGAAGCTCTTCACCGCACACAAGGTTCTTTCCGAAACAGAAATCAAATCCCGTTATGAAATCATTATGGAAAACTATTGCAAGGTCATTAACATCGAAGCTCTTACGATGCTGGATATGGCAAAAAAAGAAATTATGCCCGCCGTTTCCTCATATTCAAAGACACTTTCCGATACTGCGATGTCAAAGAAAAGCTTCATCTCCAATATTGACTGCACATACGAGCTTGAAACTCTCAAGTCCGTTTCCCGCGCTGCCGCAAATCTTTTTGCCAAGACAGCCGAGCTTGACAAGGTGCTTTTAGATTCTAAGGAAGTTTCCGACGTAACAGAACTCGCCATTTTCTATAAGGACAAGGTGATTCCGGCTATGAGCGAGCTTCGTATCTCCGCGGATGAACTTGAAACCATCACCGCCGAAGCATATTGGCCCTTCCCGTCATATGGTGACCTGCTCTTTGGCGTGAAATAACATACATTTTCGAAAGCCTAACAAACTCCTTTCGAAAAAAACGCTCCGTTTTTTGCGGGGCACAAGCCAGTAGTAATTGAATAAAGCAAAACAATCCGGAGGGGGGCGGATCTAATATCCGCCCCCAATATTTATACTTTTGGAGGAAACTTTATATGTGCTCGATAATCGGCGCTGAGGATTTCGAAATACCGCAGGGCGAGTTTGTGGAAGCCTTCCACAAAACAAAAACTCGCGGACCCGACATGACCCGTTTGATTGATACACCCGCCGGCAGACTTGGTTTTCACAGGCTTGCCATAATGGACACCCATGAGAGCGGTATGCAGCCTTTTGCCCTTAACGGAAACTATGTCGTCTGCAACGGCGAGATATACGGATTTCGAAATTTAAAGAAGGAACTTTCCTCCGAGTACAGCTTTGAAAGCGAATCCGACTGCGAGATTTTGCTCCCGCTCTACGAGAAATACGGCTTTGAAATGTTCAAAATGCTGGACGCTGAGTTCGCTCTGATAATTTATGACCGCAAGAAAAACTCATTCGTCGCGGCGCGTGACCCCATCGGCATTAGGCCTCTTTACTATGGCAAGGGCAAGAAAGGCGAGATGATTTTTGCCTCCGAAGCGAAGAACATCGTTGGTCTTTCGGATGAGATAAAGCCCTTCCCTCCCGGGCACTATTATGCCGACGGAAAATTCGTATGCTACTGTGACATTGCAGAGCGCTTGCCCTCAGTTGATGACGACTTGGAAGCCGTATGCACAAACATACGCCACAAGCTGTCAATGGGCGTTGCAAAGCGTCTTGACTCGGACGTTCCCGTTGGTTTTCTGCTTTCAGGTGGGCTTGACAGCTCCCTTGTGTGTGCCATCGCCACGAAGCTCCTGAACCGTCCTATCCGCACCTACGCTATCGGCATGGAAACTGACGCAATCGACCTTAAATATGCAAAGCAAGTTGCCGAATACATCCACAGCGACCATACGGAAATCGTCATTAACCGCGACGACGTTATTTCTTCGCTGGAAACGGTTGTTTCTCTTCTCGGCACCTATGATATAACCACAATACGAGCAAGCATGGGAATGTATCTCATCTGCAAGGCAATCCACGAGCAGTCGGACATCCGCGTTCTGCTCACAGGCGAAATTTCTGATGAGCTTTTCGGCTATAAATACACGGATTTTGCGCCAAATGCCGAGGCTTTTCAGCTCGAGTCGGAAAAACGCTTGCGCGAGCTTCATATGTACGACGTGCTTCGTGCAGATAGGAGCATTTCCGCAAACTCGCTCGAGGCGCGTGTCCCCTTCGGCGATCTCGAATTCGTCAAATACGTCATGAGCGTTCCCGCAGAGATGAAGATGAACAGTTACGACATGGGCAAGTATCTGCTCCGCCACGCCTTTGAGGGCGGAGACTATCTGCCGGAAAACATCCTTTGGCGTGAAAAGGCGGCGTTTTCCGACGCTGTCGGTCACTCGCTGGTGGATGACATCAAGGAGTATGCCGAAAGCCTTTATTCCGACACTGACTTCGCAGAAAAATGCAAGAAATACGACTTTGCAAAGCCCTTTACCAAGGAATCGCTTCTGTACCGTGAGCTTTTCGAAAAGTACTTTCCGGGTCAGGCAAAGATGGTCGATGATTTCTGGATGCCCAACAAGAGCTGGGAGGGCTGCAATGTAAACGACCCCTCCGCGCGTGTGCTTTCCAACTACGGAGAGAGCGGAAAATAGTACTAATATGTACTTAATCAAAATTAAGCGGGACGGCAATTGCCGTCCCGCTTTTTGTTATTCAATTGCCGCATTATTCGTCAATCAGCCATGTGACGGTCTTGTCCGAAAAGCTCATTCCGATTTTCTCCTGAAGCAGAATGGAGGCTTTGTTTGAAGTCACGATTTGCGCGTGTGGAATATACCCCTGCCCAAGCATTCGGTTAATAAGCGCTGCCTCAAGCGAGTAGGCAATACCGCGGCGGCGGAATTGCGGCATAATGTGAAGGATGCCCATTGTGCCTTCTGCGTGAGTGCCGATAAAGCCCGCACATTTATTGCCGCAATATGCCCCAATCATACCGGCTTCAATGCGCTCTGCTATGTAACGTTCGTCCACCGGATGGTCATAGTTTTCACATACGAACGACAGCTCCGCCAATGTCAAGCCGCGAAGTTCAATCCCTTCCGAAACTCTCTCGTCTATCCGCTCATGCGACAGATAGGCGCATTGGAAGCATTCCATTTTGTGTTCAAACCCGTACTTTTCCTGAGCCATCGGCACGAACTGTGCCTGATGCATCGTTATCAACTCAGGCTCCGAAATCATTTCGCACATTTTTACGATAGTTTCTTCACTTTCCGTGCTTATCATATATGTACAACCCGAAATATTAAGCAAAAGCACTCCGTCGCTCTCCGCATAAATAAGTTCTGCATTGTTTCTATCCATCGTTTCCAGCATATCTATGTGATGCAGTCTGTCCCTATTCAAATATTCGTAAGCTCTGTTCTTCATGTACTTCCCCCATGTCCTGTCTGATAAATGTAATCCCTTTATATAACATTCTTTGAAAATATGTCAAGATATACTACGAAAACGCCTGCCATAATTCGGCAGGCACCAGGGTATCGATAAAGTCACGTACTGCAAAAAGCAGTTCTAAGTCAGGTATGAAATTATGGCTTATCATAATCATCAAATCCGCTTCAAATAAATGTAACGGCTGAAATTGTTGATAGTGAACACTTTTTGCTTACTTTGGAAACACCGCCCTGCTGTATCGGTATACAGCGACGGACGGTGTTCTCTCGTCTGTGAGACTATCTCAACATCCGACAGTCTGTTTTTTTACTTCGGCTTTGCTCGTACTTTACCGCTTTTAATATTCCCCTGCATTTCAGGTACCGGAGGAACACCATCTTTTTCAAAGTGCGTTATTTTGTTGCTCTCTGTCCCATGCGGTGCCTTTGGGTCAGGTCTACGCATTCCTGCTTTTGCCATAGTAATCACCTCATGATTATTTTTGCACACGAGGCGAAATATTATGCAAATCTTACCGAAGTCATATTTTCTCGGTTTCTTCCCGATTTTTCATGTTGGCTCTTTGCTTTTTAAATTGCGTAATGTAATAGAAAATCGGTACAATAAACAGGTAACTTGCACACCATATGCTTGAGGTCGGCGCCGAAATGGCAGCAAGCGGTACAGCTCCCGCTATTGACCACGGTATAAGCGGTGAAATAATAACTGCCGAGTTTTCAAGAGATAGCATCTTGTCCTCTTTGGTTTCCATAGTGTCGCCGCAGAGCTGATGCGTAAGCAGTATTGCAAGGGACTGGTTGCAGCTTATCATAGTTGTAAAAACCGAGGTCAGTATGTAAGCTCCGAAAGGGTTTATTCTGCGTGCCAGAACGTGGATGTACTTTTTGACGCCCGAAAGAAGGCCTGTGCCTTCGAAAATCCCCGAGTATGAGGAGGAAAGCAAAACAATCGCGGCAGGCTTGAGCATTGAAACGATGCCGCCGCCGTTGAGCATTGCGGCAAGCTCCTTGTCGGGGGAATTGTAGCCCAGTAAGAGCATTTTAAGCATTGGCACAAAGCCCATGCCCTGTACTGCCATGCAGATTATAGCTCCACAGGCAATGCTGACCGCAACGGTTATCTTTACGCTGACCTTAAACGCGGACAGCACGACAATCAGCGCCGCGGGTATAACAGTCACCCATAGCAGGTTGAAATGCTCGGCAAACATTCCGACCACATTCTCAGATGACCCGCTCGTTTTCATGGAAAAACCGACGGTAAGATATATCCCACAGGCTAAAACGAATGGCACAATGGTGGATTTTATCATCTGGCGAACGTTGCTGAAAATGCTTGTCTCCGTAAGCTCACTGACGAGAAGCGCGCTTGTGGACATCGGGGAGTTCCTGTCCCCGAAAAAGCCACCTGCGAGAACAGCTCCGCCAATCCACATCGGACTTATCCCCATCGTTTTCCCCATCATCATGCAAATGACGCCCATGGTCGCCGCAGTACCGAAAGAGGTTCCCATTAGCATTGAAATGCAGCCGCACAGAATAAAGGTGGCAAGGATGAAGGTCTGCGGCAAAATGAGCTTGGATGCGTAATAAATTATGTAAGGAATCGTACCTCCAGCGCGCCAAATTGCCGTTAGTCCGCCTATCATAATGAATACAAAAGTTATGTTTTTTACGGTTTTCATGCCCTCAAGGGACATTTTCAGCAGCTCCGAAAAGCTGTGCTTTTTTATTATTCCGAATGCAAAGAACAGGGCAAGTCCGAAAAAAAGCGCATAAAAAATCGAAAAACCTGACGCAACGCAAATAATCAACCCAACTATGAAAAGCCCCAGTATCACAGTTTCCAGCATCGTTTTCCCCACCCTTTTCTATATATAAAAAACATCTTACCACTGCAATTCAGAATGTCAACAAACTTCTTTCCCATTTAGCAATTCGTGGTTTTGTACGAGAGCCGAGCTGTCTTTTGCACGTTTTTTGCAAAAGATTGTGCATTAGGTATTGACATTATATACTCGCGATTGTACAATCATCTGGAACATTTGAATATAGTTATGTCTTCAGGGCAGGGTGAAATTCCCGATTGGCGGTAAAGTCCGCGAGCGCGAAAGCGCAGATTTGGTGCAACTCCAAAACCAACAGTTAAAGTCTGGATGAAAGAAGATGTGTTAAAATAACAGGGCATTTGTTTTTGCTCTGTAACTGCGCACCTATTGTAGTTTTAACACCTGAAAGACAGCCGTTTTTCAGGTGTTACATTATTTTAGGAGTGTTTCCATGAAAAAATCTGCAATGTCCCCATCGAGCAAGCAACCTTTAACTCACAAAATGACAGTCACAGCTTTGCTTTCTGCAATCGCGTTTGTCCTCATGTACATTGAAATTCCTGTTCCGCTAATGCCGTCGTTTATCAAATTCGACTTTTCCGATCTACCTGCGCTACTTGCGGCATTCAGTCTTGGTCCGGTGTACGGCGTTGTGGTTTGCCTCATTAAGAACCTTGTCCACCTGCCAGTCTCCAATTCGTTTATGATTGGCGAACTGAGCAACTTTCTCATTGGATCGATATTCGCTTTCACGGCCGGACTCATCTATCAGAAACACAAGAACCGCGCAGGTGCGCTGCGCGCATCCATCGTCGGCGCGCTCGTTATGGCTCTTTTATGCCTGCCCATTAACTACTATCTCGTCTACCCGCTCTATGCCAACTTTATGCCGATGGAGATAATTATTAGCGCATATCACGATATTTACTCCGGTGTTAACAACCTATGGGATTGTCTTCTGATTTTCAATGCTCCGTTCACGCTTGTTAAAGGACTTATTGATGTGCTGATTGCTTTCCTAATATACAAGCGAATTTCGCCAATCCTTCATAAATAATATTTCGGAAGCAAGCAATAAAACCAGATAATAAAAAGAAGCCTTCCGAACATCCGAAGGCTTCTTTTTATGTTAGTTCAGGCTCTTGACATATTCGACGAGCGGTGTCGCTGCGCCCATATTTGTATAGTCAACTGCTTTGCCAAAGTTTTTGAGCATTTCCCTGTCGTCGGCAGTCAGCTCCTCTTCCTTTTTCTTGCTAAGCATTTTGTTGAGCATATTCATCATCATTTTGTGCATGAACTTCAGATTATTCCAATCAAGGCTTCCGCGGAAGCTGTAAATGTGTGTGCGGCTCATCAG
>CAZLLK010000055.1:0-19277 GCA_964560435.1 uncultured Oscillospiraceae bacterium
TCACCCCAATTGTTTTTCAGTATATCATACTGTCTAACAATTGGGGTGCTGTTCAGGGCCAATGTTGGTAATACTCTAATCCGGTTCTTTATTTGTGGATTCATCAGTTGCCATTTTTATTAATATCTTCACACATTTCATTATATTTTTGCATCACTGTAAAGACCTAAAACGGACAACTTGTTTCCATTATTTACGCGTTGTTGCCAATGCGCGCACTTGGTACAATGATCTTAACCATACTTAGTCAAAGGAGTGTTTTATGTTTAAGATCTACAAAAGAATTACAACCGTAGCCTTGATCCTCGTGTTAGCTGGTCTCCTTCAAATAGCTTCAGAGGCCAAAAAGTCCACAGACACTCAGCCTCCCACCACACCACAAAACTTATCAGTATTTTCCGTCAGTCAGACCTCTGTCTCGTTGAAGTGGACGGCCTCCACAGACAACAAAGGTGTCGCCTCTTATTTAATTTATAAGAATGCCGTAAATGTCGGCACGGCAACAGGAACCACGTTTATAGTCTCAGGTTTGACGGTCTCCACTACATATTCTTTTTACATAAAAGCAAAAGACACAAGCGGAAACCTGTCACAACCCAGCAATACGCTGACGGTTATCACCCTGCCGTTAACTCCAATTGCGCAAAAAATAGTGACGGGCTATTACGCCAGCTGGTCAGCATACAGCGGATACACGCCGCAGAGCATTCCGGCTACAAATCTTAGCACGGTTAATTATGCCTTTGCTAAAATAGGAGACGACTTAAAAATTGCGCTGGGTGACCCTTACATAGACCCGATAAACTTCAACCAACTTAAGGAGCTCAAAATATCTTATCCTAAGCTCAAAACACTGATTTCAATTGGTGGGTGGAACGATTCAGGCAAGTTTTCGGATGCTTCTCTGACGGATGCCAGTCGGACTGTGTTTGCCGACAGTGTCGTCGCATTTATTAAGCAGTACGGCTTTAATGGTGTCGACATTGACTGGGAATATCCAGTCAGCGGCGGTTTGCCAACAAATATCACACGCAGCGCTGATAAACAAAACTTCACGCTTCTCCTGCAAAAACTCCGAGAGAAGCTTGACGCACAGGGAGCAATCGACGGTCAGAAATATTTGCTCACAATCGCTGGCGGTGCCGGGAGCACATACGTAGCCAATACAGAGCTGATTAAAATCGCAGGCTATGTTGATTACGCCACGATCATGACATACGACATTCACGGCACTTGGGACAGCTATACCGACTTCAGCGCACCGCTGTATACACCGACAGATGTTTCTCCTCAATACAAATTGAGTGTGGACCAATCGATTAAGGCGTGGACGTCAGCAGGATTCCCTGCATCGAAAATTGTCCTCGGCGTGCCATTTTACGGGTACATGTACAATAATGTGACCGGTGGTGGGAATGGCCTGTATAAGCCATTCTCCGGTGGTAGCGCTATCTCGTATGATAAAATACTTTCGTCATATCTGACGGACAGCAGTTATACGAAGTACTTCCACACTGTCGCGTTTGTCCCGTGGCTGTTCAATGGCTCGACCTTTATTTCCTATGATGACGAAACCTCTGTCGCTCACAAAGCAAAGTATATTGTCGCGAATAACCTCGCGGGAGTTGGCATCTGGGAGCTGTCCCAAAACAAGGGAGGGCAACTGTTAAACGCACTCGTAACGAATCTGAAGTAACTGGTAATAATGCTCGTATTCGATGTTGGTAACTTTGTTTGATTGGTGAAGGAATATTGTTGAATATAAAAACCCTGTAGTCATTTGTACTACAGGGTTTTTGGTGTATAAGGAGATGCTACAACTCTCGCGACGCTCATCAAGTCCTAACGTCTTGCTGGGAAAGAAAAACTATTCAGGATTACCGGCGCGTGTTGGACGTATTTCGGGAGTGAGCGCGTATGATTATAAACAAACTGAAGCTCGATAATGCCCTAGAATTCCCGATTGCTCATAATCCCACTATTTAACCGGATTATTGGGGATGGCCCAGGGTTGAAGTACGGCCGTGAGCTTGTTATAGTCTATCGAACAACTATATCTATACTCCTGACTCGGCAGGGTCCCCTGAGGAAAAGTCACTTCCATGTTTTTAGAAAACAGGATGATATATTCTGGTATTAGCTCAGCTTTCATTTCAGCTCGCAAAGCAGGATCAACATCAAGCGCATTCAAAAGACATTGGCGGGCTTCCTTCTCAGGTAGAGTAAACAGATCCCAGTTACTCAGCGCCTTGCCGGTCTTCCGGTCAAACGCCGCACCAAGACGAAGCTCTTGTGCCTCCTGACTCTTCGTTGGTAAGGTCACGGATGTTAGAAAACACATGATAGTATCATTAGAGGCTGTGGGTGCAACATCCTGGGTGATGTAACGCTCATGGTATTCTGTTCCGCTTTCTTTACAGGTCAGATACTCCGCATAGGCATTTTTGAGTTCTGATTGGGTATCGTAATGCAGGCCCTGCTGTTTATAGAATGCACTGACAGCCAGTTGGGCAGACTCGCTCAAGTCGTCAAAGCTTTCCACCCCGCCCACATAAACATTGATCGGGCCAGAGGGGTCTTGGATGGTCAGCAGAGTAGTTCCATCAGAAAGCTTGTAGATGTCACTGCTACTATTATCTGGTCGCCACAGGTCTGCGCTCACACTATCGGAGAAGGTTATGACCTTTTTCTCCTTCAACCCCAGTTCTTCTTCCGTTTGATGGGGCATAGTATTCGAGATTTCATTCAATTGTTCGTTAAATAATTTGTTGCAGAAAGCAACTTTTTGTATGATAATCAATTAGACATTTAAGGGGGGCGTTTTTATGCGGGTTGCTATTTGTGACGACACTTCTGAGCAGTTAGATATCATTCAAGCCGCCGTGGAGAATTATTCGGAGCGGTACCCCGAACTATCGATGCAAACCGCTCTTTATGATTCTCCACTTTTATTCATGGAAGAGTGGAGCAAAAACGGCAACTACGATGTTTTGCTGCTGGATATCTGCATGCCAGGTATGTTAGGCACTGACATTGCCCGGGAAATTAGGCAGAGGAAAGAAAATCCGGAAATTATTTTTCTGACCACCTCCGCAGATTTTGCGATAGAAGCCTTTACCTTGAAGGCGGCACACTATATCGTCAAGCCATTTTCCCAAGAGCAGTTTGATGAGGCAATGGACCGCGCTGTCGAAAAATATAAAAGCACGATGGCAAAAAACATCACCCTAAAGCTTCGAAACGGAGAGGCAAGACTTGTTGACCTCAACGAAATTATGTACGTGGAGAGCTTTTCCCATTCTCAGAATATCCATTTGAAAACCGGTGAGCAAATTGAAACCAGGCAGACCCTTTCTGAACTGCTGTCTATTTTCAAGGAGCACGCAAAGGAGCAGTTTATCGCGCCCTATAAAGGCTATATTGTTAATCATAAAAGTATTAGGAGCATTGAGCCTGATAAAATCACCCTGAAATCCGGAGTGCAGATTCCCATGGTCAAGCGCAACTTCAAACAGATCAAGGAACAATATTTTGCCTTCATTTTCGATGAGGGGAGACACTAAATGGAGCTCCTATATATTCATATCATCCGCGGTGCTGTCACCAACTTTTTTGTTCTCCTGCACCTGTTTTCCCTTGATGAGCCAAAATACGATAAGCGAACCATGCGCCTCGCTCTTTTCGGAACCTATCTGGTGGTAACTTCCGTTACAACAGCGATGTATTTCACCATCGACATGACCCAGTTTACCAAACTCAGTGCCTTGTTATGGATCGTGACAGGGCTTGTTTGCAAACCGCTCTTTCAGGGCGGTTTTATGAAATGGCTGTTCAATATCATTACGGTTTTGAATGTTTTCATTTTTGTTGTCATCATCAGCTATACCTTCGCAACAACACCGTTTACGCATCTGTTACTGCGGGTAGCTCTTTACAGCGTAATAATTTTTGTGTTCAACAAGTATCTAAACCCGATATACAGGCAAGTGGCACAGCGCTGGCAGCTCTTTCTGGCATTGGCCATCGCAGTGCTGGCAAACTTTTTGTATCTTATCGTAACAGCAAGCGATATAGAGGTCATGCTGACGGAGGATTTGACTCTTCTGATGCTCATGGTGTTCACGATGTTACTCATATATGCAACTGTCTTTATCTCCTGCCGCAGCTTGATTAAGGAAAAGGAACTGGCAGAAGAGAATACAAAAGTGAAAATGAATCACGAGTTTCTCACTTCGGAGCTTTCCTCCTATGAAAACTTTTTGAATATGGCAAAGCAGTCACGTCATGATTTGAGACACCACAATGGCATTTTGCACGAATATCTGACAAGTGGGGATGTGGGTGGTGCGCTGGAATACCTGCAATACTACGACGAGAGTCTTGCTGAAAGTGGCCTTGTTCAGCACTGCAAAAACACTACTGCAAATGCCGTTCTGTCCCTGTATGAAAGAAAGGCAAACGCTGACGGCATATCCTTTACGCTCAATGCAGTTATTCCAGACGAATTGAATATTTCGCCATCTGAGCTTGGAACGATGCTTTCCAACCTTCTGGAAAACGCCTTGGAAGCTTGCGAACGGACACAGTCTCCCGCACCCATGATTTCCTTTGTTTCAGACACTGATGAAGACAGCCTTGAAATCGAGCTGCGAAACAGTGTAGATGGCAAAGTGGAATTTGAACATAATTTGCCCCTTTCCACGAAAGAAAACGGAGGCACAGGAACGAAAAGCGTGCTTCGCATCGTTGAAAAGCAGAAAGGCATGCTCCGTTTCACACAAGAAAATGATGTGTTCATTACACAAATCATTTTGCCACTATAACGAGTTAATCACGCCCCCTAAGCGCCGTTTGCCCTCGGGCAAATGGTGCTTTTTGTCGTTTCGTGCAACATTATGTATGTTTCGTGCAAGAAACTGCACAGATAAGAAAAGTCCTGCTACTCTTACAGTTGAAAATGTTGTATGAGAGGCAGGGTGCTATGTGGAAAAGATGACGACTGACCATTCAAGCGAGGTGGAACGGCGCCTCGCTGCAATTTGGGTAAAACCACGGGACTGCTGTTCCTTTTTTCAATCCCGAGACGGCTGTTTGGTAAAGCTGCGAGAGTGCTGGTACTGTGCTTTCGGAGAGTTTGACAAAGAAGGCAAGGATTTGCCAACGCAGGGCTATTGTAACTATAAGAAATGAACGAGGAGAGAGATAAAGATGAGAAAAAGAATTTTAAGCATGGTGCTTACGATGACTATGCTGCTGGGACTGTTACCCGCCATAGCCCCCACGGCGCAGGCGGCAGCAGCTTCCGCCGTGAAAGTTAGCGGCGTAACGCTGAACAGTGGCACGCCGTTTCTGGTAAACGGGGCGGCGGCAGCAAGCGGTACCTTGGGAACGGGTGGCTGCACGGCGTATTTTAACGCGGGAACCGGCGTGCTTACGCTTAACAACTATACGTTTAACGGCGTCGGCAACGGTGTTCTGTTGGATAATTCAACTTCGCCTGGTGACTTAACGATAACATTACAAGGCAACAACAGCATCACTTCCACAGATCACATCGGGATTTTCGTGTATATGGGACGTTCCTTAACCATTAACGGTGACGGCAATGTGACGCTGGCAGGCGGTAACGGTATGCGTGGTATAGAAGCAGGAGGCGGCCTTACCTTGAACGGAAGCGGTATCCTTACAAGTACTAATATTTACAGTTGTGCTGATTTTACGATCAACAGTGGTACGGTTATAACAAACTCATTTGGCATCGATGCATTAGCCGGCACTTCAATCGTGATCAACGGGGGCACGGTGACCGCAAGCAGTAGCAGTAAATCGTTCAATAAGAATCCAGCTCTTTCTGGCTATGTATCCAAAAAGGTGACTGTCAGCGCGAACAAGGACGGTAGTTCTGCTGCTGCATGGGACAACAGCACAGACTTAAGTACCTTCAAATATGTCAAAATTCAGCCGAATTATAACGCAACCGTAACGGTGAATAAGGACGGTATACGGTGGACAAGCGGGGCACCCGTAATAAACCTGTCTACTACTTATTTAGCGAATGGCGGAATTGCGGCAGATGACCAGTCAAACGGGATATATACGTTTAGCAACCTTGACCCTGCAAATACCTACTTTATTTGGGAGAAAGGCGCAACAGATACCTATACCGATTTGTTCGTGCAAAGTGCCACGAACTCCGCCACATTAAATTATTATACCCTTTCTTTGGCCAAAGGCACAGGCATCGATACCGTTTCGGGTGGTGGAATCTATCTAAATGGTAAATCTGCCAACATTAGAGCAACACTCCTTGCAGGCTATGAATGGGACAAGTGGAGCGATAATAATACCACTCAAAACCGTACATTGACATTAAATGCGCAAACCAGCTTGACCGCAAAAGGAAAACTAAAGGAAGCCACGGCGCCTACGCTTACCGGCAGTGACCCATCCGCTGTAACCTTCGGCTACACGACCGCACCGAGCATGAAGGTGTCTATTACAAGTCCTGATACCACCAACTTTACATACACCTATGCTTGGTATGAAGGCTCTAATACCACGGGCACGGCAATCGCAGGTGCAAGCTCAGATACCTACACCGCGCCTGCCGGACTGTCCGCAGGCACACACGATTATACGGTGCGCGTTATCTCCACAAACAAGGCAAGCGGAAGCAAAACCGCATCTGCCGACAAAACCTTTGCCGTAACGGTAAACAAGACAAGCGGAAGTGGCAGCGTCGAAATGGCTGACTGGACGTATGGCGAGACGGCAAGTAATCCCGTTCCCACCAGCAACACCAACGGAACAAGTGCTGTATCCTACACCTACGTAGGCAGAAACGGGACAACCCATACTGAACCCGCAACAAAACCAGAAAAAGCAGGCGACTATACCGTAACCGCCACCTTTGCGGCAATCGGAAACTATAACCAGTGCACTGCAACAAAAGATTTCACCATAGCGAAGGCAAAGGTGAACCTGCCTACAGCGGCAACGGGCCTTGTGTACAACGGCAGTGAACAAATCGGTGTAGCATCGGCAGACCCACGCTACACCGTGTCGCTCGGCAAAACCAAGAATGCCGGTGACCACACGGCTACGGCCACGCTGGTAGACAAAGTCAACTATGCGTGGGATATCTCCACACCGATCAGCACCGATCAATCTGTTGCATGGAGTATCGCCAAGGGGGTGCTGACCCCGTCGGTTAAAAGCGTCACTGGCAAGGAATATGACGGTAACGAAACTGCCAGTGGCGAGATTTCCCTCGCTGGCGCGGCAAATGGCGAACTGCCAACAGCCACCGGAACCTTTGCATGGACGAACAAAAATGCCGATACTACTACTGTCGACGTGACCGGCATTGCTCTGAGTGATAGCTGGGGAAGCAACTATACGCTGAGCACAGCTTCACTGACGGGTGTGACAGCACCGAAAGGTGCAAAAATCAGCCCTAAAGCGCTGACGATTTCCGCTCAGACCGCCGTGTACAACGGTACTGCCACCATAAGCGTGCCAGAATATGCCACCGGCGTTGGTAGCGAGAAAGTCACCCTGACCTACACACCGTCTGCAAAAACCTCCGGTACATATACGTTTGGGACAGCGACAAACGGATTCACCCTTGCACTCTCTGACAGCAACTATTCCGTTGGCAGCGCAGGAAACCTCACGGTCAGCCCCAAATCACTGACCATTCCCGCCAAGTCAGTCACCTACAACGGCGGCACAAGCTTCTCCCAAAGCGTCACCGGCGAGAACGGTGAGCCCGTAACCGTGACCTACACATCGCACTCCCAGAATGCAGGCAACTATACTTATGCCGCGGCGGTTGGTGAGGGCAAATACACCGTAACCCTCTCGGATTCGACCAATTACAGTGTCGCCTCCGGAGGCACCCTGACGGTAAATCCGCTCCGAGCCGAGCTGACATGGGGCTACGCGGCACCCTTCGTCTATGATAATTCACAAAAATCAATCACCGCCACGGTGAGCAACAAGATTGGTTCCGATACATTTAACCTCACCTACAGCGGCAACAGCGGCACTGCCAAGGGTAACTATACTGCCACGGTCACCGCCCTCGGTAACAGCAACTATACCTTGATCGGAGCAAGTGGGGTGACACAAAATTGGGCAATTACTGCCCAGACGGTCGCAAAGCCCGCAGCGGATAGTACGGTCTTCACCTACACCGGCAGCGAGCAGACTTATGCCGTCACAGCCAATGAGCTTTATACCGTAACGGGTAACAAACTCACTGTCGCTGGAAGCCAGGACGTCACCGTTTCCCTCAAAGACAAGAGCAATTACACTTGGGAGGATGGGAAGACGGAGGATTTGACCTATACCTTCGCCATTGCCAAGGCCCCTATCACCTTTGCAGTCAATGGCAACAGCTACACCTACGATGCTACTGCCAAAACTGCCACCGTTATCCAGAAGGCGGGACAGACTCCCGCCATCGCAACAGGAAAGTTCAGTGTGAGCTACCAAAAAAGCGGTGATGCGAGTGCTACCGCAAACAAGACTGATGCGGGCAAGTACAACGTGGTCGTGACCATCAACGACACCAACTTTAAGCACGCTTCCACCGAAGTTGCTGACTTCAGCGTCGGCACGCTGACCATCGAGAAGAAGTACATTACGGCTTTATGGAAAAATCTTCACAACGTCTATGACGGGGGAGTAAAGTCGGCCGAGTTCGCCCTGACAGGGGTGGAGAGTAAGGACAGCGAAGTATCCGCGAAGATTTCGGGCGGTGAGCAGAAAACTGTGGGCTTCCACACGGTTACTGCCGATCTGACGGGTGAAAAAGCCACCAACTATATCCTGACAAACCCCACGGGCACTTTGGTTATTCAAAAAGCACCGGTGACCTTCGCGGTGAGCGGTGATATGGTAAAGAATGACGGGTCGGCTAAAACCGCCACTGTCACCGCCACGGCAAACAACGTTTCCTTTACGGAATTTACAGTTACCTACCGTAAGGAAGGCAAGGCGGTGGAAACACCAACCGACATTGGTAGCTATGACATTTACGCTGAAATCGCAAACAAAAATTATCGCCACATTGACGGTACCGATGGCGCGGCACGGAAAATCGGTGTGCTGAATATCTATAAGGACACGGCCCCCGCCACCTACACGCTGTCCTTTGCGCCCGGTGAGGGTGGATCCGGCTCAATGACATCTGTTTCCGACGCCCAGTCTGGCACTGCTCGCGCCCTGCCGGCATGTACGTTTACCAAGAGCGACTCCGTTTTTACAGGCTGGCAGTATAATGGCAAGACCTATCAGCCGGGCGAAGTGCTGGAACAGCCCGCGTCTAACATAACCCTTACCGCCCTTTGGTTGAAGAGCACTTTTTCCATCAACGGCGCGGTAGATCAAAATGGAAATCCTGCCGCAGACGCGGTGGTGACCCTGATGCTGGGCAGCCGACAGATTAGGGAGACTGTTACCAACGAGGAAGGCAAGTATAGCTTTGCCAACATTGCTCCCGGTCTGTACAATCTCGTGGTTTCCAAAAACGGCGTTGTTCAGACTGTCAAGGTCGAAATTATTGCATCCAACGCAGATGGCAAAAATGTCACCCTGCCTGAGGGCAAGACGAACTCGGTGGTGAGCGTGACGTCTGGAACTCCCGCTATAGTGGTGGGCAATTTGGAAAAAACCTTTGATAAGGTTGGAAAAGTTTTCTCTCAGACGGACAAAGACACTGTAACTAGCGGCGGTGCGGTAGAGATTAAGTTCACAGCAGAAGCCAAGGCAAAAGACTCAGCAAATGCTGACCAGAAGACAATTTCCGCCAAGGCAAGCGGAACAACAGTTGAGCTGTATCTGGATATGGCGCTGAGCAAGACGGTAACCAAAGTCGGAGGAGCTACGGAAGAAAAACCGATTCCTGTATCGGATGTCTTGCTGGAAACTGTTGTTCCTTTACCATCAACACTACAAGGCAAGCAAATCTATACGGTGTATAGGCTCCATGACGGCAAGGTGGATACCATTACAACCAGCCCCAACCCTAACGGTGAATACATTAAGGTCAACAACGAGAAAACCACCTTGACTGTTTATTGCAAGAACTTTTCAACCTATGCCATCGCATATTCAACTTACAGTGGTGGTGGCGGCGAAAGCAGCATCGAGAACAATGCTGCGCTTGCGCCATCAGACCACGGAAAGGTCACAGTTGCTCCCGAAAAACCATCTCCCGACAACAAGGTTACCATCACCGCAACACCCGACAAGGGATACAAGGTGGATACGGTCACTGTAACAGACAGCGCGGGCAACAAGCTGAAAGTTGAGGACAACGGAAACAACACCTACAGCTATGTACAGCCTAACGGTAAGGTTACCATCACCTTAACCTTCAAACTGGCGGACGGCAAGCTGCCATGGAACCCCTTTGCTGACGTGACGAAGGACAGTTGGTTCCACGAGGCGGTAAAGTATGTGTATGAAAACAATTTGATGAATGGTGCGGAAACGTGCGCATTTGAACCCGATGCCTCCACCACTCGCGGCATGATTGTTACCGTCCTGTTTCGTATGGAGGGCAGTCCGACAGAATTCGAAAAGGCTACATTCTCCGATGTGGCGGCAGACAGCTATTATGCCAAAGCAATTGGATGGGGCTTCAAGAACGGCATTGTTAAAGGTTACGACGAAATTCAATATGGCCCCGAGGATAACATTACCCGTGAGCAGATGGCGGCGATTCTTTATCGTTACGCAGAGTTCAAAAAATTTGATCTGAACAAGACCACCTCTTTAGAGAGATTTACGGACGGCAAAGATACATCTGATTATGCCCAAAAGGCCATGAGTTGGGCAGTTGGAAATGGCTTGTTAACCGGCAAGGGTGACAGCGTCCTTGACCCGACAGGCCAGGCAACTCGTGCAGAAGTCGCTACCATCCTCATGCGTTTTGATGCCATGTTTGGCAAAAAAGCATAAAGCTAAAGATAATAGCAATAAACAGAATAAGCAGGAGGACATGATTCCTCCTGCTTATTCTGCTAATTATATAATTAGTCTCATCCGATTCCATCTATTATTTCTTTTGAAGATTTCCAAGCGACTCAGCTTAAGATGAGTGAACGGAAGCATAAAGCGGCAAGCTACACGGCCAAACAGGATTACTTGCTATCAGGGAAAATAGTGTGCGGTGAATGTGGTTCCTTTTTGTTGGTAATTCAAGGAAACCCAGGCCAGATCATCCGCTATACGTATCATACCGATGCTCGAAGAATAATGGAGTCGTTGTTTGTGACAATCCTGAGGTAAACAGGAATACAATTGAGAGTGCGGTTCTTCAAACTCTTGCAACACGCTATTTGATGAATCGGTACTGTCACAGCTAATTGAAACCAATAAAGAATTTGTATTAAAGCAGGACTCGGAAGTCGTGAGGCAACAAACAAGCATCGAACAGCGGCTAAAAGAGATAAACAGAGGGATCGGCAACGTCGTATAGGTCGTGACGGAGACGGGGTCTTCTGCTCTCATGGCTCAATTGTCATCACTGGAGCGGGAACAAGCAGGGCTGAAAGAAAAGCTTACGGATATTTAGTACAAGCTGGAGCGGGATGAACTCGATCCCCGAAAGCTGAAGGCGGCTTTTAAGAAAACAAAAAGAATGCTGCAAAACGGAACGCTTAAAAACAAGCGGGAAATCATTGATCAATATATTGGTAAAATAGTGATTTACAAGTACAAAATTGATATTCTTTTCAATTTTTCTAAGGATTATTCAATTAACGAAACAGTTCACAGGAGCAGCTAATCAAGCGCCCTGTGAACTGTTTTTTTATTCTAAACGTTATAAAAAATGAAGCAAGCACACAACAATTCAACTACTGACTAATTTTGAAATGAGAGAAGCGCCGCCAATTCTCCACTGTGGTTTCCTTCAATATCAATATTACCTTCAAATTTGTTTAGAATATCAGCCCGAAGTTCAGCTCCTTCTGGCTTTCCCAAGTAATCGCGCATGCTGGAGCAACAGGCATTGATGTTGTCCTGGTAACTTGCAAAGCGCGGGGAAAACTCGCGCATGATGTCACTTGCCTGACTGTCAAAAAAGCAAGTGGACGAATGAATAGGGGACAAGTAACTCTTTTTCCATGCCTGAACAAAAGATGGATTCTGTATTTTTTTCGATATAGAAGTGACCATTGTGCTGACAAACCCCTCGTAGTCCGCCTCTGTCAATGAAGCCACATAGTCGACCATTTCGGCGCGCTGAGCAAATACAGCATGTGTTTCTTGCTGGGTCAGCGAGTAAAGGTAATTACGAAGGCTTAAAATCTCGCCGCTTTGGTTCGCATCAATATATTTAATCAGTCGGTTCCACAGATAACGCTTATATTCCGTCAGCTCTGTGTCGTGCATAAATTGGCCCCAGAAAAACGTGGCTATCATGAGAGCGTCGGTCATATCGAGCTCTTCGTCTGCGCAGGAAGGTTCATTAATAGGTAAAGAATCCACTATCGAAAGAAGATCTTCATGACTGGATACCATGTTTATAGGAACCAAAATGCTCTTTAAAAAAGCTTCCTGTCTGTTCAGTCTGGCCTTTTGTCTGTTGAGCTCTTTCAGTTTTCTGACAAAGTAGTAGTTTGTCGTATTGGAATAATCCAAAATATCCCGTATGTCATCAATCGATAGATCCAAGGCACGCAACTTTCTTGTTATGTGCAGAGAATTAACATCTTCATCCGTAAATATCATGTACCCACTGTGAGGGTCGCTGACGGGAGTAAGAAGTCCCTTGTGTATATAATAATATATTGCCTTTTTTGTCAGGCCTGTTTGTTTGATTACATTGTTAATACGCAAAACAGAAACCTCCATTCGACAACTGTTCCCCAAGGGGATGGTCTGGACACAGTTGTTTTTATAAAAATTAGCTTATTCAAATAAATATTATAATTTATTGCAATATATCAAAAATACTATGCAAATGCAAGCCGCTCTTTTTAGACATAATCATGGATTGACAGTTACAGAAGAGTACGTGTTAGTATTAACGGAATAATGCAGAGGGTTCTCGTTTCAAATAAGAAAAGGAGTATTGATTATGTTTGAAAAACTGTTTTCCAATTATAAAATCAGAGGCATGGAACTGAAAAACCGTATTGTGTTGCCTGCAATGGGCACAAAATTTGCCGGTGACGACCGCATGGTTAGTGACCAACTAATAAAGTATCATGTAGCGCGAGTGACAGGTGGAGGAACTGGTCTAAGCATCGTCGAAGTCGCAAGCATCCATACTTTGAGCGCTCCGAGAAGGTTTTTGTCGATCAGCGACGATATTTATATTCCGGGACTAAAAAAACTTACCGCAGCCATTCACGAGGCGGGCGGAAAAGCTGGCATCCAGCTGTGGCAAGGCAGCATTGCAGTCGGAATGGACCAAGCTGCAATGATACTTGTTGCAAGTGATATGCCTGTCACCCCCGAGATTACCCTGCCTGGAATAAGCAGGGAGCAGATAGACGAAATAGTCGACTGCTACGGAAAGGCGGCTCACCGGGCTACAGAAGCGGGCTTCGATTGTGTTGAATTTCACTGCGCACATAACTATTTACCGCATTCCTTCCTCTCAGGAGGTATCAACCACCGTACCGATGAATACGGCGGCAGCTTTGAAAACCGCATGCGCTTTCCGCTGGAATGCATAAGGGCCATTCGTGCAAATATTCCCGACAGTATGCCTCTTCTCATGCGTATCGGTGCTCATGATGACAATTTTGATAGCGGACTGACTATTGAGGATGTAATTGAGTTCTGCAAAATTGCAGCTGAAAACGGCGTGGACATGCTGGATGTATCCCGTGGCAACACAGTGACAGCAGCTTTGAAATTCGAGGTTCCGCCTATTGATTTACCAAAGGGATTCAACATTGCTAATGCTGCGAGAATTCGCAAAGAAACCGGCATTCCGACTATCGGAGTTGGGCGTATAAACGAGCCTGAGCTTGCAGAGAAGATTCTCAAAGATGACAAGGTCGATCTTGTGGTAATGGGTCGTGCACAGCTTGCGGATGCCGAATTCTGCAACAAGTGCCGTGATGGCAGAACCGAGGATATCGATTACTGCGTCGGCTGCGATCAGGGCTGCTTCGACTACTTTGCGGACGTAAATATGCCGCACATCTCCTGCCTGAGGAATCCCGCTCTCGGACGCGAGGCGGAGTGTGAACTGGTTCCGACCAAGGATTCTAAAACTGTGCTTGTCGCAGGTGGTGGTATCGGCGGTCTTGAAGCGGCAATAACGCTCAAGCAAATCGGGCACAATCCGATTCTCTGCGAGGCTTACAACGTGCTCGGCGGACAGTTCTTACTTGCGGGTGAAGCACCGCGTAAGGTGGAAATGAAGCTGGCTGTCCAGTCTATGGGCGAGAAGGCCAAGCGCCTCGGAGTAGATATCCGCATGAATACACCTGTCACTGCCGAGCTCATCAAGGATATAAAGCCCTATGCCGTTTTCAACTGCATTGGCGCTGTGTCGATAGTTCCTGACATCCCCGGCAAGGATCTTCCCTTTGTTTACGATTCACATGATATTTTGGCCGGAAGGGTAGACCTGAACGGCAATGTCGTTGTTATAGGCGGCGGAATGGTTGGTATGGAAACAGCCGAGTATCTTGCGGAGCGAGGTTGTAAGGTGACTGATCTGGAAATGCTTGACGAGTTTTGCGCCGATCTTGGCACACCGCGTAAGATCTGTGTTACGGAAAGCGTTTATGCCAGTGGAATCACTCCAGCGACAGGGGTTAAAGTGGACGCGATTGAACAGGGTAAGGTCGTCGGAGAAAGGGCCGGAGAAAAAGTCGAATACCCGTGCGACTATGCCGTTATCGCTATCGGAGCACGCGCTTTGAACGGTGATGTGCTTGAAAAGGCCTGCTATGACAGCGGCATTGCATATTTCGCCATAGGCGATGCGGCAAAAGCACGCCGCGCGATAAACGCAACACGTGAAGCGTTTGACACTGCGCTAACCTTTGACAAGCCTAACGTATACAAGGACGCTATCAGCCCCAAAAAGGTCGTGTTCATAACTGGAGCGACCGGTAATATGGGGCAGGAAGCAATGAAGCAACTCCTCTCACGTTCTTCGCGCTTCAAAACCCGCATTCTTGCGCGTCCGAGTAAAAAGAACAGAGAAATCTTGAAAAAATACGCTTCACCAGCGCTCGAAGTAATCTGGGGCGATATGTCGAACTACAACGATATTCTCCGCTGCGTCACGGGTGCGGACTATGTTCTACACATTGGCGCAATGGTATCTCCCGAGGCGGACAAAGACCCTGAGAAGACGCTCTACACAAATATAGGATCAACGCTGAACATTATTCATGCAATCAAGGCGCAGCCTGATCCCGATAAGGTGCATTTGTGCTATATTGCGACCGTTGCTATGACCGGAAGCCGACTTGCTCCCGTCCACTGGGGGCGCGTAGGAGACCCGATGAATCCCTCAATTTTCGACTACTACGGAATGTCGAAGGTGTTCAGCGAAATGGCAGTTTATGAATCGGGACTGAAACATTGGGTGTCCATCCGTCAGACTGGTCAGTATCCTTCAAATGAGGCGGCGGGCCAAGAACCAATCATTTTCCACCAGCCGCCAAACAATGTGCTCGAGTGGAGTACGGCAATTGAGTCTGGAATCTGCATGGCAAATCTTTGCGAGGACTGGGTGCCTGAAAGCTTCTGGCGCAAGGCGTATAATCTGTCGAGCGGTGCTAAGTGGCGTTTCTCATGCTGGGAGTTTTTAAACAAGGCCATGGCGCCATTGGGCATCAAGTTTGAACAAGTTTATGATACCAGGCAGATGGCACGCTTCAACTTCCATGGTCATTACTATACGGATGCGGATAAGCTGGATGAAATTCTCCACTTCCGCTGTATCGATTTCGACCAGTTTTGGACCGGAGTTTACGCACAGATTGACGCCATGATGGCAAACCCTATGGTTTGTGCAATGATGCCGACAGCTGAACGGATGAAGGCGGGCAACGAGGCCACCGGCCACAAGCGCATGGGCTTCCACTGGATGTTTGAAAACGACGAACAGGACTGGATAAAGGCGTTCTTCGGCAGCCGTGAGAAACAGGCCGCAATTTCGAGTGTTGAAGAGGGCTACACGCTCTACCATCCGGACGAGAAAAACCCGACATATCTTGAACTCGGGTATGACGAAAGCGAGGGTCTGGAAAATCTCAATAAGGCCGATCTTGACAAGGCGGCGGCTTTCCGCGGCGGTAAATGTCTTGAGGACAACGGCGGTGACATCTATAAGCCAATTGAATGGAAATGCGCTTTTGGACACAAGTTCCATATGAGCGTTAACGCTGCCCTTGGCGGCGGACACTGGTGCCCGGAGTGTATGCGGTTTGAATGGCATTATGCCGAGATCGCAAAGGAAAATCCGTTCTATGCACAGGTATGGAATCCTCAGCATGGCAAGGACGATGACTACAGTATAAAAATGGAGTTCAGTGCCTATGACATTAGCAAGGAACTGGAAGAAAAGCTGAAGGACAAATAATAGCTTAAGATTTTTTCTCTTCTTCAAAAATAAACATGACAAATGCCGCAAAGGGATTACCCTTTGCGGCATTTCGGCCTGTTGTCCTGGTAAACTGAAGTTGTAACACTCCTGTCCAAAGTGATAAAGTAGAAATCACAAGGAGAGATAAAAACGGCAGGTTACAACGAAGAGATGAAGAAAAAAGTTGTACGGCTGCATCTGCAGAATGGCCGTAGCTTAAAGAGCCTGTCCGACGAATTCTCCGTATCCAAACCAGGAATCTCAATCTGGGTAAAAAACTACCGCGGAGAATGCCAAATTACAACGAGATATTCGAATCGACAATCAAGCAGCTTGCAAAGGCGGAGCGGGAGTTAAGTCGGGCGAAAAACTTTCAAGCACGTGGTCCAATTTGGACACAACCGATGATATCACCGCTAAGACTGGTTCCTACATTACCGTAGTCGAAATCGACTCCAAGGGCAAAGCAGTCAAGTTCGGCGCCGGAGTCGTAACTTCTAAGGCTTAGGTAAATCTATAAACCACCGAAAGGAGGCGGCCAAATGGATTCGGAAACAAATCAGCTGACGCTGCTTAAAGTTGACCTGGGTCTAATGCAACCTAGTGCTGGCCAGATAACGTATCTCAATGCGCTGCTTGAAATGGCCGCCTCAGCTATAAAGCGTGAGGGCGTAACGCTTCAGGCGGACAATCTTGAGGATGACATGCTCGTTGAAATGTACGCGGCGTGGCTTTACCGGAAACGAGCAAACGATGGCAATACTTCGTTTGCGGTCGGTATGCCGCGGATGCTGCGCTATCAGCTGAATAACAAACTTGCTTCACAGAAAATGAAGGTGACGGAATGATCTACGACAGAGTTCTGACGGTCTATGAACTGGGCAACGGTAGTTCTCCGCTGCTCCGGAAGCTCACTGCCGGCGTCGAATACTATTACGCCGAAAAAGAGGTTTATGGCTCACGTTACTTTCAATCGCAACAGGCTGGCGTGAAAATTAGTATGATGGTTGAAATCCCACGCTTCGAAGGTACGGCCCGTATTGAAGTTGAAAACTACTGTATTCCGGAAGATGGGAAGGTCTACAGAATAGTGCAGGCTCAGTATGGAGCAGATGGTGCAGGACTACCGATATCAACGCTTAGCCTGGAGAAATCGGAGAACAAATATGAAATACTCAGACCTTGATACTTTATTAAAAACAGTCCTCGCTGATGCAACATTTCATCTCGAAGCGCCACATACTTTTGACCGCTTTATAACCTGGCAGGAATCTGGCACTTGGTCGTTGCGTGCGGATGACAAAGTGATTGAGCAGGTGTTGCTTGCAAGTGTTTTTGTGTATACCCAGCATGAGGGGGATACCTTGCTGGATGACGTTTGTAAAGCGCTAAACGTGGAAGACGTTGCGTGCGGGGATCCTGTCCCAGCGTATGATGATGTCCTCTGCACTATGGGCTGGATTATTGACTGTGAGTTGATTTAATGGCTAGATACAACGCAACTGGCATCGAGGGCTTGATTTGAAACATCAATAATTAAGATACAGCACTGATAATATCAGTGCTGTCAGCTTGAAGACAAAAGCACCGCATTACCGGTACACGCCGAAGTACAAGGAAATTTTAGATGATACAGCTTTTAGAGTAGGAATTTTTAATTGAGCAAATTCGAGTATAGCTACAGACGAAGCAATGAAATTCATTAAAAAATGGGCTAACGAAAAATTTTCTTTGTTCTTTTTTGTATGCTAATTAATAATAATGATAATAACTAATTATATTATTAAAAAGTTACACTAAGAACAATGTAATTACACATTGACAATATAGTAAGTATATGGTAATGTCTGAACGTGGCCACAAACTATTATTTTGAGGTGATTAATGAAGCGTTATCTAAAGGCATTAAGTATTGTTTTATCCGCAACTATACTACTAAGCACAACAGCGTTTGCTACTGAAACGACTAATTTCGCCCACAATCAATCCGATTCAATCGGCTATAAAGTAATGTGCGCACAGTATCCTGATGCTTATATTATTGTAAACAATAATATAAATAACCAATTTGCCAGCTCCAATGAAAAAAATTCTTTGTCGGTATCTGCAACTGTTTTTGTGGAAGAAAAGAATGATTATGAAAATGGTGAAGTAGTTACGTCCAGCCGCCTTTTATCAAAAGATGAAGTGGATGCAATAGGACAAGAAATATTTGTAGACGCTAATGTTCCACAACCTTTAAAAACAAAATTAGGCCTTGCACAAAACAGCCTATATAAACTAACAATAAGGGCGGATGGAAATTACACTACTTCCGGAAATAGTGTAACAGCTTATATTAGTAGTGCGGCTAAATGGTCGGGAATGGCTCCTTTTCGTGGAAAAGAAGACCCTGATGTTGGTAAGGATTATTTTGGATTTGCATGGTCGGGAGATTTTACAGCAAATCAATCACATGCAGAGGCATTTTATAGTGATTCGACCCCAATGCAATCGAATCCGGCGCCTATAACATTAAGTACTGGTGTTCCTAATGCTGCTCGTATATGGATGTTTGATGAATATAAGTATGACAACCCTGTTCGTAGTTTGTATATATCTGATGCGGGTATTAGTACTGTATTATCAAAAAACACCAAAACAGGCAACGGAAACACAGCAGAAGTAATGGCAAAGTATATACATACCTACCAAGCTC
>CAZLLK010000056.1:0-19221 GCA_964560435.1 uncultured Oscillospiraceae bacterium
GAAAAAATCAGGGCGGCGAAGCTGCTTAAAAACAAGTGTTTTCTATGCAGATGACCTTGCAATACCCTCTGTCATTTTTTCAACGCAGTCCAAATTTTAAGTCGAAGTTGGTCTATAATCCATTATTTTTCCAGATATGTTATATATATCAATTATTTGCAATTCATTCATAATTAAGCATTAAGCATCTTTCAAATAATATTATACCATCTCCAAAAAACAATCCCAGTATTTTACATAATTTCATTTGTTTGCACAAAAAAGGCGGTCACCATTTTTGATGACCGCCTTAAGCATTAATTCTGTTCATTACAGCAACGTTGCCGATATTGATTTATATAGGGGAGCTGTTTCAAAAAGCTGATTTGGTACTTTTGGAACACCTTTTGCTGCGCTGTTTCATTTACTCCCTTTTTCTTTTTGAAGCACTTTTCTAAGCTCAGTCTACCTTCACAAAACTGCTCATACACGATCCGCATATTATAAAACCTTTTTGGGATGTTTAGCAGCTATATATAATTTAATATAAAATCTCCCAATACTATTTTCCATAGCATAGGGAGATCCTATATTAACTTTGCAGCGTTAAAGTTTTCCGTGCATTCGTGCAGCTAAGCAAACCGAACATAGGTACACCGGCCTTACTCAAAACAGAGCTTGGCAGGCTGTTGTGAACGCCTTGGTGATATGTCCCTTAAAGTAGTCTAAATAGTACGAATATCCCCCGCTATTGACCATATGCTCGAACTGCTTCATCGCGCCATGGAAGCTGCTCTGCGCCGTTTCGCGGCTGGAAAAGTCGAGTCCTGAGAAGAGGTCGTAGCCGGTTTGTGCAACAGCTCGCTTCCAGTCGGCATTATAACTATCACAGCCACCTGTGTTCTTGTAAAAGACCGTATCAAGTACATCTTGTGCGTCGTCGTCCCATAAACGGGTGAAATATTCCTCGAAGGTCTGCCCCAGAGCTTCGGGAAGCGTTTTGGCATAGGCCAGAGCCGCCACCTTCATGGTGCCCTTCGCCGCAAACCAATCGAATGCGTGTGTGCCACAGCCGTTGCCGTAGATGGATTCCTTGCCTGGCTGAGAGTTTCCCTCAAGCAGCTTCGCAGCATCGCTCATATCGAGGATTTGCCCCAGCGTCACCGTTTCGCCCCGAATTGTGAAGGTGGTTTCGAGGCTATGAAGGTCGAGACTGCCGCCGTTTTTCATCCGCCCGGCATACTCAGTGCAGAGCTTTTCCAGAGAGTTAATCGTGCCTGAACTATCATCCTCCGAAAACCAGAATCGCAGACCGCTGGCAAAATAATTTGTTATGGGGTCATCTTGCTCAAATTCACCGCCGTTTTCAATCTTTTCTGCCTGTCTCTGGATAAATCGGGTATCCATCACGAAGAAATAGTTGCTCCACTCATTCTTTGCAGGGGCGAGATACATTTCCTCAAGGGTAAACGTCCTGATTTTGATTTCTCCGGTCTGCGCCATAGCGGCGCACTCCTCGGGCGTTTTGAGGGTATAAATCAGTCCTTCCGTCGGCGCTACGGAGTGCAGATCTATCGAACGGATGAATTTGTCGTAGCGCTCCAATTCCTCTTCCGGCTGCGTAATCTCCTTAGCGACAAAATCCGGCTCCGGGTTCGGCCGGTAGAGCACAGTCGGAAGAGCTTGGGTTCGATTTATAGTCGGCTGAATAGACATACCGTACCTCCTGAATTGGTATCCTTAAGACCAAATCTTCGATGATATGAAAATCGGAGTAGAACCACCACTAAAGTAAGACCCAAAGGAAGAAGAAGTCATTTCCAAAGTACAACTATAGTCATACATACTGTAACTATATTCTCCAACAGGCATTGAGATTTGGCTAAAGGCCGGTGGAGCCTTAATTGTTACAGAAAGAACTCCGTTAACCACCTTGTTTTCAGTTTTTTGAGTAGTAATAAGATCGGGATTTGACCATGCGGTATCTATAATGCGAATGAACAACGTGTCCGTAGCTTCTTTACAGAGATAACCAGATGCAGACAGATAAGTTGCCGTCCATGTCAAGGAGCAGCCGTCTGTTAGAGTATACCTTGTCTCCGCAGCATATTCGTCATCATTGATAGGGACGCGGTAGGTCTGTGTGGGAAATGTATCATAATGGCTGGTACTGCCCAACATATTGTCCAGAGAAATCGTATAGGCAGCTTGAGATGCATAAAATACGGGAGCAATTGCAATGTTGTAAGAAACATCGCCGGAAGTAAAGCTGTTTCCGTTATCAACCACGCGCAAATAGTTCGTTCCCTTAGAAAGATTATAAACACCATTGACTGGCTTGTTCTCAACCATGGTAGAACCGGAGGCATAATAGAGTTGGATGGTCACCTTTGCGTTTAAAGCAGAGTCGCTGGTAATTCTCACCCCTTTAAAATCAGTAAGAGCAGGAGTAGAAAAGACAAACCAATCGACATCCTTGGGCGAGTCAAGCGTTGTGCCGCTTACGCTAATGCCTGAGGCTCCCAAGGTTCCAACGGAAAATGCGGTATATGCGTTATCATTAGATTCTCCCGGGTCGCCCCCTGTGCCAAGGGTGATATTAACATCAAAAGTTGCTGTCGCACTGCCGCCTGCACGCGAGAGAACAATCAGTGCATATTTAACCCCGGTTGAGGCGGCGTTGCGAACGGCTACGGTCTGCGGAATTCCGGAAGCCTTCGCATAAGTACAGCCATCAACCTTTTGTAACAGATTTCCGTTGGCATCCACTGTATAGAGCAACAAAACATAGTCCAAGCTTTCGCTCTGTGGACCAATCAACTCTGCGTGCATATTCTGATTATTGTAAAGCGTAATGGGATAGATAATGAATGTTCCGCCTTCTTGAGCAATCGTTCCTGAAAAATGGTAGCTATTGTTTCCAGAACGCGTTTTCATGCTGATGGGACTTGTGTTGGTAGATTCTGTTGAGGAAACAGGCAAATTCCTGTCAAAGTCGGGAATTACTTCCTGTGTTGCTGACTCAGATAAAAATTCTGCAGTCGCGGGAAGTGTCACTATGGTAGCGTTCTCTGTATTGACAGGAACAGCAGGTTCATATTCTGTCACCGAAATGCTGTCTGAGATGCCGGTTTCGCCATTGCTTGCAGCAAATACCGAGGAGCTGAAGATCATACTGATACACACAACAAGTGCAATAGAAGTTAAAGTGCGCCTTTTCATTTTTCTTTCCTTTCCTCCGGCCTTTTGTCGGCCTTGTCTTATTCTTACACTGTGTTTTTGAAAAAAAGCTTTTTTGAACCTATAGAATTCAACCGCGACGCCAGTTTTTGTAAACACTCCATATACTGTGCGCAAATAGAGTTGGGTACTTGGTCGGCACTGGCAAATCTTTTTTGCGTATGCTCTAACTATGTCATTGGTATCACCCCTCAAATGTCCTTTTTAAGGCTTTAATAAATAATTGGCATTCTATCCCAATGTATACTTTATTCTCCTTTTTTGTACAAATTAAACCATTTTAAAATATATTATTTTTTTACATTAACGGTTATTGTTTTAGTATATTATTCAAATTGTATCAAAATTTATTGGATAGATTGTATTGCCACAATAAACAAGGCTCAAAGCCACCTACAGCTTCAAGCCTCATCCAATATCGTTTAATATTTTTTGTATGATTGTGCGACAGATTTGCGACAAATGGCATAAAGAAAGCCCTGTGTCCATTGAGGACACAGGGCTTTCTTTTGATATAATTATCTCTTGGAGAGTTTTTATTAGCGCTTGGAGTACCTCAAACGCCCTGTTTATTGGGATCTATCCCCAGCTTTGTATCTTACCTGTTACTTACGGAGAACCACCGTTTTCAACACATTACCCCAAAAGACGATCTTCAAAGCTGTATAACATGAAAATTGCATTTTCAGAGCACGTAGACTATTTGCTTCCCGAATTTCTTGCTCAGGAAGCAAAATCCGCTTCTCTCATTCGGTATGGTCTGATCCGGCTTGAACGCTTCAAGAAGCGTCGCGGTGTGATGTATACCCACCTCAAAAACACCAGCAAGCTAAATGAGCATCTTGCCAACATCGACAGTCAGACGTATGAGATGCTCAGTCTGCTAACTTCGCAGATGGCACAAACTGATAGCATCACAGAGGCGTTCAAGGCCTCTAATTAAATGGCATGGGTCAGATCGATGAACAATATCCACAACCGTGCGGAGGAAACCGCACTAAAGAAAATCATATATCGTTGATTTGCAACGGAAAGGAGGAATTGCTCCACCCTGTCGTCTACGCTTGGGAGTTTTTGTTTTACAACTGTAACGCATTATTACCTTTATCGTCTTAAACTACTCTTCCATCAGCCTTTTCCTGTTCGATAACTTCTGACATGGTTGCTATAACCACAGTGCCTAATCTCGAACACCCTAGAGTTTTGGCTGTTTCTCGAGTCAAATCCCAAGCGGAAACCCGATTGCGCCTTTAGAACCTGACTCGCAGTATTCGCGACCTCATGTATGGGAATCTCCTTTGAATCGCGTCTGTTACTTATCTATGATTTATCAACGCAATATCGTTCTCTTAATACGTTCAAAGCACGTTCTTTCATCTTATGTACAGCTGGCTGTGAAACGCCAAGCCGCTTTGCCGCTTCAATTTCTGTTCTTCCTTCTAAAACAATTTCTATGATAACTCGTTTTTGCTGACGCGTAAGCGGCGTGAGCATTTCCTGAATGAATATAGAGCTTTCCACCTCGTAACACGGATCATTTTTAACCAATAGTTTGCCGAGTTCATTTGTCTCATGAAACGTATCAATCAATTCAACATTATTATCCTCATCATTAAATCTCACCGGTTGATTTAATATGAGTAATTCATGCTTTAACAAACGTTGATGCTTTTTAGACAGTCTGATAGCCTCATGGCGTAAACCAACCTCAAACCAAGTAATTAATTTTGCTTCTTCAAAATTTTGATTACAGGTATTACAGGCAGGAAGCATTTTTATCATCTCCATCCTCTGTTATAATTTGCCTCTAACGCTAAAAAGAAAGTAGAGGGTTATATTAATAACCCTCTACTTTAGACAAATATTGTATTTTACAACTTAAAATGTTTTTAAATTATTATTTAGACTCATTTGATTCCCATATGACATTTGGTTTATGCATACTAACAGTTTCTATTACCCATAATGTCAAATCAGATCCCGCTTCGTCATAGCCCAATTTATAACTATATTTTTTTATTAGCGGATGCAAGCGATTAATAAGACGCTCAGTTGCATCCGGGTTACTATTCTGAGCCTCAATAATCAGTTCCTTAAAACTTGCTTTTTCATTCAAAGTGTTCATCTCCTTTAAATTTATATGCTTGGGCTGCATATCATTTCATTTGCTAATCGCCATCAATATCGGTATATTCCTTTTACCAAATATAGATTCAATGCAAATAATCACATGTCGAAAAAAGACGGGTAAATGTTAATTATTTGTAAAGTTATCGAATATTGTATTTACAAACGCCAATTGTTATTCCTCCTCCTTTTTTAGTGCAGAAATCACTTATAAGTGATGTTACTATTACTTGATCCCTCATTAGTAATTCAAATTATTCGTCAATTTTATCTATTTGTAGCAATATGTCCTTAATCTTTTGCGGAAGTGGAAGTCCGAGATTGGCCACATTTTCAAGTATGCTAATGCCTTCGTTTGACAGATAGAACATAATGAGCATCGTTCTTACAGCACTTCCCGAGCTCATAATGTAATTATCTATAACATTTCCTATTCCGAGCAATGCAAAAATCATTGCTTTTCTAAGTATGCCTCTGTATCCTATCTCACTTGACAATTTCTTTTGAGAAATTGCCAGTATTACACCCGTTAGGTAATCAAGCACTATGAAGGAAACAAGTGAACAAAACAAAGGATCAATTTCGCCCCAAAACCATCCAAATACACCTCCCATAAACGCAAGAATCATCTTAAAATAATTGGTCACAGTATTCATTTCACCGAATCTCCAATTTTTATTAATCTGCTACTTAAAGAGAAAAGGGCATGTCCATTCAATAACTCATTTGAAAGAAAAACACGGGCGTTGATAGTTTCTTTTTCTGAAGCTTGACTTTCCAGATAGCTTGATATTACCCTAAGCAAATGCGCAAACCTTTTGGTCAACGGCCACTTAGCACTACGATATTGAAACTATATAAATAAAGAGTATATTGAACGTTTGAAAATCAAATGGTATATTATTGAAGTATTAGTTGCTTTAATTGGTGTTTAGCAGTATTCTCACTTTAAGTTGATTTGGAGGAAGTCAGAAATGAAAAACAAGAAGTTCCCTTTATGGTGGGCGATAGCAACAACAGGATTTATTTTACTTATCACCTTCGGGCTATTATGGTTAATCCCAATAAGAACAGATGAAGTAATCAAATCTACAGATAAGCAGACCCTTGAATCTGATATTTCAAATTCAAATGTTTTTGCAAATAATGAAAACACGGCAGACGATAAAACGTATTTCAAATCCGAGGAGGATTTTATTCGGGAAGTTAAAAAAGATCTTTTGGACGGCTATCGGGAAATATCAGTGCCGGATTGGAAAAGCAACTATGAAGAGGTGCTGGTTTTACCTGACTATTTACCTGAGCGTTTTAAATACTATGACGGGGTGTTTATAAAAGAAGATCCCGGTATACCTACACAAATAATGACGGAGCAGCTGTGGTATGATCCGCTTACATTTGAGTTTTTAAAGGTTACACAGGAGAAATCAGACAGCACAGGTGAAAGCACTGGATTATTGGGTTTTATTGATAAATATGCAGAAAATGATACGATAACATATCCTTGTCACTGGACGAGATATTTAAGCACCTATCCTATTGAAAGCAACGGGATGAGAGTATACGGATATATGTGCGTGAACAGCGAGGATAGTAAGAGCGAATATGAAAAAATATTGATGTCATTACATTACTAGGACGTATTGCTAAGTATCAAAATAAAAAACTTTTTCTGTAGAGGGTTATAAAAAATACCCTCTACTTTCTTTTTCCTTTATCAGAGAGCGAACGTCACCAAGAAAGGCTCATTTGTAATCAGCAGAAAGCAAATCAATATTAGGTTTTTCACCCTAAGCTTAATATTTTTGGCTATGTTCTGAAGGCAGTGCCCGCTTTGGTGGATAAGCTCGCTTATGATAATAAGGAGGAAAAAGCAATGTCAAATGAATTCAGTGTAAACAAAAGTGGGCGCACCGTCCCTGTATGGGATCGAACCGGCTGGCCTAATTTTGAAGGCAGTCAGCGAATCGGGAGTATTCTCAACAATGAAGCCTTTGGAGCTGATTATGACTGGGGTGGTGATGGCGTATTCATACGCATCGTTTTCCGCAACAGTTCCGGTCAGCCAACATACGGCTGGCTCGTAAACAAAGACGAAAACGGAAATCAAATATTGTCAGACAGCGAATGGGCAAATCTTTTCACAGGCTGTGCATCTTATCCCTATGGCACAGTAAATATTAACGGAGCGATTTACAAGACCTTCAAATTCAGGCGTTCGGAGCCAGTATATACAGCTGGCTTAAATAGCTGGGGCAACGTAGCTTCAGGAAAGAGAGTCGCCTGTCTTTCATCTCTTTCAAGCAGTAGCTATGCTAATCTAAAGGGAATCAACTACGTAGAGAGAAGCAGTGACGGTGCATGGATTCAGGTAACCGGTGATGGTTATAACTACGGATTTGTAAATACCGGGCTTGAGGATGGCTCTTCACCTACAACTATTTCAATGTACGGGACCTGGTAATTCGAAACAATCAAAATTTGGTACAGTATTTTTTGTGGTTCACAAAAAATACTGTACCAAATCTGGCAAAAATTTAATAAGCCGCCTTTATAGATAACAAGTTGAAAGGATATATGATTATATGGACGAAATGATTTTGAAAACACAGCAATGGTTAAATACAACTTACGGAAATGATTCACGTTATGTGAGAGTTACAGAAGATGGTTTTACGGGTTGGGGAACAATTAACGGTCTGACCAGAGCTTTGCAAATAGAGCTGGGGATTGCAACTACAGCGGACAGCTTCGGTCCAACAACAATTTCAAAATTTAAGACAAGGTATCCTAATGGAATTGCGCAGCAAGAACCAAATGCCACTTATGAAGATAACATTTTTGCAATAATTCAGGGCGCACTATGGTGCAAGGGGTATTCCACTGGTTCCGGTGAAATAACGCGGCATTTTTATGGCGGGACAGGCGCTGGCGTTAAGTTATTGAAAAACGATGCTGGTGTAGATGATTCCGTTTCAACAGTTACATTGGATGTTATGCAGGCGTTATTGTCAATGAACCAGTATAAAAATCTTTGGCGTCTTGGTGGAAACTCTGAAATCAGAAGTATCCAGCAGGACATAAATCAAAATTACAGAGCATATGTCGGCCTTGCTCCATGTGACGGGCTTTACAGCAGAGATATGAATAAAGCGCTTATCAAAGTCTTGCAGGCCGTAGAAGGATTGTCTCCAACAGATGCTACCGGTAATTTCGGTGCTACGACAAAGAGCAAATGCCCTATTTTACCTAATGGCGCCAATGTAACAGATAGCAATCGCGGACCGGCAATAAGATTGATGCGGTATGCGCTATGTTGTAATGGGTTATCTACGGGTTCAATTTCCACAACTTGGGACACCTCTATTTCGGACAAAATAAATACATTTCAGGCTAAATATGCAATCAATGTTAATGGAAACGGTGACATTAACACATGGATGGCTTTATTGTTAAGCTCAGGCAATCCTGACAGAAGTTCCATCGGATGTGATTGTTCAACCATTTTGAACGCAGCTAAGGCAAATGCGTTATACTCAGCCGGCTATCGTTACGTAGGAAGATATTTAACAGGCACTGTAGGCTCAAACTATACTCCAAAAAATCTGTCTATTACCGAGATGGAAGCTATATTTGCCGCGGGGCTAAAAATATTTGCAATTTATCAGGACAACAATCCGTCGGTTGGCTATTTTACTAAGGCACAAGGCGAGGCGGACGCGGCAAATGCGATAGCAGCAGCTCAGGAATTGAAAATACCCTATCACGAAGTTATATTTTTCGCCGTGGATTTTGACGCAATGGATTATCAGATTACTTCAAACATAATTCCTTACTTTCAGGGAATCCATAAGATTGTAAAATCTCATCGAAATGCTTATAAAATCGGCGTATATGGTTCCAGAAACGTATGCTCACGTGTAAATAAAATTGGCTTAGCCGTATCGAGCTTTGTAGGGGATATGTCCACAGGATACAGCGGGAATATGGGGTATAGTCTGCCTGACAATTGGGCATTTGATCAATTTAGAGAATATACTTTCCAATGCAGTGACGGTCCCTTTGGTCTCGATAAAGACGCATATTCCGGAAAATATTCAGGATTTAATACATTTGAAGATCATAGCAATAATCCGGTAATCACAGTACCGACACAAGAAATTTATTTAGAAAGATACCGATATCTCTTGTCACTAATGAAGATCAAACCTTCAGCAGAATTGACGCTAAACCAAAGATTCTCGTATTCTGTTGGAAATATCAAAATTGAATATGAGGCAGGAACTGCCGCTGCATTTGAGGAAAAAGGTTACTGTAAATATACCAGTGTGACTGTTGCAAATGGGGAAATTAGCAATGCCTCGGTATCCGCATCTATTGATTTATACAACAATTTGTCTGCCGAAGCAAAAACGGAAGTTGATGATGACGGAACCCTTAAGTATTCTGTTTCCTTTGAAAATGAGATTGAAAATGGTACAGTAAAGTATGGCGTTGGAACAGATACAGAGGGCAATTTGATTGTCGACTATAATATTGAAGAAATCCTGTGGACAACTGATCAAATTACATACAAGCTATACAGCAATATAACATTAACAATTAATAACGATTCTAGTTATCAGACAGAATACGAATCAGTATTAGCGAAAATTCCTACAATTACTGACGAACAGATAATATCAATTGTACGGGTAGTAACAAATGCTCTAATGAAGGCTCTAATTTTAGCCTCAGTTGTTGCAATCATTATTATCGTTTTCATGATTGCATTAATCCCAGTGGGGGTTTAAACTCCAGACAATAATCTTCATAAAAAAGGGTGTTAGTCTATTGTGATGATTCCCAGCCGTCACAGACAGCAAGGAAAAAGGGGCGACCGTAGAATACTAACATATTCTACGGTCGAGGTCTTTCTTTTCCTGTCCGTAAACGCTGGTGCGTCCACAGTATTATTGAGACCCTTTCCTTTCAATGTCCGTTTTATCTAGCTCAGAGCAATTGCGGCTTATACCCTTTTTCTTTTTAGGTTAGCATCCGATTCGATTTTCAATCCAATTATAAAAATCGAGTGCATTACCTATTTCAAAATTATCAAAGCTTATATACATCCATTTACTATTAATTAGAAGCTTATAATTATTGCCAATTTTTCTTATTATTTTTATTTCATTAATTGGGTAGCTAACACTTTTGTCATATTTTTCGTAATTTACTAAAAGAGCCTGATTATCGAAGCTTAAAATTCGCACTCCATCAATTTCTTTTTTTCTTATTTTCATCATATGAACGCTTGCACAAATCAGCGGCAAAGTGAAGTATGCTACCCATAAAAATATGACTTGAAGCAAATTCACGACATCTTCCTTATGTGATGAATTTCCTAATAATGCGAGCACAAATGAAAATATGCTTAATAACGTAACAACAATTGATAAAACCATAATAATTAAAAAACAAATTCTATATTCCACTTTGAAGACATTAATAAAATAATCCTTTGTATACTCAGTTCTAATTTTAAATTTCATAATAAGCCTCCCCCCTTTACGCTTTTTCTCACCCATTTATTATATTGTTAAAAATGCTTAAACTTGATTGCTATTATTAGCTTTTGCGATGGCAAAAGCAATAATAATAGCATTATTTCACACAAATTAACCCTTTATAAACGCTCAAAGCCAGTGAATGGCTTTGAGCGTCATTTGATATCATTCAACAAGTTTCCCATCATTACGCTACAAACCTATGACTAATCCTTTGAATAATGCACTCCATGTGCTATCACACTTATACCTATACTTTTTGTACGCCATTCCAATAAGCCGAAAATTAGTACTCCAACAGGCACAATAATCCAGCCTTCGCCAAGTATCCTACACGTTTCTGTTATATCAGTTCAGTGCCTTTCTGTCTTCTATCCAAACCTTTACAAGTTCAGCAATTTCCATGATGTCTTCGAGGGTATTGTTACCACAGTCATATATTGCTTCGGACATGGCGTTGGCTCCTAATCCGTTTCGAACATATAGCAAAATCTTGCCATTCTCGTTTGCGTGTTTCTGCAAATCAACAGATGCCAGGTTTGAGTCCACTATCTCTGAATCCTGCATTTCTATAATCATGGCTCTGTGGCCCTCAAAAGGAACGAATATCTGGTAATAATATGGGTTACCCGAATATTCTTCGTAGTATAATTGAAATCCCTCATACTCTCCGCTCAATTTTTCTTGCTTTAAATCCGGTGATTCTCCATAATTTCCATATTTAACTGTTATTTCACGGGTACCCTCCCTGTAAGCCAAAGTAATGCTTGAATTTTCTGTAAGTTGAAGCGAGCGCTTCATAATTTTATTGAGTTCCGGTTGTTTAGGTCTATTGTATTGACTCGGCATAGGTGTTGAACATACATAATCAGCCAAATAAACTGACTCAAGTGGCAGTTCCGCAAAAGTCTCGGGAATATCCTAATCTGGGTGGTATTTCCGAGCTTCCTCGATTCCATATACGGGAGCGGAGCCCTGCATAACATAGCAGGCATCATCCACCATAAAATAGATTTCTTCATCATAGGCAAGCTTTTGTCCGTTAAGAGCAGTTTCAAGCGCCTCATTAGCTTTACTATTCTGCTCAAGGGATTCTTTAAAACTTGGAGCTGTTAAATTAACAGTCTGCTCCTCAGGGATAAACTCCCGAGCCGCATTAACGTACACAAAGCCACTGAGGATATTTGCAAGCTTCTCCATCTCCTCAAAATTCAGGTCCTTGCCGTCGTCTTCAGGGATATGAATAACGCAATTATCCTGCCCCACCGTTACAGCACAGGAACCTATCTGTGAATACGCCTTATGATCCGAACCCAAATCGGCGTACTTTGATTCAAGCTCAGAGAGTTTGAGCTTAAATGCAATTTCGTCTACCAGAGGGTCGTTTTCTGCATCAGATGAAATTGTATAGCTTTTAGGAGAATCAGGGCTCCCAACGCAGTCGATATTCAAACCCCAGAGCATACTGTATTTCGATGCTAGCTCGGGTACTAATGCACTTGAACCCTGCTGAGCATTTTCCTCGCCGTTGAAAGCACAGAAGATAACATTGGCAGCTGGCGTTTCGTCCTTTTCAGTCAGAAGCTGCGCTATCCGCAGCATAACCGCCACGCCCGAGGCGTCGTCGTGACCGCCGGGGTAAATAACTTCTCCTACGCTGCCTACATGATCAAAGTGTGCGGAAACAACTACCGCTTTTGAGCTGTCCTTTCCGGGAATCATTCCTACTATATTCTCTGCGCTTACTGTATTAATGGGAGTGCTGATGTTGACCGCGACCTTTTCAGAGCTGACCGCCAAATTATAGCCGTTCTCTGTCAGGCATATAGTTGGTACGGTATCCGTAGATGGACGAGTAAGCATCATGCCAGAGCTGAGTGCAAGGAAAAGGGCAGGGGAATTCACTTCGAATTCCCCTGCGTTCTCATCATCTTCAAGCAGAAGGGCTTTCCGGGAAAAGTCGGCTTCCGACCCAACTATGTCGTATTCGCCCATTATCTCATTGGCGCGTATAGTTGGAACGTAATCAATTCCCGGTTCTGCAGTCTTCCACTCACCATTGATGAAAAACTTCAAATCTAAATTGCATTTCTCAGGGACGTATACTTCTCGCTGCTCGTACGCAACGCCGTAGCCGTATCCTGAGTATGGAACGAGCCCCAGAGACTCAAAGGAGGACTTTATGTATTCAGCAGCCTTCTTGTTGCCATCAGATCCCACAAGCCGTCCATTGCAGTCCTCCGAGGTAAGGAAGCTAACGGTTTCCTCCATCCCCGACTTACCGGAAGTAACTGTGGTGCTGTCCGACGAACATGCCGAAAATGCCCAAAGAGCAAGTGTACATATAACGATTATTAAAGAAATACGTCTGTTTTTCATAAAGCCTTCCTTTTAGTAGGACATATTACTGAGTACTAACAGTAGTTAAATGTGTTAATTGGGATCACATACCCAAGGTCCCCAATAATAAGATATATTATATTCAGAGTAATATCCACAGGCTGAGCAAGTGTCAACAGTATAATGCTTAAAGTAGTAGCGCCTTTCAGTGGGATAACCATGAGAGCATGGACGGAGTTCCCCGCCATATATCACGTCCATAGTTTTTGTCTGGATTCTACCAAGCTTTTCACAATGTGGTTCATACCTGAGAACTGTTCCACCTACAGTGATTTTCTCTTGATTGTTTGTATCACAGCGGTTATCAGTTGCAAAGGCCGGTACGCAAATTGTCATCATAATAACAAGAACGAATAAAGTTGAAAAGACTCTTTTTTTCATTAGTAATACCTCCAATAATTATTTACTTAGTTAGCATAAACTCATTACGTATGATTAAATGCATTATGTTAGTCCATTGGAATCACCTCTTTCATAAAACACTCAAAAGACACCTAGTTAAATCTGGGCAAACCGAGCAAATCGCCGTTGTTACCATACCTGCAATCGCATTGCATATTTGTACCAACCAAAAGCTGCAGAAGTATTGATAAAGCAGGGTTTTATAATGCAGATTAATCTAGCCATCTTTCTGTACTTTGGCAATTCTCCTTGACTAAGTGGCGTTTTCGCTCTAGAATCCTCTCTCTACAGGCAAAATACCATAATATCTTATTATTGTCAATAGTATGCTATGTTGGCAACAAATATCATATATTATTAGCTACACTATAATGTTAAAATGACCTCACATCACTGTGAGGTCATTAAACTATTGATTTTTGTCAGGTTCTTTCCCTTGTTTGATTCGACCGATAAAGAAACCGGATATTTAGTTTCAAGCTCAAACATCAATAGCCCTGTTATGTGCAAAAAGACATTAGGCCGACGATTCTTTGTATCCATTATTCTATCATTTGGGTGCTCACAGTAAACCGTCATGCCCAATAAGCGTTCGCAGAACGCGTTGCCGCACAATTTATTGTACGCTCAAAGGGGATTGGGTGCGCTGCCCTCCAACGAAAAAATGCAAAGTGGGTCTCGCTTTGCCCTGCTTGCCAAATCTGTAACTGAATAGTTATGCAAATTGCCAGAGGTTCGTCTTATACGGCAACGGATTTCTACTTACGAAAGCAAGTTTCGTAAACACAGATGATTAGCCCGGTTAACCCAATTACACAAAAGATAAGGTAGGGAATTAGGAGTTCATTGCCGAGTAAGGCAGCGTACGTGCAAGTCATACCATTAAAAATTTGTGGATGTGCAGATTCAAAACAACAAAAGCGTTTTAAAGGCACTGTCCCATATAGCCTGTTTCAAAACCTATACTTTTTCACTTATACAACACCCCTATAGGGAAGCTGTTTCAAAAAGCAGATTTGGAACTTTTGGAGCACCTTTTGCTGCGCTGTTTCATTTACTCCCTTTTTCCTTTTGAAGCACTTTTATAAGCTCAGTCCACCTTGACCATGGTATCCATACAATCACCGCAAATGATGTTGACATCCTTTGTTGCTCTGATGGAAATACCGCAGTGCTGACAGACATATTTTCTTGTACTTTTCTTCAAGCTAATATAATTAAATGGATATAGATAAGAACACTTGTGCATCACATAACAAAAGCCATCTAAAAGCCGGCTAAATTGCTGTTGCTTTGTGGTGATGTAATTACAGCTGGGTCATTATTTAGTAAGTAAAATTATGTTAAGTAGTGAAGAAATTGCCTGTATCGGAACCGGCATAGAACTCACAGTATAGCTGAACAACCTTGTATTCCCAGGTTTTATCCGATTTTTGAGCTCCAGCTTTAAACGTGTAATTTACAGCTAACGTTCTCGCTCTATCAATTGCCCTATGATCCACTGAAAGACTTGAAACGCTTGATTCGCTATTTTTATTGGTAAGGGTCACGTTATTTATTGAAGCAAAAGTATAGTAACTACCATTATCTGCTTTTTCATAGGATGCATAACCGATTACAAAACAATAATTAAAAAGACCACAATCCACAGATGTTTCAGCCGTTGCTAGAGCTGGTGTTGTAGAGCGAAGAGCAGTCGCACCGTTCATTTGAAAACTGTTTTCAAGTTGCGACTTAGCTAGAGCCTCTTGCCATTTTTCATTTGCAATACGATTGTTTTCATCGATTTTCGCGAATGCTTCTTCTATTTCTTCATCGCTGCTACAATTTAATATTAAGAAACAGTCCTCTGGCGGGGTTGCTGTGTTTTGGCTTGACGTTTGGGCACTAGCTAAGGAAAAGGAAGAAAAGACTATGCTCATACTAAGAATCACTGAAAACAATCTTAAAACTTGCTTTTTCATATTATTTCTCCTCATTTTTTGATTTGTGAATTACATACAATGCTATGATTAATGCTGTAATGTTGAGCGAAAAAATTACCGATTCTAGGTACATCCCACCCAGAATGTCATAATGTGTAGTAATCCTAATTAAGAAATCAAATAATATAGCTATGGGATAAGAAAACAAACTTAGCAGGATACTGGGTATCAGTTTTTTCATTTTTGTACCTCCGATTATGAAAATCCTATTTGTAATTACATTCACCATTCTATTTCTATCTCTAACTTTTCTCAGCAGTTTATTTCGACCTGATTTCCATCTACATGGAGCTTCGGAAATATTCGAGCCAAACGTCGCAAGTAAAACGACAGCAACAACTGAGATAATTTGCACCTCTTGGTTAGCCCTTTTATATACCATAGCATTTTTACACCATTGGAGTCGCCTTCTTTCTCCCATATTTACCATAATTGTACTTCTATGCTTAATGTTTGTCAATACTTTTATTCTTTACTTATTTCGTTTATCATTTGCCACTTCTTTGTATGACTATTAAAATGCAAAAGGCTCAAAGCCACTTACAGCTTTGAGCCACGTAAATATCGTCTAATAACTTTTGTATTATTGTGCGACAGATTTGCGCCAAACGGCATAAGAAAAACCCTGTATCCATTGAGAATACAGGGCTTTTTGTTGATATAATTATTTCTTTGAGGTTTCATGCCGCCTTGAAATTGCTTGGGTATAGGTCAATAACGTCTAATATCGTTGAATATCTTTAACCCATGCATCGAATATCGTCTAATATCTTATGTATCGTTCAATTTCGTTTGTATCGTGTTGCGACAAATTTGCGACAGAAAGCACAACCTATTCATGCTCGTTTTGTGTATGTATTTTTATCCCATACAATTTCCGTACTGTCGAGTCATATCAAACAGGCGTTTCTATGGCGTTTTATCAAAGACTTTCAAAGTAATTCCAAGAAACGAATTGGTAAACAGCCACTTTTGCTGTTAAGTATTTCCTCCGACAATTTCCTCATTAGTTTCAACGATGTCGCCATTTGCGCTTAAACAATCGCTACGAAACACCGACTTATACGGTCCTTACAGCACATCGTTCAGCTTAAATTGATCTACCAGAGTTTTTAGCATTTGTGCCTGTCCCGAAAGTTCCTCAGACGCCGCTGCACTTTCCTCGGAGGTTGCTGAGTTCATTTGAACGACAGAGGAAACCTGTTCAATTCCAATTGAAACCTGTGATACGGCCATAGCCTGCTGCTGCGCCATAATTGAAATTTCTTCGACAATTTTGCTGACTTCGTCAGATTTTGCTGCTACCTCAGCGAAGCTCTCGCTTGTCTTTCTTACAAGCTGAGTTCCTTTTTTAACCGCTTCAATTGAGCTTTCAATAAGAGCGGTAGTATTCTTTGCTGCCTCCGCGGATTTTTGTGACAGGTTGCGGACCTCATCGGCCACAACGGCAAATCCCTTGCCAGCTGCACCTGCTCTTGCCGCCTCAACTGCTGCGTTTAGCGCAAGAATATTAGTCTGGAACGCGATATCGTCGATAGTCTTGATTACCTTGCTGATATCCTTTGATGTGGCAGAAATCTCGTCCATTGCCTGTCGAGCAAGATCCATATCAACTACACTTCCATGCATAATCGCCTTCGCGTCTTTGGATAGCACTTTTGCCTTTTCGGCATCTTCCGCATTTCTATTAACTTGCTGTTCAATCTCCGCAATGGAAGCGGAAAGCTCCTGAATACTGCTAGCCTGCTCAGTTGCACCCTGTGCGAGCGCCTGTGCACCGCTTGAAACTTGATCTGAGCCGCCTGACACCTGAATGGATGTTTCATTTATCTGAGACATTGCGGTATTGAGTGATAAAAGTATTTTTTCAGTTGCGGTTCTGATGGGAACAAAATCACCCTCGTACTGTTGTTCTGCTGATACCGTTAAATTACCCTCTGACAGTTCAGACAGAACATTAACTACATCACTTATAATATTGTTTAGTGAATTTACAATTTTTATGGTTGCATCCGCCAGAACACCTGTTTCATCATTTGATTTGAATTCAGGAACAGCCGCTTTCAAGTCGCCACTCGATAGCTTTTCCAGTCTTTCAGCGCAGGCGGTAATCGGAGACCCGATTTTGCCTCCAACCCAAAAACCTACCACAACAGCAACTAATATGCAGAGCAACAGCATTCCGACTATAATATAAATTGAATTTGTTGTGGTCTTCATAAAATCACTTGCGGGTGCAGTGACGCCAAAGCTCCAACCATTTGTGTCCCTCACCGGAGCGTACGCAAGCAACTTTTCTATGTTGTCATAAGTATAAGTGCCAAAGCCAGTCTCACCGTTTTTCATTTTCTGATGTATGGCAGCAAGCGCGGTTAATTGATTATTTTCCTTTGCGATCTCACCGATGTTTTCTGCGTTCTTAACTTTCTCACTGTCGACACATGCAATTGTATTGCCGTTCTTATCTATCATGCTGGCCGATGATCCATTACTAATTTTAATTTCTGACATTATGTCACTAAGAATAGTCTCCTTAGGAACGAAAGCAATGACACCAACAACTTCTGAGCCAGGTATTCCACCCTTCCACAATGGAGCAGCTACAGCAACGGTCATTTTTCCGTTTTCCTTGTTCAAAACAGGCTCTGAAATATAAGCGTTTCCCTTAATTGCTTCTTTATAATATTCTTTGTCGTTGTATTCCATGCCATTGAAAATGCTTTTTCCGTTACTATCCAGAATATCTCCGCTAACAAACCCATGGGTACTTACACGCTGATCTATGATTACCTTCTTATCTCCGATCGCGGTTTCAGTATTGGCAAGCCTCGCAACACTTCCAACCTCCATTGTAATCACCTTGTATTTATCTAATTCCTGATTAACTCTTTCCGCTCCAAGATTTGCCGTTTCAGTCATTGTTTGCTTCAGCATATTGTTTGTGCTGCTGTAGTTGAGAAATACAGAAACTCCTCCCACACAAACAATTGAAACCACACTGAAAATAATAACAAGCCTTGCTATCCTGCCTTTAATTGTTTTCATGTTTTACCTCTATATATCTATATTTGTTAATAATAGCCGAAAATGCTATACATTAACTCGAATTATTTATGCCATGTTTATGTACACACTTAATAGCTTCAAGGAAAATAAATGCTATAATTCTATTATTACAACGTATTGGTTTCTGCTATATATTAGTTTCTCCCTTCCGACTGAGTCACGTTTTATTAGAGTGCACTTGATAGATTAGTATGTATTAACTAACTAATGAAAAACAGTCACACTATCCCCGCTATCTATGCACAAAAGAGGCCCGACGCTAAACAGCGTCGAGCCTCTTTTGTATAGTTTGATATCGTACAGTATCTTTTGTATAATCGAAAATCTTGCAGATTATCTCTTGGAGAACTGGGGAGCACGACGCGCGCCCTTGAGACCGGGTTTCTTACGCTCTTTCATTCTCGGGTCACGGGTAAGGAATCCCGCAGCCTTCAAAGCGGGACGATAAGCCTCGTCCACAAGAAGAAGAGCTCTTG
>CAZLLK010000057.1:0-18716 GCA_964560435.1 uncultured Oscillospiraceae bacterium
AAAAATAAAACCCGCCGCATTTGCAGCAGGTTTGTAAAAACGCAGTACATTTTTCTAAGGGCCACTGCGTAGTGGTTCAATGCTAAATTTACAACAAGTCCAATATAAATCATTAAATGCAGGTAGCTCAAAAACAAGCGAAGAAGTACTTATAAATTGATTAGAACTACTTAACAAGCGCAATCCCAACAGATTAAGTAATTTTTTTGTTTTTAATAAAAGTATAAAACACCATAGACTACTTTGTTTTTGACGTAAGAGGGGCTTTTCCTAATATTTGCGAATATGATCTCTGAGTATTCAGCAACTTTGAAGAGCGTTTGGACAGAACGCTATTCTGCTTAACCATTTCGCAAGATGATAGAGCATAACCCTTGCTCAATAACAACTGGCCCTTCTTACGTTCTTTTTTTATTAACCACCAGTGCCATTTAATTTGTGCTGCAAGAAACATAAGTTTGATTTTTCCCATAAAAACACCACCTTAGTAAGTTATATCCAATTATTATGGCGCATAGTTCGCATCGAAATATGTCGAACTGAGGTGAATTAGAAATTATAAAGAAATATTTAGCAGCAGAAATAGCATAGGAACTCTGAAATCTCCACTTAATCCCACAGAAATCTAATGCACCCAGCTTAGCTACGCCCCACGGAAAAGTCTTCGAAATATACAAACGACAGCCTAAAACATTCGTTTTAGGCTGTCGTTTCTAATGTGGTGGAGACGGACGGGATCGAACCGTTGAGCGTCTGACTGCCAGTCAGACGCTCTCACGAGGTGTCGGGTGTGCACCCCCAATTAACGAATATTAGTAATGGAGCAAAATGAAGGAGCCAAGGTTTTCTTGGACTAGATACAGGAATGGAAACACAGACGGACAATATAGTAAAGACCTTATTCCGCGGCACTTTCGGACAGCTGAGCGAAACAAGATATGGATTGGTGATGTTAATGCTTTAGGACAGATCTCGGATTGGTATATCCAACCTCAGTCATAGACCCGTGCGGGAGAGGAATTATAAAATATTCACTCAGCTGAAAATCTATGCGAAGCTTACACTTTCAAACGCTTTGGCGCACATTGTTGATGTCTCTAGGCGACCCTTATGACAATTCTTTCGAAGAAAGCTTTTTGAGGGTATTTATGAACGGTCGAATTTTGTCTGAAATATGACGATCAAAAAACCGCATAATTCAATATATATAAGTTGCTCGTATCGGTACAAAATTACTATCGCTTTTTCGCTGCGGTCCATTTGCAAAAAGGATGTAATAAAGATTGCAAATTCGTTGTTTGTTAAGCTACCCTTTTCTTGCGCATCTTAATTTCTGCCACGATCCAAATCGCCAACGGGATGATGCCTTGAAACGGAATAGCGTAGTAAGCATAGAACCTCAGAAAATCAAACATTTCCATAAGGTTTTTATAAACAATAGAGCTTAACGCAACAGCCAGCAGACTGACGGGCAGCAGTAGCTGCCTGTAATTTTTTATGCCAAAGAGCCTTGCAGTGCCCTTTGATGCAGCTATCAAACAGACCGTTATTTTTATTATTCCTGCCAGAATGAAGTTCATAGAAATAAAGCCCTCCATTCCTGCGAGAAAGTCTGCGATATTGATGAGCCTTACCGCCACAAAAGATGCGAAATAACTCGCGCTCACCATTCCCATTCCCAGCACAAACAAATTACGTAGCATCACAAGAAGTAGAATGATAGTACTGAGGATCAGCGCGTATATATACAGCTTATAGGGACTGCTCTCTTTCTTTAGGGCGTTGGCTAAGCATAAAAACATTACCGTTTCGGCAAACGGGAAGGAATAAAGCTGAAAGGCACCGGCAGCGATATCTTTAAAATCATGCTCCATAAAGGGCAAAATATTAGTATAATCCATTTTCATCAGGGAGGATAGGATAGTCAAAAGAAGCACTGAAATGAGTATGAAAAACGTTATTATCGACCATTTTCCAAGAGTCTCGATGCCGCTTTTTGCCATATAAACCACCACCAGAATCATGGCAATCATAATGGGGAGCTGAGGCGTCTCGGGCATGGTCGCTATTTGTATGAATTCAGAAAAATTCCGCAAAACCAATGCGCAGAGATGCAGTGAATACCAGCTTATAAGGATAATAATGATTTTCCCGGGGATTTTTCCAAACAAGATTTCTATAATCTCAAAGAGATCCTTTTCCGGATACAGCTTTATAATTCTTGCATAGAGCAGGATAATGGGAACACTGAAAACCGCAGCAAGCAACAGTGATATCCAGGAATCCTGAGCGGCGGTGCTGCTTACCCCCATAATAACATTGCTTCCAAATATGAACATTACAATGACGTAAAGCATTTGACGCGCCGATATCATTTCCTTCTGCATGGCAAAGTATCCTTTTTAACGAAAATCATCTTGATGGATTAAAGAGCTTTTCAACAATGTTCTTAATTGGTTCGGTAGGTCCAGGGACGTGAATATCAAAGCTGAATAAAATAAGCACGATAAAGCTGACGGATAAAAGGATACAGTAGATGAGACTATCCTTTATCGACTGGTCTTTCTTTGACGGAAGAAAATCGAATAATACTACGCAAACATAAAGCAGAATGACAATAGTCGTAAGCATTAAACATCACGCTTTCATGATTTTTCGAGGGCGCCGGAATTTAATATATGGATGTCTGACTCCACCTCAACCTCGAGCGTTTTAAACTGTTCATCCCAGGTGGGTTTAAGCTTATTCCACAGCCGAAAATCCTTTTTGTAAATCATACTGCCGAATCCGAATATATCTGAGCCATACTCAGACTGCACCCTTTGTACAACTTGGCTTATACTAGCTTCCAATTTTGCCTCTGCATCGGCCTCCAGAGCGGCAATCTGTTTATCATCGAGCGCATTATTATGCACCATAATCTCACCCAGAAACACAGTCGTATCTGTGTGTATCAGTATCTCGATTTTTCCGTCTATATATTTAAATGAACTTTTAGTACTGTTTTCGGAAATCTCAAGCGAAATGTCGGTTCGTCCGTCTCCTGCAGATGAAAGGGTTAAAATGCCGCCTTTGATTTCGTTAATGGCGAAAAGATAGTATTTAGATTCCTCCGGCGTGAGATGTCCAATCATTTTATTGCCTTTAAAAACAGCTGTCCCGTTTGCCTCGACGACGGTTTCATCGTTATTGATCACAGTGTGAAGTTCCGGCAGAGTAAGTGATTTACCCTCGACTCTAAGGGTGTTAAATACTTGATAGAATTCAACATCTAAAATCGATGAGGTGGAGACTTTATCGTTTTCGACAATTTCTCGTATTTCATTGGAAACGATGCCTTGACCAATGCCTTTAGAAGCGATGATTTCGCGTGCCGTCTTCTCTTGTGATATGAGGACGTATATTGTCTCCCGCATCTCGCTGTCTCTTAAAAACCAGTCGGTAATGCCGCTTAAATCTTCGCTGCGCGCAATCTCCTCGCTGAACACGACAATCTGCGTTTGTCCAATGTAGAGCTTGTTATTAACCCGCTTCTTGGCATTTCTGACCGAATCAAAAATGGTTTTTCCTTCCGATTCGATGATTTTGCTTTGCGCGCCTTTATCCCTCATGGATGAGGATAGGTCCACAATTTCAAACGTGAGGTGATAGCAACCGCTTTCAGGGGCTTTGTCAACGGCAATACCTATAACGACAGACATTTCATTGAGCCCGCGGTAGTTCCAGCACCCGCTTAGCAGAAAAACCAGTGATAGAATTAATAGGGAACACGTAGTTTTTTTAAACATGATCGCTCCCGCCATTATTGTTTCTAATCTTATCCTTTGCAAAGCTCGGGCGCGTAATCATTTGCCACCAGGGAGCCCTGATAAAAGTATCCTTAATTTCCTGATATTGCAGCCGTCCGGAAAGTATTAGCTGCGGAACGCCGATGGAGCGCATGTTGATCACATGGATAAGTGTAGCGGACACTCCCAGTATAAAGCCGAAAAAGCCGAAAATGGATGATAATATCAGCAGCAGCATTCTAATATAAATCACCGGAGCATTCATTTTCGGAACCAAGAGACTGGTAATACCCGTCATCGCAACTACAATAATCATGGGAGCTGCTACAAGTTTTGCTTCCACCGCTGCCTGCCCTATGACCAGCGCACCGACAATACTGAGCGCTTGTCCTATATTTGTTGGCATTCTGACTCCCGTTTCTCTCAGGATATCAAATACGATTATCATTATGAAAGCTTCCAGCGATGCTGGCAAGGGCACGCTCACACGTGCTGCTGCAATGCTGATAAACAATTGCATAGGCATCATTTCTTGATGGAAGGCTGCGACTGCGATGTAGGCGCCCGGAATGGAGACGGTAAGGAAAAATCCCAAAATACGCAACGACCTTGAAAAAGTTGAGTAATAAAAGTTTAAATAATAATCATCGCTGCTTTGAAAATTTTCAATGAAAAGATAGGGAACGGTTAAAACTTCCGGCGTCCCGTCGAGAAAAATGGCGATACGCCCTTCAAAAATCTTGCCAATGATAGCATCCGGTCTTTCGCTATAACCTGTTGTACGAAAAGGAGACCTGGGGGCGTCTCTAATTAGTTCGGTGATATAGTTCGTATCAAGAACCGCATCGATATCTATTTTATCAAGGCGACTGTTCAGTTCTGCTAAAATATCTTTGTTGACAAGGCCGTCCATATAGCAAATACAGGCTCTGGTCTTTGTGCGCCGACCCAGAGAGCGAAACTTCATTTTGAGTTCAGAAGAAAGAACCTTGCGGCGTATCAGCGAGAGGTTTATCATTAGCGATTCCGTAAATCCTTCTCGCGGGCCGTTCAAGTTCTTTTCACTGTCCGGCTCGGAAATCGCCCGGGTTTCAAATCTTTTGGTGTTAAATATAATGACCTGCGAAACCCCATCCATGAATAATACTGTGTCTCCGTAGGTGATCGATTCAATGATGTCTTTCAACTTATCTGCTTTTTCCATATCATTTATTTGCACAATCTGATTCATCACAATATCGATAGGGTTTTTGCTCTTTACCTGAACTGAAGACACCATCAGTGGTTTGATAATGCTGTCATTTATAATAGCATTATCTACAACACCATCGCAGTAGACTATGCAGTATTTAAGTTTCCTGTCATGATTATTGGTTATATATTTTAAGCGCAGAATATCAACATCCACAAAAAGCTCTTTGATGGTTTCGATGTTCTTTTCAAGAGAAGGAAATAAAGGATAGTTTTCAAAGTCTTTGTTTAAATCCTCGACCTTATCGTTGACGATTCTTTGCTTATCTTTTAAAAATAGCTGTCGAAACATACACTGATTTCTCCTTGAGTCATATGTCTTTTATTATTCGCGTTATTAAATGAAATATCACTGACGTCCATGAGCTTCGATATAGCTGCGCAAGTTTCCTAATCAATATGGGATTCTCTCTCAAGGACGTTCAAGAATGGCTCAGACACTCCGATATAAGGATGACCGTCAATATCTTTTCACACTTAGATGTGAGCAGAAAGAAGAACATGGCGGACATGCTATCAAGTCATTTAGCGGAGAATGCCATATAGGTGTTAGAAAAGGCGTTAGAAAAGAGCCGAAAACGATGAATCAGGGTAACAAGAAAAAGCCCTGTAACCATTGAGATTACAAGACTTTATCTTGGTGGAGACGGACGGGATCGAACCGTTGACCTTCTGACTGCCAGTCAGACGCTCTCCCGAGGTATCGGGTGTGCACCCCCCATTTTTGATGTATCTTAATCAAAAGAGGGTTCTAGTTGCGCTCATACTCTGTGACATGTTCATGGTAATGGTTTTTTTATCGACGATTGATAGTTTGGCGGAAGTGTATAACTTTCTGAATGTTCATATTCTTCCAACACAAGACCACTAGGATTAAAGCTAAATGTAATGCGATCTTTTCCGACTGAAAGGTGTGACCCAACATATGGAAATACAACAACTGTAATTGTATAATGTGAGTTGTAGATGCCCTCGTGTATATGCTCACCCCCCTTAATATGAACTATTTCCGAAGCATAATACGTTGCAACTGTCGGCTCTATAGTTAAATAGGGTTCATAAAATTTATCTACTTCATCACTTATGTGAGGCATTAATAATGTTAATACCATATCATTTAAACGCAAAAAATCATCTGTTTTTAGCCCATCAACTTCAATAGCATTACTGGGAAACGAAAAGCTTGTGAGTGTCAGAATTAAGAACGCGAATAATAAAGCTTTTTTAACCTTCATAATTGATCAACGACTACATTCTTTGCAATAAAATTATAATTAGTCAAAAGCAATTTTTCATAATAATCCGTAAGGGGTGGTTTTGGCTTTCTATTCCTAGATTAGTATTCAAAAATCTGCTTATTTCCACCCAAATAACGTTAATCTGCTCTTATGAATTAGGGCTCAAAGAGTTAATTGTGATAGACGAATTTATTCAAATCTATGGGAATAGTTGTGAGTATGCAAAAAGGTATACATCTGCATAGCACAACAAAAAGAGATAAATAATATAACTAATCTAATTGCCTTGAAAGGAAAAACTATGAGTTTCCCTGATATAATCTACTACGAAACTGAGGCACTGAATTACGAGCTAGGGAAAATACTGTTGAAAAAATACCAACACGTTCAATGGGTGGAAATAGAAAGTCATAATAACATACAAGAATTACGTTCGCAATCTAATAGCGCTTTTCCCCAAATGAAGGAGCATCTTGTTATTGGCGTTCGGAAAACTAACAAGTACACGGAAAACCACAAGGTTTCCGATTATCTCGTTCCTTACACATCTTCCGGTTGTGTTGCCTCATGTCTATACTGTTATCTTGTTTGCAACTACAATAAATGCTCATATTTGAGGCTGTTTGTAAACAGAGAAGAAATGATGAATAAAATTAAGAAGACTCAGAGTAAATCTGAAAAGCCACTTTGTTTTGAAATTGGATCGAACAGCGATCTTGTACTTGAAAATACTTTGACAGACAATCTATGCTGGACAATTGAGCGGTTTTCGGATAGTGAAAAAGGAAGTCTCACCTTCCCTACAAAATTTTCAATGGTGGAGCCGCTTTTGAACTTGAATCATCGTGGTAAAGTGATTTTTCGTATGAGTGTAAACCCTCAGGATATAATCCGTAAAATTGAGCTCGGAACCTCACCACTTGATAAACGAATAGACGCTATAAACTCAATGTGTGAGGCAGGTTATCCTGTTGGGCTTCTGCTGGCTCCCATTATTTTTATTGATAACTGGAAGATTCTTTATGGTGAATTGATTGATATCCTCTCGGATAAGTTATCGGAAAAAGTTAAACGCAGTGCATTTTTTGAGGTTATTTTTATGACGTACAGCTTTGTGCAAAATGCAATCAACGTAGAAGCTTACCCTGAGGCACCGCCATTCTTTAGCCGAGAGCTTATGACTGGCAGAGGACAAGGAAAGTATTGCTACAAACCCCAACTACGCAATGAAGGCGAGGAGTTTCTCCGAAATCATATCTCTCAAAAGTTGCCCAATATGAAAATTCTTTATATTGTTTAGTACGTAATAAATTTCGGTTCCCACAAAAAATATTCGCATAAATTGCTTAAGTCGTTCAATTGAGAGTATGTTGATTGAATTATGCGGAGCTTGGCAACTCAGCTGTTTTTGTATATAATATGGTTTTTTTTTGAAGACCGTTCCTTTTAAGGCAGAAGAGCATAACACTAGACTTCCAAATCCTATTGATCAATCCCAAAACCACGCTTATCTTCTGAGAACCTACTGAAGGATTTCTTGCTTATATTCTTCACAAACTTACACTTGGAATAATACGGCTTAAATGATAAACCTAAACTATTGAGCCAAATGTATTTACAAAATGAAAAATTAGCAGTAAGCAACTGTGAGAGGGAAAACAGATGAAAACTTTTAAAGAACTATACGACAACCTGGTTTCTTCTGCTCTTGAAGGTGATTACGATGCAAATAAAGAGATAGATTGTGATCCCCATCAGTTAGACTGCCTTCTCAACCCAAGAAAGCATCAGCTCGTAGTACACACAGAAAAATGCAATTGTACGAAGGAAAAAACAAAAGAATGCATAAGTCGCTGCCCGTTTGGAGCAATCAGCGAAGCTGAAGCGGGAGAGGTTAAAATTGACCCAGAATTGTGCGTTGGGTGTGCTTTGTGCATTGATGCGTGCAACAGTAAAAAACTGGCTGAATCGACAGATGTTATACCGGCATTGAAAGCAATTCGCACATCAAAAGGCCTTGCATACGCGCTGATTGCCCCAGCATTTTTGGGACAGTTCAGCAGTGACGTGACACCGGGAATGCTTCGAACCGCACTAAAAGAAATCGGCTTTGACGGAATGTTGGAGGTTGCGCTTTTCGCCGATATACTGACGCTGAAAGAAGCCTTGGAATTTGATAAAAATATCCGCTCTGAATCTGACTTTCAACTGACAAGCTGCTGTTGCCCTATGTGGATTGCAATGATTCGAAAAGTGTATAACGAACTAATGCCTCATGTGCCGGGCTCTGTTTCTCCGATGATAGCCTGCGGAAGAACAGTTAAACTTTTAAATCCGGATGCCTTGACGGTTTTCATCGGGCCGTGCCTTGCGAAAAAGGCGGAAGCCAGAGAAAAGGATTTGTCGGGAGCTGTGGATTATGTGCTGACTTTTCAGGAAGTGCAAAACATCTTCGACGCGCTTGGAATCAAGCCCTCGGAAATGGAGGAGAGCGAAAAGGACCACTCATCCAGAGCCGGAAGGATATATGCCAGAGCGGGAGGCGTAAGCGAAGCGGTTGAAAGCACAGTTAACCGGCTTAGTCCACAAAGACCAATTTCGATACGCACAAAGCAAGCCGACGGCGTTTCGGCTTGCAGAGAAATGATGAACAATCTACTGGCAGGAGGGCAAGAAGCCAACTTCTATGAAGGAATGGGCTGTAAGGGTGGATGCGTGGGCGGACCAAGATCGCTTACCGGAGCAGTGGAGGGGAGTCTTTTGGTTGACGCATATGGGGAAAAGTCGCCCTATACAACACCGATTGAGAACCCCTATGTTATCGAACTGCTTCACCGACTTGAAATCGATACCGTTGAGAGTCTGCTTAAGGATACAGATATTTTTACACGCCGCTTTTGAAGCCGACTGTAAGATAGCTAATGCCAATATAAAATAAACACCACTCAGTCACTGAGCGGTGTTCATTGATTTCACATGTGGGCGTGTCGCATTAGGAGGCGGCATGCTCGTTTTCTGCATTTTCTAGGCCATTCAGAAATTGCTGTACGTGCATATCGAGTTCGATGTCGAGCTTATAGCACTCAAATACAGTTATCCGCTTTATCATATAGTTGGCAATCATCTTTTTGGTGTCGAGGTCACTTTCGTCGAAAATCTGCGACCATGTATGGATTTTGAGTACTTCAACCTTTTCGTTGTCTTCATCTAGTTCTGCCATGAGAGAAGTCAGGTGCTCACTGGTTACCATCTCGCGGCTCATGGTGTTCACCAAGGAAACCTCCAATCCAGACAGTTCGATGTTGGCGGGCATCAAATCCATACCCTCCTTGTGGTGCGGGATGCCTTCCTGCGGGGAAATTGGCTTGTCTGCGATAACTTGCTCCATCATCGAAGACAATGTGGGCGAAAGCTCATCCGGCTGCTGCCATCCGAGCATCTCGGTCAGATTTGCCGTGTTGCTTTAGGTAGGCTTCTTTCGCCGCTTGTTTTGCTTCGTGCTTGCTTTGCCCGAAAGGACATTGCATCCCAAGCTGGTGCTGTAAATTGCGATTGATGCGGTTTGCTGCACCGCTGAGTTTATCGGTATTTTCTTTCATGTATTTACCCTTTCGCCGTTGTTCCTGCAAAAGAGCATAGTACTGTAGAGCAAATAACCTGCTTACGCCGTTTATTTGCCACTTCCATATGTACATAATCAACTTTTTACAGGAGAGTGTTGAGACAGCTACCCTTTTATAGTGTTTGTAGCTCATTTTCCGTACCGAGCGGGAGATGCTGTGGTACATTGGGAGCGGTTGCGCTCGAGCGCAAGATTTCGCTCCGCCTCATAAATGTCATCGTCGCGCGCAACCCATAGCGCCCGACGATTTCCTGTACTTCACTTTCCTGTATTTAGTTTATTATCAATTTTGTTTTATTGATTTTCATGTTTATTTGTTGTTGGTTTTAATCACACTCGAGTTCATTCTTTTTAGATGGGTTTGATTTATTAAATGCAGTTTCTCGACGAAATATAACCGTTTTGGGCGTTTTTTTGCAAAATACTTGAAATTCAGCATAATGCACAAATTAAATGTGTCCATTTGTGCATTAAGTTAATAAGATTTAGAAAATCCATAATCAGAATATTTTAGTTTAAAACTGAACTAACTTGTTTCTTCAAAAAATTGTGATACCATATAATTAATGTTAAATTATGTAATTGATTATAGTTATGATTTGCAGGGGTTTATAGTGAAAAAAACGGCCGTTTTTTTATTATTCACAATGCTAATATTTCTTTCTGGATGCTCACATAAAGAAATTACAAAATACAATTACCTTTATAAAGGTGAGAGTGAACTTTGGTCTGCAGAATGTTCTGTAGTCGGCACGGGTACATGGACAAAAGAAAACAATAAACTTGATTATGATAATGATATTAAAAAAGTATTAACCGTAACTTATAGGAATGATGTTTCAGAGCTTTCTAACGTTAAAAATATAAAAATAGAATATGAAATTGGTTCCAGCGGCGGAAGTCTAGATGAGAATTATGACAGTAGTAACCCACTTGCTCGGAAAACTTTAAAACTACAATCTGGCGGAAAGGGAATATCAGTACCGCTTAAGGATACAGTTATCAAAGTTAAAATAACTCTTGATGATAACGTACAAACACTGGAGTTGAAGAATGTTAATTAACTTTTCTATTAAACAATAAGAGACAGCAGAAAATTTTGTGTAAAAGTGAATAAGAGACTTCCTTTCAGGCGAGAATTCAAGTAAGAAGAATTTTTAATCTGAAAGGAAGTTTTTTTATGTCAGCAACACCGGCAGAATTGATGAAAGAGTATGTAAACAGCCAAAATTTCGGCAGCACCACAGAAGTCATGGCAGCAATGAAAGAAATGTTCAGGGACGTTCTTCAGCAGGTCATGGAGTGCGAATTGGACAACAAGCTCGGCTACGAAAAGAGTGAAAGAACATCAGAAAATGACGAAACAACGGTGTCGAAAAACTACCGAAACGGGTATTCTCAAAAGACTATAAAATCGCAGTTGGGTGAGGTTCAGGTGAAAATCCCGCGTGACAGGAATGGTGAATATGAGCCTCGGATTATCGAGAAGTATAATCGAAATGCCTATGGCATGGAAGAGAAAATACTATCACTGTACTCCTGCGGAATGAGCCAGAGAGATATTGCGGAGCAAATCAAGAACCTTTACGACGTAGAAATATCACCTGAGCTTGTGAGCAAAATAAGCGAGAGAATCATGCCGGAGGTAACGGCCTGGCAGAACCGTCCGTTGGAAAACGTATACCCGTTTGTGTTCATGGACGCCATCCACTACAAGGTGAGAGAAGACCATCAAATCGTTACAAAGGCAGCCTATGTGGTACTTGGCATTACGATGGATGGTTGCAAGGATATTCTCGGAATCTGGATTGGTGAGCATGAGAGCAGCAAGTTCTGGCTAAGTGTGCTCAATGACCTGAAAAGCCGCGGTGTGCTTGATGTTTACCTGTTCTGCGTAGATGGTTTGAAAGGTTTTAGAGAAGCAATCGCCGCCGCATAACCAAAATAGATTCTCAGCTTGCCATGCCTTTTTTTTGACGGTATGCTGGAAAGCTGCTCTAGAAGAGAATTAGAATCCGTTTGATGGATTGTCATTTATACACACTCCCGCCTATACTTTTGGAAATAGTGTAACATAAGCAATATCAGCACAGGATTAGAATTTGTGCTATGGTATTAAAATTGCATTAAGACACCGAAATACGCAAAAACAAGGGATAACGCTAACCCTTATTTGGACTGCGGTGGAAATAATGTGTTGGCTACTAATAACCTCATATGGTTTAAAAAGCGAGAAAGAAAACATGCTGAGTATTATCCAGAATAAACAAAAGCGAAAACAAACTATAGATATCCTATTTTAAACTTCTTGATATTCGATATAGTTTGCTTTACACTTAAATAACAAATCCCTCACTCGATTTATAACAAGGCAGGTGAAGCAGTGATGTTGAGAAACGCGAATAAGAATACCCAAAGCTCAAAACCCGATTTTTCTCCAAAGGGTCTGACAAAGCAAAGCGTAGTCTTTATATTGGCAAAAAATGTTGTGATTCTGGTTGTTATAATGGCACTCTGCACTGCTATTTCAATGCTTTTAAAGCACTTTGGTGCCCATGACGCAAACACAATAATGATTTATCTGCTCGGCATACTTTTGTTTTCCTATATTGCTGGCAGCTACCTTCACAGCCTTTTTGCCTCGCTTTTTGGGGTTATGGCTTATAATTACTTTTTTACCGCGCCATATTTTACTTTTAATGCATATAGTCCCGATTATCCACTGACCTTTATTATAATGTTTTGTATCGGACTTTTTACCAGTATGCTGACGATTAGAATTAAGCATGAAACACTTTTAGCCGAAGAGCGCGAAAAGCGCATCAAAGCACTATACCACATTGGAAGACTTCTACTCGGGGTTGAAAACAGCGCAAATTTGGCCGAGGTTTCCGCGGAAGAGATTTCAAATCAGTTCTCAGCCAATGTCATGGTTCAGTTTTTTGACGCTTCAGGAAAAGTTCGCAACCGTTTTATAAAAGGAAACGATGATTTTGACACCGACAAGGAACGCATCATATGTCACGAAGCATTTCAATCGGGAAATCCTTGTGGCTGCGGAACGAAGCTTTTCTCAAATGCTAGTGCTTATTATTTGCCAATCGTCAGCCAAAACGGTGTTATAGGTATAATCGGAATCTCCCTTCCGACGTCCGAGGAACTCACGATTGTTCAAATGGAGTTTCTTGATACGATTGCTGCGCAGATTGCAGTTGTTTTGGAACGCGAAACGCTCTATCAAAAGCAGGAAGAAACGCAGATTCAAATACAGCGTGAGCGTCTTCGCGCGGATATGCTCAGAACAATCTCGCACGACCTTCGAACCCCGCTGACTGGAATTATGGGATCTGCAAGCACAATGATTGATAATTTCGAATCAGTCAGCGACGATATAAAAATGGACTTTTTGCAGAACATTTATAGCGATGCAAGCTGGCTCAGCGATCTCGTCGAAAACATTTTATACATGACACGCTTTGACGAAGGAAAAATCAAGCTGAATATCGGACAGGAAGCGGCTGAGGAAATAGTTGCCGAAGCTATCGGACATGTAAAGAAACGTGCAGCCGGACATATAATCCTAACAAATATTCCGTCTGACATCATTCTGCTTGAGGCAGATGGTGTTCTGATTACGCAGGTTTTGGTAAACCTTCTTGACAACGCTATACACTACACTCCAGACGGAAGCGAAATTACGGTTTCTCTAAGTCAGTTAGAAGACCGCGTTGCTTTTGATGTCAGCGACAACGGTCTTGGAATCTCAGACAAGGATTTGCCCCATATGTTCGAACGCTTATATACGCGGGAAGATAAAACCTACGGGTCGCGGCGCGGCTTTGGGCTTGGTCTTTCACTGTGCAAATCAATCGTTGAAGCGCACGGCGGGTCGATTGCAATAAATAATGTAGAACCGCACGGCACCTCCGTAAAGTTCAATATTCCGGCAAAGGAGGATAAAAACAAGTGCAGCCTCTAATATTAATCGCTGACGACGAAAAGACGATACGCAGCTTTCTAAAGGTTTCTCTCGAGACACAAGGCTACAAATGCATTGAAGCAGATTGCGGTGCAACCGCGCTTATGCTTGCCGCATCCCACAACCCTGATATACTGGTTTTGGACCTTGGCTTTCCTGATATGGACGGCGTGGATGTGATTAAGATACTTCGAATAGTATCACAAATTCCGATTATCATTGTGTCCGCACGTGGGCACGATCGTGAAAAAGTTGAGGCGCTTGACGCTGGAGCTGACGATTATCTAACAAAGCCGTTCAGCGTTTCCGAATTGCTTGCACGTATCCGTGTCATTTTACGACATCAAGTAGTTTCCACAACCTCAGACATTCGGGATACACTTCAGTTCACCATTGGCGGTCTGACGGTGGACGAGGAGAAGCGAAGAGTATGGCTTGACGACGAGGAAATTCACCTAACGCCGAATGAATATAAGGTTCTGGCGTTGCTTGTTAAGCATCAAGGAAAGGTTCTGACTCACAGGTTTATTATCGAAAATGTTTGGGGAGGCACGATTTCCGATGATACACAATCTTTACGAGTTTGCATGGGAAATCTGCGTCGTAAGCTCAAGGAAGACCCCGCTAGACCAAGGTATATAATAACTGAAATCGGCGTTGGCTACCGTCTTGCAGACGAATAGTCAACCTCAAAGAGGAACTCCAAAACGGAGTTCCTCTTTTTCATCACAGAAAACTCACACGAGCCTTGAAAGCATTACACTAAAATTATTCATCGCGCCTTATTATTAAGCTATAGGAGGCGATTACATGAAAACTATTGAATCAACAAATGAAATGTTTGTTACACAAATCACACAGGCGGCCAGTTGCCTCCGTAGCAATGACTTTGAAAAAGCATATGACCTTATTGCTGAAGCCATGCGTATGGAGCCCGGCGCACCGCAGCCGCACAATTTACTCGGCATATGGTTTGAACTACACGGAAACGGTGACAAGGCCCGCCGCCATTACAGAGCGGCCTATTCTCTTGACCCCACATTTTCCCCAGCGTGTAAAAATCTTGAACAGATTTGCACTTTCTTTGATAATACTTATGCCCGAACTTATGCTTTTGGCGATGAGCCAGAAGAAACACGCCATGAGGAAACTGCAAAGCATAACCAGAAAAACCATCTGTAAGTTAAGGAGAACAGTATGTACATTATCATTATCGGCTGTGGAAAACTTGGGAGCACGCTTGCCTACGAGCTTTCTGACGCAGGATATAATGTTGCGGTAGTTACCAGTGATTCGAAAAAGCTCGATGCCTTAGGAAGCGGCTTCAACGGGCTTCGTATCAAGGGAGTTGAATACGACAATAACGTCCTCAAGGAAGCCGGCATTAACCACGCTTCCTTCGTTATTTGTGTTACGCCCGACGATAATCTCAACATCACGACATCGCTCATCGCTAAAAAAATATTTAAGGTGCCTCGGGTAATCGCAAAAATCAACGAGCCAAGTAAAAAGGACGTTTACAAGGTTCTCGATATCGAAACAATCAACCCAACGGAGCTCATCTCTTATATTATCAGGAGCAAAATTGAGGGGGATCCAAAATGAAATCAATAATTATTGGCGGAGGAAAGATTGGCTACAACCTTTTAAGAACGCTGAAAGACCGCGGCTACAATGTTACACTGGTCGAAATCGACGAAGAGATATGCCGCAAAATTGCAGAAGACATTGATACAGATATAATCTGCGGTGACGGCACAAATCTGGACGTTTTAACTGATGCTGGTATTCACAATGCCGATATTATCGCGGCTGTTACAGGAAACGACGAGGAAAACCTTGTTGTTTGCCAGATAGCTAAAAAGGGATTTAACATTGGCAAGTCAATCGCAAGAATAAACAACCCCAAAAACATTCCGATGTTCAAGGCGCTTGGGGTTGACCAAACCGTGTGCAGCACGGAAGTCATAGCGGACCTTATCGAATATGAATTTGACAGGGATGTCTGCAAAATTGTTCAAACCTTTGACCGTGGCGCAATGATACTTGTCGAGGTAACTGTCAAAGAAGGTAACCATTGGATAAATCAATATGTTAAAGATATGGTTCTGCCATCAGAATGCGTAATTGCTTCTATTTTAAGGGGCGACAAAGCGATATTCCCCAGAGGCGACACTCAAATTCAAAACGGCGACAATATTCACATTATTACAAACCGCGCGACTTTCCCTGAAATAAAGAAGCAGCTACATAACGGAGGGGCGCAATATGCAAAGCAAAAAAAATGAAATAGTTGGTCTTTTAACAGAGCTGCTTTATGTCAGCGGTTACTGTTGCCTGTTTTTTGGCTTAGTTTATGTTGTGACGCGGTGACGCCATGAATAGTATGAACACACGCTCTCCCGGCGTTTATATAGTAAGCTTTTACACCGGATACGTAATTCTCGGCACCGCTCTTCTGATGGCAGTACCTCTTCTAATGTCACTTATCCTCGCCGAATGGAATCCCGTGCTGGACTTTTCTATCAGTATGTCGATTTCAGTGTTGATAGGCTTAGGCCTTATGACATTCGGAAAACGCTCGAACAGGAGCAACGTAAATGTAGACTGGAAATACGGCTTAATTATCGCTTCGCTGTCGTGGATTATGCTAACGTTTCTATGTTCAATTCCGTACGTTCTGAGCGGGCACGTTAATAGCGTTCTCGATGGATGCTTTGACGTCATGAGTGGCTTCACAACCACAGGTCTTTTTCTGACACAAGACCTCGACCATCTTTCCGTTGGACTTAATATGTGGCGACATATGCTGACATTCATCGGCGGTCAAGGAATGGTCGTGCTTGCGCTTAGTTTTCTGGTTAAGCACACAAGCGGAGCCTATAAGATTTATTGTGGTGAGGGAAAAGACATTAAGCTTGTTCCTAATGTAAAGGACACGGCAAGGATTATATGGAAAATCAGCATAATTTACTTGTTTGTCGGAACCTTCGCATTGTGGATTTGCGGTATGTTTATCGGTTTATCTCCGCTTCCCGCACTTTTGCACGGACTTTACATTTTCGAGTCGGCGTGGAGCACCGGCGGTTTCGCTCCAAATACACAGAACATGATGTATTATCACAGTTTTGCATACGAAAACATTACGATAGTCTTCTTTGTTCTCGGCTCAATGAACTTTGGCCTGCACTACGCAGTCTGGCAGGGCAAGAAAAAGGAAATGATAAAAAACATCGAGATTCAAAGTTTCTTTATCACATCATTTCTCGCTTGCGCCTTCGCCGTTATGAAGCTCTCACAGCTCGGTATTTATACAGATGCTGTTTCTTCCTTCAGACGAGTCGTTTACAATGTGCTGTCCGCTCATACGACAACCGGCTTTGGCAACGTTTACGCGAAACAGTTTGCTAACGAGTGGGGAGATTTTGCAATCTTCATCATGGTCATTGCAATGCTGATAGGCGGTTCCGCTTGCTCCACGGCGGGCGGATTTAAGGGCTTGAGAGTCGGTATAGTGTTCAAAGGAATTATCGCCGACATCAAAAAGAACTTATCCCCCGAAAGAAATATCAGAGTCGTAAAGTATCACCATATCAAGGACAATATACTGGATGACCCAACTGTAAAAGCCTCCGCGCTTATCATCATGTGCTACATTGTCCTGTTTACAATTACCACGTTGATGGGTACGTTCTACGGTTACTCCTTAGCTGATTCGGCATTTGAAGCAGCTTCGGTTTCCGGCAACGTAGGTCTTTCAATCGGAGTTACAACCGGATCTACTCCGGCACTATTAAAAATTCAGTACATTCTTGCCATGTATCTCGGAAGACTTGAGTTCATTTCCGTATTTGCGTTGTTCGGATTTATAATCGGAGGGATAAAAAAGTTATGTGTAAGACATTAAAAGCACTTTCACTTACGATAGTCCTCTCCGCTTGCTTAATTGTGTCGGCAGCGGCAAAGGATGACGTAACCAAAATCAATGACCTGGTCGAAAACACAAAAGCCTATGACCAGCAGGTAGTCACTGTTGAGGGCGAGGCTATTGGCGAGGTGTTGGAGCGTGGTGATTACTCTTGGGTCAATATAAATGACGGTACGAACGCAATCGGAATATGGATGACGGCAGCGGAATCGGATACCTTAGAACATTTCGGTGATTACAAGCACATCGGCGACACCATTCGAGTCACCGGAGCTTTTTCACGCGATTGCACTGAGCATGGCGGAGATGTTGATATCCATAGTTCTTCTTTTGAAATTGTGAAGCCCGGCCATTCTGTAACAGAAACTGTTTCACATACAAAGACAGTTGCAGCAGCCGTTCTTGTGTTTGCGGCGTTGTTGATTGCGTTTATCTATTGGAATACGGTTAAGAAACATAAAAGCACAAGGTGATGTAAATATAGCACTAAACCGCTAGCGCGGCTCATAGTGTTTACCAAGGAAACCTCCAATCCGGACAGCTCGGTCAGAGTTGCCAACGCCACCTTTCTGATTAATTTTGGGCGCAAAAAACCGGAGCTTATTTCTAAACTCCGGTAAAACAGAAAAAAGCCCGCAAATGCGAGCTTTTTACCTCTTTATTCAAGTGTACGATTCCTTTTATGATTGATAGTATATGTCATACTAGAATGGAGTGCCATTCATGCGGGTGCTCTACTAGATATTGGAACCTTTTCTCACAAAAATCCAACATATCCGCTCAAGCAAGACCCCCATGAAATTTTGCTTAAATATACAAAAACAGCCTCAAAACTTTCGTTTTAGGCTGTTTTTTGTGGAGATAAGCGGGATCGAACCGCTGACCTTCTGACTGCCAGTCAGACGCTCTC
>CAZLLK010000058.1:0-18243 GCA_964560435.1 uncultured Oscillospiraceae bacterium
AAGGTAGGCCAGGTACTGCTCGACTATTTGGCATGATCTGTCTGATTGCATATACGCACTCCTTTGCGAATGAGTGTTGACAATAATATGGTAATTTAATCAAATTTCGATAAAGAGAAATAATTAGCAGGTCATAGCAAATAATGGGCATTTTACTATGATAAAGATTGGTTATCAGTACATATCTGTATTGACAGTGGTATATGCGTAAAATCAATGGAAGGCCTACATAAAAATGTGCTTTTTGGGAAAGAAAGGTTGGAATCTTTTTCTATTTATAAATTGAAAATAAAATAAATTTATGAAATGAAATGACAAACAATTGAAGTTGTGATATGATAATAAAAAATATTTTTGGGGAGCTGGTAATCCGGCTGAGAGGAAGTAATTGAGCTTCGACCCGTATAACCTGATTTGGGTAATGCCAACGTAGGGACAAAAACTTCTGTTATTACGGTGAGATATGTCTTTATTGGCATATCTCACTTTTAATTTATGGAGGTTTTTATGGAAGAAAACAAAATGTCACTGCTCGGCGGTTCGCTTTTATGGTTTGGTGCCGCCATCTCTATCGCTGAAATAATAACAGGTGCTTTGCTAGCTCCGCTTGGCTTTTCCAAGGGAATTATTGCTATTATTCTAGGTCACATTGTTGGATGTATTCTTTTTTACTTTGTAGGAATGATAGGCGCAAAAAGCAAGCAGGGCGCTATGGAAAGCACAGCGATAACCTTTGGCCGTTTTGGCTCGGTATTTTTTTCTGTGCTGAATGTGCTGCAGCTTATAGGCTGGACCTCAGTTATGATTATAAGCGGATCTGATGCTATGAATGTAGCCTTAGGTTCATCAAACAGTTGGTTATGGTGCGTTATCATTGGACTGCTGATTATCGTGTGGATACTTGCAGGACTTAAAAATATCAGCAAGCTTAATTTCGTAGCAGTCGGTGCGCTGTTCGTTTTATGCATTATTTTAGGCATTATGGTATTTAAGGGCAGCGCAACCAGCTCGTTATCTGAAACTATGAGTTTTGGTTTAGCGCTTGAACTCTCAATAGCTATGCCAATTTCATGGCTACCGCTTATTTCGGACTATACTAAGGACACTGATGCACCTGTTAAGTTTACAGCAATTAGTACCATTTCCTATTTTATTGGCAGTAGTTGTATGTATGTTATTGGCCTTGGTGCGGCAATTTTTGCCGGAACTTCCGACATTGTAAAAATTCTTACTGCTTCAGGTCTTGGAATATCAGCAATTTTAATTGTTATTCTTTCAACTGTAACCACTACTTTTTTGGACGTTTATTCTGCAGGCGAGAGTGTCATTAATATATGGAGAAAACTAAATTCCAAATTAGTTGGCGTAATAATATGTATCATTGGTACAGGTGTTGCAATTTTTGTGCCAATACTCCAGTTTGAAAACTTTTTGACTTTTATAGGTTCTGTTTTTGTGCCTATGGCAACAATTATGATAGCAGATTTTTTTATTGCTAAAAATACAAAACCAGCTTTGAAAATAAACGTAACAAACATGGTTTTGTGGGCAGTCGGATTCATCGTTTACAGAGTGTTTCTAGGTATAGACACTGTATTTGGAAGCACCATTCCAGTAGTTGTTATAGTATTGATGCTCAGTGTTATTACAAATATGATTAAAAGGCGGTAAATAAAAATGTTTAGTAAAGTTTTATCTAATGTTGAAGAAAAATCTCCTCTGGTTCATTGTATAACTAACTACGTAACGGTCAACGATTGCGCTAATATTGTTTTAGCAAGTGGTGGTTCTCCCATCATGGCCGATGATATAAATGAAGTCTGCGATATCACTTCTATTTGCTCATCCCTTGTTATAAATATGGGAACACTTAACGAACGAACAATTGAATCTATGTTTGCGGCAGGAAAAAAAGCTAACGAAGTTAACCATCCAACAATTTTTGATCCTGTTGGAGCTGGAGCTTCTGCACTTCGTAACGAAACCGCAATAAAACTAATTGAAGAAGTGAAGTTTTCGGTCATTCGGGGCAATATTTCCGAAATCAAGTTCTTAGCAACTGGTGGAGGCAACACGCAGGGTGTTGATGCCTGTGATGCCGACAAGGTAACCGATGAGAATATCGACAGTGTTATTGACTTTGCAAAATCATTCTCCAAAAAGACAGGTGCGGTTATCGCTATCACAGGAGCGATTGACATTGTTGCAGACAAAGACAAAGCATATATTATCAGAAACGGCCACCCAATGATGAGTAAGGTTACGGGTACAGGCTGTATGCTGTCGGCCGTGATCGGAAGCTACATTGGCGCAAATTGCAATGACGTTTTAGATGCAACGGCAACGGCTGTCTGCGCAATGGGGCTTTGCGGAGAGCTTGCGTATCAAAAACTGTGTGAGGTTGACGGTGGTACCAACACATTTAGAATGTTTATTATAGATTTTATGAGTAAAATGAATGTCAAAACCTTGGAAGCTGGTGCAAAACTTGAAAGTAAGTAAAGAAAGTATGCTTTTATATGTTGTTACCGACCGCTCATGGTTAGGAGACAATAAGCTTGAGAACCAGGTTGAGGACATTGTTTTGTCAGGAGCCACCTTTATTCAACTAAGAGAAAAGGAACTCAATTTTGATAGCTTCGTTGAAGAAGGAAAAAAAATAAAGGCAGTTACCGACAGATATAATGTCCCATTTGTTATTAACGATAATATAGAGGTAGCGCTCGCAATAAATGCAGATGGTATTCATGTAGGTCAAAGTGATATGAATGCAAAAGACTGTAGAAAGCTGATAGGTCCTGATAAAATCCTTGGTGTATCTGCTCAGACGGTTGAGCAAGCACTCCTTGCAGAGAAAAACGGTGCAGATTACATTGGAGTGGGAGCTGTTTTTTCAACCTCGACCAAAACCGATGCGGATAGTGTTTCTTTTATAACATTAAAGGAAATATGTGATGCAGTCTCTATTCCCGTTATTGCAATTGGGGGAATAAGTGAAAACAACATTTTGCAGTTAAAATCCTCGGGCATCGACGGTGTAGCTGTAATTTCTGCAATATTTGCAGCAAACGACATTCAGAGCGCAACAAAAGGCTTGCACTCTTTGTCAAAGAAAATGATTCTATGAAAAAAGGACTCTTTTGATTTAGATGGTTCTTTGATTGATTCAATGAGCATTTAAATCGGAGCTGAGTATTAGATGAAATGTACAGACCAATTTGTCTACGAAATAAATGAGGTAAGGCTATGAAAAAGGTATTGACTATAGCGGGCGCAGACTCGAGTGGAGGCGCCGGAATACAGGCGGACTTGAAAACAATGACTGCGCATAAGGTTTACGGCATGAGTGCTATTACGGCTCTAACAGCGCAAAACACAATGGGAGTATCGGGTATTATGGAGGTAACCCCTGAATTTGTGGGGCTTCAGCTTGACAGCATTTTCACTGATATTTTTCCAGATGCAATTAAAATCGGAATGGTTTCAAACAGCAAGATTATTGATGTGATTATTAAAAAGCTGAAAGAGTATAATGCAAAGAATATTGTTGTTGATCCTGTAATGGTTGCCACGAGCGGTTCAAAACTTCTGTCCGACGAAGCGATGGAAGCAATAAAAAACAAGCTAATACCTATAGCTGATATTATTACGCCAAACATTCCAGAAGCGGAAGCGCTTTGTGGAATGCTGATTAACAACAATGATGACATGGAAAAAGCAGCAGCTAAGATTTCAAAAGTGCTGAAAGGTTCCGTGCTTATTAAAGGTGGGCACTTATCTGATAGCGCCGACGATTTGCTATATACAAACGGCAATTCACTTTGGATAAAAGGAGAACGAGTTGAAAACCCCAACACACACGGAACAGGCTGCACTCTCTCCTCAGCTATAGCTTGTAATCTGGCACAGGGCTTTGATATTGAACTGAGCGTTAGAAATGCTAAAAACTATATTAGCGGTGCATTAAAAGCTAATCTGAATTTGGGAAATGGCAGTGGTCCTTTAAATCATATGTGGTCGTTATAATCCGTCCGCTCAAAAGCATAAGCGGGTTTGCGCTTTTACTTGTTAATCAGGTGAGATAATGGTATAATTAGGAAAAACAAATAAAACAACTTAGCAACCGCGCGAATCAGCCTGATTATTAATTATGGGTAGTGCGTAGCTTATTAACCGCTCTGCCACTCGGCTGAGCGGTTTTGTGTTTCGAACCCGTAATATTTTTACAACCATTTCTGTAAAGAACTGTGATTGAAGGTACATATATGAAAAAAAGCTTATTACCGATTACTTTGGCGTTAATTATTGTGCTCTCGTCCTGCTCCTCTCCTGCAACAAATAAAAACGAAGAAAATGCTAACTCTGCGAGTGCCGGTGCGTGGAACAGTGAGGGCGGAGCTTTTAAGCAGATAGCATATGATGTTCCCGAGGGTGCCGTTTCCGTTTATGCAAACGGCTCGGAGGTCTACGGTGTAATTTCTACAGTGGACAGCAGAGGTATTAGTTTAAAGGTGTTTCATAACGCGGATGTAATATACGCACCGGGCAGTAGCGCCTTGATATACCGTGCCGCTGCCGCACCCGAGGGCGTTTGGATTATTGAATCGTTATTGTCGGACGGGACTGTAACTATCGGCTTGAAACTCATTTCCTCCTCGGGTGAGGTGAAAAAAGCAATCCCGCTGAACGAAGAAATGGATAAGGATGTTCTTTCCATTCTGTACAATTCGGGTAAGCTCTATTTGAATACTGGCTCTGAAGTTATTGTTCTAAGCGACAACGGCAAAAAGCTTTCAAGTCATAAGCTACCCATTAATAGCAGAGTAAGCCTAATAAACGGAAACGACGGCAAGGCATATGTTGTTTGCTATTTCGATGACAGCGTGGAAATAAGCTCTGTGGACGAAGCCGCAATTCAAAGCGTACTCACCTTGCAGACTCCCGATATCAAAGTTTTCGGCGGCGGTGAGGAATTCTGCTTTATTATGTCCAATAGTGAGGGCTTGTTCGGATTGAATGTTGACGGTACTAAAACGCCAGCGCTTATTTGGAAGGACTGCGGCATCCCTGTCATTGAATTACAAAAGGTCGTAGCATTGCCCAGACGGGAAATATCTTTGCTTGGATGCCGGAGGTGTTAGTCTACTCAGCCCCGTTGACCCATCGGAGCTAGTCAAAAAAACCGAGCTGGTTTTGGCGACGGTTGGAGAAGCGGGCATGAGCAAAATTGCCGCCGCAGATTTCAACAGACAAAGCAGTGAATACACAATCGTAATAAAAGACTATAGCGAGGATGGCGCCTATGATACCAATACGGCTATTACACGGCTCAACACAGACATCATAAGCGGTAAATATCCAGATTTAGTGCTTTTCTCCGAATTATCTCCTTACGCTTATATCAACAAAGGTTACCTATTAGATTTATATCAGTTCATAGATAACGACGCGGAAATCAAGCGTGAAGATATTGCAATTTTGAAACAGCTCAAAGTCGGAGATGGCGTTTTCTATCTCACCAATACTTTCGTGATTGAAACGCTGGTCGGACTATACTCAGAATTTGGCGACGCAAAAGGCTGGACGCTCGATAAGTACCTAGAGATAGAAAAGAATATGCCTCCTGATTCTGAAACCTTGTATAACAACACAAAAGCTCAATTTCTACGGCGGATTTCCGCAAGATATCTGCGTTCCGCCGTTGGCTGGGAAACAGGAAAATGTGATTTTGATAACAGCATGTTTATATCGATACTTGAGGCTAGTAATCGGATAAAGGAAAATCCAGAGAATCCAAAAGATATGGATTTTACCTACGGTTCCGTAAGAGTTGCAAAGAAAACGCTGGTCGCGGCGGCTACTTGGGTTGATGCAATTGGGAAGCTTGCTTTTGAAGAAAAAATGGCATGCTGCCGATTAAGTTTTATCGGCTGGCCGACGGTCGATGGAAGCTGCGGCTCTGATATTCACGTATCTGCTCCAGTTGGCGTTTTTTCGCAAACCCAATATCCCGAGGTGTGCTGGGATTTCTTGAAATTCATGCTGAAAGATGTTGACACTGAAGGCGTTGGCAGGCTGCCGGTCTATATGCCATATTTGCAGAAACAAATTGAAAAAGCAAAGCTCGAAGCGCCTCCTGGCGGAGCTAAAATGACAGATGAAGATGCGGAGCGGTTTCTTGCTCTGCTAAACGGAATTGACAATGTTGCAATTTGCGATGAAACTATTTTAGGCATTATCGACGACGAAGCGTCTGCGTATTTTGCCGGAGAAAAAACCGCGGAGGAAACGGCTTCGGTTATACAAAGCCGCGCACATATCTATGTGAGTGAACAGTTTTCTTAAGTCTATGGCTAAAGGTACCGAGCTGCACATTATGTTTATGATAAACCTAAACTCTTGAAGCCGATTATTATAATTATGTGTATTTAGCGTGCTTTAGCAGCACGCTAAAATTTTATAGTTTTGGTGTAGCATTTTTCGCTTTTCATAGGTGTTAAGAACGAAAGGAGGGGTAAAGGCATGGAACAACAATCATTGCGTACGGATGATTGCAGTGAAAAAGTGATTCGACAGTATTCGGATATGGTATATCGCCTTGCTTTCGCTCGAACAGGAACAAAGCATGATGCGGATGATGTTTTTCAAGAGGTTTTTCTTCGCTATGTGAAAAAGAAACCAGTATTTGTAGATGAGGAACATCGAAAGGCTTGGCTCATTCGAGTGACGATAAACTGCTCAAATAATTTTTGGAGTTCCTTGTGGAATAAAAAGACACAGGAACTCTGCGATGAAATATTATTTGAAACAAAAGAAACCATAAATCTATATGCCGAGTTGCAACAGTTACCACCAAAATATCGTGAAGTTATCCATCTGTTCTACTACGAAAATATGTCACTTGAAGAAATCAGCCTTGCCCTTAACAGAAAAAACTCCACAGTAAGAACTCAACTCACAAGAGCAAGAGCTATGCTGAAAACATTTATGAAGGAGGAAGATTATGTTTAGAGAACAGTATAATCAGCTTAATAAACAAATTAGTCCTGATGAAAGTTTACTGCAGGATACCATTCGTAAAACTGAGAAAATTGAAAGAAAATCTCACAATGAAGTTTATTCATTCCGCAAGCCTGCAATAGCATTTGTATCAATTTGTCTTTGCTTATCACTTGCAATGCCTGCTTTAGCGGCTACGGTAGAACCGATATATCAACTCATGTATATGGTTTCTCCAACCATTGCACAGTTATTTATGCCTGTCCAAAAATTTGATGAAGATAACGGTATAAAAATGGACGTTGTATCAGCCTACATCCATGATAATGTGGCAGAAATCTATATAACAATGCAAGATTTAACAGAAGACCGCATTGATGGAACCACTGACCTTTTTGACAGCTATTCTATAAACCGTCCATTTGACAGTTCGGCACATTGTGAGCGTGTTGGATATGACGAAAGCACCAAAACAGCTACATTTTTAATTACCATTGATGAATGGGGTGACAAAGATATTACAGGAGACAAAATAACCTTTACTGTAAGGGAGTTTATAAGCCATAAACAAACATATGACGATATTGAAATTCCTATATCCCTTTCATCGGTTGACATTGCGAAAGAAACTCAAAAAGCTTCAAATATCACAGGTGGTGGCGGAGTTGATTACAAACAATTTTATCAAGAAAACCCAGTTGCCTTGGTTCCGTCTTTACCTATCAGTGAGTTTCCCGTGGAGGGAATTGATTTGACAAGCATAGGGTACATTGATGGTAAACTTCATATTCAGACGGCTGTTACCGATAATTTAGATAAAGATAATCACGGATTCTTTTATTTGAAAGATAGTAATGACAACAAAATTGATTGTAGCTATAGTTTCAATTTTGTAAATCAGTACGAGCAACCAGGGCGAATTGACTATTGTAACTATGTTTTCGATATTCCGCAAAGTGATATTACCAATTATACCTTACACGGAGATTTTGTGACTTCTGGTATGATAACGAAAGGAAACTGGAAAGTTACATTCCCTTTAGAGCGCCAAAGCGAATGAGCAAATCGCGAAGCCCAGCGATTGATATGAAATGCTCATTATGTTTATAATTGGCAATCGGTTCAATAAATACTTTTCTAACAAAGAGGGAGCAAGCTTGCATTACGGTTTGCTTCCTTTGTTCTATAAGGAGGAAAAAATGAAAGACATTAGAATACGCACCCAAACGTGGGACGTTAAAATCCGTGACGCGGTGGCGTTGGCTCCAAAGGAGCTATCCCACCTCATGAAGGAACAAGGCAAAATAAAATTTCTGAGGGAAAAGCCGCCACAGGACCTAGACAGTACAGATATGAACGCAGCGACAGGCGAGCCAGTACGGGCGTTGCAAACCGATGCGCAAGGCGGCGCGACCTATGCCATTCGAAAAGCCTATCACGGCGGAAAAAGGTTGGCGCAAGGAAAATTTGATATGGCAGACTCCAAGCAGGCTGACTTCCCCAATCGGGGAGGTCAGTCTGCTTCTTCTTTTGGCGACGCCGATTCTCCGCAAACGGCTCATGCCAAGCAGGAGTTTCGGCGGGAGCGGCAAAAGCAGCAACAGGCACACAGCCGTGAAAAAATTAGGCAGAGCGCACAGAGAAAAAAACAGCGTACAGCGGATACGCTTTTTGGGAAAACATCTGCAATATCCGCAGACATAGTGACGCCGTCCTCCGTGAAAATCCGTGGGCGCGAGCTAAAGCATCAACTTTCGCAAAATACCGCCCAACACGCAAAAAGAGCCTACACCCAACGGATGCAGGCTCACGCTGTTCGGAAAATGCAGCATAAAATGGCACAAGAAACGGCAAAACGCACGGCGCACACCACCGAAGCTTCCGTAAAGGGCATTGTGCGATTGGCGCAAGTGGTAGCACGGATGGGGCGCGCCCTTGTCCGCCCCGCCGTGGGCTTGTTGGGAGGTGCGGGGGCGCTTATCGCGCTGGTATTAGTCATCGGCGGAGCGGCGGCAATTATTGTCACGCCCTTTGGCGTTTTTTGGTCGGGACAGGACGCAGACGCGCAGTCTGTGTCGCAGTCTGTGGCGCAGATTAACAGCGAATTTTCTGCAAAAATTAGCCAAATCCAGACCGACCATCCCGCTGACAACGTAGTCATTCACCGCGTTCCTGGAGGCGGTGATGACCTGTTTATCACCAACTGGAACGAGGTGGTGGCGGTGTTTGCCGCCAAAACGGCGGGAGCTAGTGCCAACGCCGACGATGTTGTAACCATTGACGAAAAGAGGATGGAACTGCTCTCTCAAGTCTTTTGGGACATGAACGCTATGACCTATTCCATTGAAACCGTCACCGCGAAGGAAGGGACAGTAACTAATCTGCACATCACCATTACAAGCAAAAGCCACGCCGACATGCCTGACATTTACGGCTTCAGCCAAAGCCAACGACAGGCGCTGACCGAGATGATGAAACCGGAGTACGCCCAAATGCTTGCGGAGCTTGTGGGTACCTACGGCGTTGTCGGTGGTGAAATAAGTATGACACCTGAGCAAATTGCCGCAATGCTTAAAAACCTGACGAAGGACATATCCGCAGACCGCAAAGCAGTCCTCACAGCCGCTTATTCACTTGTCGGCAAGGTGAGTTATTTTTGGGGCGGAAAGTCCTCAGCGGTTGGTTGGGATAGCCGATGGGGAACACCTACCAAAGTGACCGCATCCGACTCTCGCACCACCGGCACCGTGCGCCCCTATGGGTTGGATTGCTCGGGATTTGTGGACTGGTCGTTTAATAACGCCTTGGGATTGGCAATAGGGCAGGGTGGAGGTACTTGTTCTCAGCTTGCCAACAGCACAAAAATCACATGGAAAGATGCACTTCCTGGCGACATCGTTTTTTATCCGGATATTTCTCACGTTGGCATATTCGCCGGTGTGGATGAAAGCGGTAATCCCTTGATTATTCACTGTGCATCAAGTCAAAACAATGTGGTGGTGACAGGCTTGCAGGGGTTTAGCATAGTCGCTAGACCGTATGTTTATAAGTGAATGGCGGTACACCCGAAAGCATCTATTGTACATTTAACACCAACATTTTTTAGGTTTAGCTGAAAACAATTGAAAATGACGAGCAAATCAAATGTTTTCGAGCCGTTCACAGATGAAAAACTGTGAACGGCTCGTTTAGTGAGGAGGATTGTGAAATATTTTTACAACACCAATCATACCCAGGGAAAATGTTGCGCAAGCCACCAATGGGGTTAAAATATTCAATTAGTAGTTATTATGCTCGCGTTCATCTTCGCGGTAATCGACAGTCATGTAGCGCATGTCATGCAGAAACATAAATGAGGATTTAACGTTATATAGTTTTTCAACATTCTCTTCGGTTAGCAGTTCATCGGTTTTGCCCTTGACAGCGTTGCCACCACTGACCATAACAACATTGTTCGCAAGATAAAGCGCGTGATTCGGGTCGTGAAGTGTAATAGCAAAGGTAACACCATCAGTTTTATTTATTTCTTTAATAACATTCAAAATCCGTATCTGGTTTTTAATGTCTAGATATGTGGTCGGCTCGTCCATAAGGACAATAGGCGTTTTCTGCACGATAGCCCTTGCTACAAGAACCAACTGTTTTTCTCCGCCAGAAATGCTCATGAAAGGCTTTTCCTTTAAGTGCTCGATTCCAAACCTTTTTATTGTTTCATCGACTATCTGATAGTCTATTGGCTTTGGCATATATGGAATATGAGGTGCACGTCCCCAAAGTACCATGTTATAGACCGAATAGCTGAAGCTGGGAGATGAAAACTGAGGCACAGTTGCAATAAAGGTCGCCAGCTTCTTTAGATGAATTGATTGAATGCTTTTCTCATCAACAAATATTTCACCCTTGTACGGTATTATCAATCGATTGAGCGCCGACATCAAAGTGGTTTTACCACTTCCGTTCGGTCCTAAAAAAGCTGTAATCGAACCCTTTCCTAACGAAAAGCTAACATCTTCAAGCACCGGTTTTCCCTTTTCGTACTGAATGGAGACATTTTTATATTCAATCAATTCCATCCCGCGTTCCTCACTTTCCTTAACAGCAGTATGAAGAACGGCGCTCCGAGAAAGGTCGTGAATATTCCGACAGGGATTTCAAAAGTGAAAAGATTCCGAGAAAAAATATCTACCAGTGTAAGATACGATGCTCCAAAAGCCATTGAAAGGGGGATGAGCCTTTTGTTGTCGGCACCGAAAAGCATACGGCAGATGTGCGGAATCATCAAGCAAACTAGACTAATAATTCCCGTTACGGCAACGGATGATGATGCGAGTAAGGTAGCGGCAAATATTATGATTCCTTTGTATATTTTGGGATTCACGCCCAACATTTTCGCCTCTTGATCTCCAAGTGACAATATATTAAGTTTCCACCTAAATACAAAAATCAAGATAAACCCGATTCCCATAAATCCAATTGATGAAAACACTTTTTCCCACGTTGCGGTATAGAAAGCTCCCATTGTCCAGAACACAAGACCTTGTAGCTTTAAGGGGTCGACCATAAGCTGAACAACAGATAATGCAGCGGTAAATATTGAAGAAATAATGATACCCGCCAGAATCAGTGAAATAACAGACGCATCACCCTTTTGTTGGGCGATACTGTAACAGATTGTTATACTAAGCATAGCAAAAACAAAAGCGCTTATCTGAATGGGCAATGACAAAAAAGACATGCTAAGAGCGGCTCCAAAAGCCGCTCCCGATGAAACGCCCAAGGTATACGGCTCGACCAGAGGGTTTTTCATAAGAGACTGGAATGACGCGCCCGAAACGGAAAGAGCTGCACCGACAAGCATTGACAGAATAACACGAGGGAGCCGGACATTAATCAATGCCGTTATAGCAGGGGCACTAAGCGAGCTGTTGAAAATTGTGTAACCTGATATCTTATATAAAATAATATCTATGACCTCCGGGACACTTAAGCCGTACGCTCCAATACTAAGGGCAAGCAAAAAAACAGGAATAGGAATGAAATATAGGATAACATTTAAATTCGGGATTTTCTGAATTTTCCCGTCATGTCTATATTTCATTCCTATAACATTCCTATCTAATCAAATTTAGTCGATTGTTTTCCCGTAAAGTTCGGTCATCATGATGTCTCTGAATGCATCCATATCGACATAGGTAAACAAATTCGGATATACGCATTTTGCGAAATACTGGGCCGCGTAAATATACTTGACAGTCCACATGTCGCAGTAGAAGGTCATGTCATCGGGTATTTCATAGACATCTTTGTTTGTTATGGCGGTAACTGTTGCCCACTGGGTATCTTCAAGATAATTCTGAGGATCCAGATCCGCAATATTCCACATAAGAATCGTATCAGGATTCCACTTGATAACGTCTTCCATCTTACCGACAAAATGCTCGTCAGCTATTTCGGAAGCACAGTCTTTGACTCCGCAGAGCTCAAGCATACTGTGACCTGTGCTTGCTTTTCCGGCAAGATCAAGTTTGCTGGCGCCCCAAACGAAAATGCCTGTCTTTTTGTCGGTGTCGCTGAGCTTCGAGGTCTTGTCGCTAATGGACTTAAGTGTATCCTGTGCATATGTAACAATCTCTTCGGCTCTATCTTCTTTACCAACAATTTTAGCAATTGTTGTAATCTTTGTATAGACATCATCGAAGTTACCAACCTTAATGCCGACTACCTTAATTCCGTGACTCTCAAGTGCTTCGATTTTTTCAGTATAATCTGCCCAAATTATTACAACGTCGGGACTGAGGCCTATTATCGCTTCAACATTTGAGTCGACAGCGGGAATTTCCTTGTTGGCGATACGAGTGTCAATCTTGGACAATATGGCATATGTAATTTCATTTGTGTAAGTCCACTCGTCAATTCCTACGACCTTGTCTCCTGCACCCAGCATATATAGATCATTAAGGGCGCTGTTCAAAAGGCATACGATTTTGTTAACAGGTTTATCAAATTCGACTGTTTTTCCTCTTGAGTCCGTTATCGAGATTGCCGTGCTTGCTTCAGGCGAGCTGCTTTGTCCGGCTGAGTTATTAGTCGAGGCCACCTCCCCTTTTTGACAGCCCGTCAGGACAAATGACAGGGATGTGATCATAGCAACTGTAAGTATTACCGCAATATGGCTTTTGAGTTTTTTCATGCTTTTCTCCTTTTTATAATTCTTTTTGTAAAATGGCGTTCACCATTTTATCCACATAAATATACGTCATGGAATCCGATTTGAGGGGGATGCCCTTTAATGATGCGTCGATAATATCCTTTTGAATCTCCAAAGAGCCTAAAACACATATTTCATTATTTTCGGCCATTTCCATTACACTGCTTAATATTTCCGGACTCGATAACTTGTTGATTATTGTATATACTCTCCTGATTCCTATACCGTTTGCCATTGATTTTATTTTTTTAGCCAATTCAAGTGAATCGAAGGAGGGCTCTGCAACCGTAATAATCGTATCGACGCCTTGCTCAATGCCTCTTCCAAAGCTCTCGACCCCGGCTTCCAAATCTACAATAACCACTTCTTTTTCGCCTAAAGACAGGTTCTTCATCAATTGCCTTGCCAAATCGGCCATTGAACAGGCGCAACCTTGAAACGGATCATCTATCTTACCGATTTCCATAAGTGAGACAGAGCCTTTCGTTACAAGAAATTCCTCGGGAATGTCGTGAAGAGATATTTCATCCTGTGATAACCACGTTCCCTCGGGAATCCCGTATTGCATAGAAAAACGCTCTTAGTACGAAAGTAAGGGCTTGGGTTCTTCCCCGAGTCCCAACTTCCTATATAGGCTCGGATTTGACTCATCGGTATCAATTACAAGCACACGATAACCTTTATTAGAAAAGAGCTGAGTAATTATGGAAGTCAGTGTGCTTTTACCGACACCGCCTTTTCCACTAATGCATATTTTCCTTATGTGACGACTATCCTCTTTAGTGTTTATGTTTTGAATATATACCTTCATTCTCTCAGCCGCTTCTCTATACTCTTCAAAGCTCTGAGCAATACACATTTTACAGTCAATACAGCCCTCATTCTGATGACTTTACACAAATCGGGCAATGAAATGAACTCACAAATATACCTCCAGGCAGAAAAAAATAGTAGTGCTTTTTAGCATATTGAGGTTAACATGGTCGAAATATGCGTGCAAGCCCCCTAGAGGGTTACAACAAATAATTATTTAAGTGCGACGATGAATAATCGGCGCACTTAAATATGTCATCTTTTTTTGTTTTATAAAGTGTGGAACAATATCCCCCCACCCAGCTTGTGAGGTCCAACGTTCGTTTGTATAATGAGTCGAAATAAATCAATGCGGGGTGATTTGATGAAGGCAATAGAAGCAAAAGGAATTAATCACTCCTATGAATTCGAGGGAAGCAAAAAGCTTTCCCTGAATGGCGTCAGCCTGTCCGTTGAACAGGGCGAATTTGTTGCAATTTTAGGGCACAACGGTTGCGGCAAATCCACACTCGTAAAGCATTTAAATGCGCTTATTCCTCTGCAGCAAGGCGAATTGACGGTTGCAGGGCTGGATGCAAAGAGCAGAGCTAACGTATATAAAGTACGCAGAGAATGCGGAATGGTGTTCCAGAATCCCGACAATCAGTTTGTTTCCTCCGTCATAAAAGAGGATATTGCCTTCGGCCTTGAAAACTTCGACACGCCTGAAGAAGAAATTCCGAAGAGAATTGCTGAGGCGCTTAGAACTGTGGGGATGGAGAGGTACGAGAACCCGCATATGCTCTCAGGCGGACAGAAGCAGCGCATCGCAATCGCGGGCGTTTTGGCCGTTGAGCCAGACATCATCGTTTTCGATGAGGCAACCTCTATGCTTGATCCTGAGGGCAGACGTGAGGTTCTGAATACAATGAAACGCCTTCACGAGGAAGAACATAAAACTATAATTATGATTTCTCACTATGTCGAGGAAGCCCTGTTTGCCGACAGGGTATGTCTTATCCACAACGGCATAATAATTGCCGTTGGAACTCCTCGACAGATACTGACGGATGAGGGGCAGCTTTTTCTGGCGGGACTACTGCCTCCCATTGCGGTGCGGGTATACATAGACCTAAAAAGCGCCGGCGTACAGCTTCAAAATTTCCCGCTGACTAACGAGGAGCTTGTGGAAGAAATATGCCGATTGAAATAAAAAACGTGTCCTACGTCTACGCGAAGGGCACACCATTTGAAACTACTGCATTACAGAACGTTTCGCTGACAATTGAGAACGGTGAATTTGTCGGCATTATGGGTCACACGGGTTGCGGCAAATCTACGCTTATCCAGATTATCGTGAGGCTTATGCGCCCGACAGAGGGCAAAATTTTTCTAGACGACAAGGATATAAACGCAAGGGGATATAACCGAAGCGAGCTGCGCCATAAGGTGGGGTTGGTATTCCAGTATCCCGAATGTCAGCTTTTTGAGACTACGGTCGAGAGGGACGTGGCGTTTGGACTAAAGCATTTGAACCTTACAAAAACAGAACAAACAGAGCGGGTAAAGTGGGCGATTGAAATATCGGGTTTTGACTTTCAAAAGGTGCGAGACCTTTCACCGCTCGGACTTTCCGGAGGCGAAAAGCGCAGAGTAGCGATTGCGGGCGTACTGGCTGTGAAGCCTGAGGTGTTAATACTTGATGAACCGGTTGCGGGGCTTGACCCTCTCGGACGCGAAGCTTTTTTGAAGCTAACTGATGAGCTGAACGCTGCGGGTACCTCAATTGTCATGGTGTCCCACAATGCGGACGCTCTCGCTGAGTACGCAAAAAGAATTGTTGTGTTGGATAACGGCCAAATAATAATGGATGGTTCAGCAAAGAAGGTGTTCAGTAATGCGGACAGGCTGACGAAAAAGCAAATTGGTATCAGCCAGCCCGCAATAATTGCAGAAATGCTGCGCGAACGGGGCGTCGATATTAAGGCTGATACTATTCGCTTCGATGAACTTGTTTCACAGCTTGTAGCCCTGAAAAGGGGAGGGGTGGAACTGTGAGCAGACTACCAACAGGTATGCATATGCCGGGAAACTCGTTTGTTCATCAACTGGACGCAAGGACAAAACTACTGTCTTTAATTATTCTTCTGATAGCAGTTGTCAATGCGGATTCCATTATAGGCTACGCTGCTGTGATTGTGCTTACCGGACTTACAATTGCGCTTTCGAGACTGTCGATAAAAACCGCTATTGGCTCTGCATACAGGATGTACGTGTTTTTTATCTTCATATTTCTTATGAACGCCTGTTTTTTTAGCACGGAAAACGCTTGGTTTTCCTATTGGATTATTCATCCCTCGCTTGCAGGTGTGATGCAGGGGTTTGTTGTGGTGTTTCGTGTTTTTCTCGTATTGGTTCTGAGTAATGTGCTAACCTGCACAACGGCTCCAATGGAAGTTACAAATGCGCTGGAGAGCCTTATTTCACAGTTGAGCTTTGTTAAGATTCCAACGGAGCAGATTGCGCTGATTATCTCGGTTGCGATACAGTTCATCCCAACGCTATTTGAAGAAACGGACATGATTCGAAAAGCGCAGACAGCTCGTGGAGCCAAATTCGACAGCCCTAAGCTTGTCGAAAAAACTGCAGCCGTTTTTCCGCTTACAATTCCGATATTTCTTAGCGCGTTCAAAAGGGCGGACGAGCTTTCCTTAGCGATGGAGGCAAGAGGATATAGTGGCAAAGCAAAGAGAAAGATGAAGAAATCAAGCTCGCTACATTTGCGAGACTTCGCGACTATTTCCGTCGCCCTTGCTCTCTGTGTTTCTCAGATTGTTATTTTGTGATCTGTCATATTTCACATATGGCGAAGCAGGTGTGGAATATGAGGATATATATTATGGAGGTGTCCCAATTGATGTCAACAGTTAAAAAATCAATTATTACCGCGGTTTGCATAGCCCTCTGCGTAATTCTACCGCAAGCATTCCACGCAATTCCCAATGCAGGTTCTATTTACTGTCCTATGCACATTCCCGTTCTACTCTGCGGACTTATTTGCGGTTGGCAGTACGGCCTTTTATGCGGCCTTGTCGGGCCGGTACTGTCCACATTGTTCACTGGTATGCCTCCCGTTGCATATCTGCCGTCGATGATGGTCGAAATTGCCGTTTACGGCACGATGTGCGGGATTATGATGAAGCTTATCAGCACAAAAAAGACCTATGTCGACTTGTATGCAAGCCTCGTTATTGCATTACTAAGTGGCCGTATAATCGCAGGTATCGCAAAGGCTTTAATTTTCTCCGCGGGAGATTACTCCATGACCGCCTGGGCAACCGGATACTTTGTAACCAGTCTGCCTGGAATCATTATTCAGCTAGTCCTTATTCCCTGCATAGTTTTTGCGCTTATGAAAGCAAAGCTTGTACCTGAGCGCTATCCAATAGTTAGAGCCTAACTATTTCGAAAGAAAAAAGCGAATGGCGAATGCTTGCATACATACTGCTTCGTACTTATAACGTTTAATCCGTCATTCGCTCTAAAATTATAAATGATACAGATGAGTACAATTTATAAAGGAGCAATTATGAACAAGCATGATGTAATAGAATTCTTTGACCGATTGGCTCCAAAATGGGATGCCGATATTGTCCGCGACGAAAGCGTTATCGATACAATACTTGACAACGCGGGCATAGCGGAGGGAGTAACAGTTCTGGATGTGGCTTGCGGTACTGGAGTTTTATTTCCCGATTATCTTAAGCGCAATGTAGCCCATGTGACTGGAATTGATATTTCCGAGAATATGATTAAAATTGCAAAAGACAAATTTCAAGATACTCGAGTTACACTAATTTGCGATGACGCAGAAGCATCGCAGCTTGACAGCCAATTTGACTGCTGTGTGGTTTACAACGCATTTCCGCACTTTCCGAATCCTTATAGCCTTGTAAGAAGTCTGGCGGCAAATATTAAGGTCGGAGGAAAACTGACGATTGCCCACGGTAGCGGCAGGGAACACATCAACCATCACCATATGGAGCACGCAAGTGCTGTTTCACTGATGTTGATGAGCGATGATGAGCTTGCTACGTTGTTATCTCCGTATTTTAATGTCGCCGTAATAATCTCTGATGACCATATGCAGCAGATCGTCGGCGTGAAAAAGTGACATAGGAGAATATTATAGGAGGCAATTATAATGGCAGATGGCAAAAAAGCAATGGAAATGTATTATTCGG
>CAZLLK010000059.1:0-11417 GCA_964560435.1 uncultured Oscillospiraceae bacterium
ACTGCATCGGGAAGTCGTTTGCCGTGTAATACTGCGGCAGGCGATTTTTGTTTGACTGATACAGCCAATCCGCACCCGTCTGGCCGAAGGTTCCCATCCAGTACGGAAGTCCAAGCTGTGCCTTGCAGTATTCAACAAGGCCGATGTTCGTTTTACCCATGATTGTCCTCCTTCAGCATTTTAGCCCGAGTCTCGCCAACAGAAATCCCACTGCGGCGGCCACAATCAACCAGATAACGCGGTCGACAAGCTCTTCCCAGTGCTTCCCTGGCTTGCTTGTTAGTGTTTTGACGTCAGATTTGATTTCCGTTACATCATCCTTGATATGTTCTTGCTCCGTTGCCAGCGTCGCGACCGACGTAACAAGAGCGTCAAGATTATCCTGACGCTCCTCTACTTTTTCGAGACGGCGGTCTACCTCCACAAATTTGGTTGCGGTTTCAGCGTCCATTGTTCATCCTCATTTCCTGCATAAAAATACCGCCCTCCATGGCGGCTTATACATTATTTAATTGTTGCTTCGAGTTTATTAATTTGGTCGCGTATTGCTTGGCGCTCTGCATTCAGCTTTGCTATGTCATAAGGTGCTGTAAGTCCGGCAAGATTGCATTCGGAGCATTTAATGACCTTATAGTCACTTTCAGAAAGCTGAGCCTTAAGAGTCTCAATCTGGGCAAGTTTTGCTGTTTTAGTTAGCGCTGCAGATACTTCAGCGTCTAAATTGCTGTTTAATACTACTTTGCCATCTACAAGCTTGTACCGATAAACTCCCTTAGTGGTCATTATCGGTTTACCAAAGTAGTTACCCTGTGCGTGATGATATTTGTCGCCCACACCCTCGTCTATCTGCACCCACCCCGTTGTGTCAGAGAGAAATGCGGAAGAATTGGGCGGTGCTATAATATTGCCGTTTGTGTCCGTCTGAACATAGACCTTGTACGTATTTTCAAACTCATTCACAGCTATTCACCACCTTTCAGCTTGGGGATAAAGAATTGAACACAAGTGTCGTTTGGCTTAGTGAACACATCGTATTCACCGCCAGTCATATCACTAAATGGGTCACAAAGTCCTTTGCATCCATCACTGCATTCAATCCAATTGTCACAATTTTTGCAAATTTTTTCATTCATATTTTATTCCTCCTTATAAATCAGCAGATAAGTCTATATGCCCAGCTGACGCTGCAAATATGGTAGATGACTGAGCTGCTCCACTGTAAAGTTTTCCAAGAGTAACCATACCAGCAGAAGTTGTATTTATTGTAACATCCGCCAGAGTTAATGCGTCAGAAGACCTAGTTGGAGAACAAGTGATAGACAAAGTTGGGTTTCCTATTCTCAGTGCGGTTGCTAAAGATAGCGAGTACATTATATATCCTGTATCTGACGAAGCTATAGATATACAAGCATACTGCGGATAATTAAACCTTACAAAGTATCTCTGGCACTTTTCTAACTGTTCACCGTAATCAGCAGGAGGGTCGTTGGCAAGGGTAGAAACTGAGCCGAGTTCTAGTTTTGCCGAGGTGATAGTAACTGCATTCCTTCCGTATGTGACAGCTATTTGGCAGAATACGTATGAGTTTCCGTCCACGCCCATCCGTAACTCACCAAAAGGTGTAGCTGTGCTAACGCCGTTAATTGGTATACCAGTAACTGAGTAGAGAGAATTGTCTACAAACACAGAAAACGTGTGTACTTTTGCAGGCTCAATACGCCCCTTTTCAATTAGTTGAAAGAGTTTAGCACCACCCGACCCGCTTGCCGCAGGTGTGATAGTACGATTGGCTACGTTGTAGGTAACGTCATTTATTTTCCATCGGTCTATTGCACTCACATAAGAACCGCTATAGCTCGGCTGTCCTCGTTGGTTCACACGAAAATCTGGATTGTCTAGGAGGTCCTTATTACTTGCTTGTGGATAGTACCTAGCTCCTTGCACCCATGTAGTGCCATTCCAATAATTCCAACAACCATTGTCTGTAGTTACATAAATGTTATTTTCGCCTGAGGGTTTCGCTGCGGTTAACGCTGATATGCTTGGGTAATCTCCAGCAGCGATACCACCTGCTGAGCCAAAAGCAAATGATGACTCAATCTTTTGACCCGTATAGTTCGATACAAAACTTGCCATATATTCCTCCTTATAAATCAGCTGAAAGGGCAATTATGGCATCGCGCAACAAGCACACAACTCCTGCTGGTAAGCCGCCAGAGCAAGTAACTGCTAAATGCACTTGATTGCCATTCATAGCTGCTACAGATATTGCTGTTGGGGTAAAGGATGACCCTCCTGCGCATAGTACACCAACGCCACTTACTATAACAGTTGGGGTTATTCGCATAGAAACCGGTACCGAAATTGCGACGAACGCTATAGTGCTGCTGGCGCAATGACCGGGGGCGTAAAGAGTAGGTATTGGCTGATAATATCTCTGGCACTTTGCCAACTGTTCCCCATCCTCAGTGGGAAAGTCATTTAGCAAGGTTGAAGTAGACCCAATCTCTAACTTTGCGGCTGAAAGAGTCACGCTAGCATTCATAGAAACAAAATAGAATAAGTCTCTTCCTGAGTTCCAATTGCGAGCAAAAACAATCTTAAATGCTGGAGAAGTTGAATCATGTATTACGAACTCTTGAGAGCCGTTATTAAGTAAAGTAGCCGACCTAGTGATAAGCACTCCCGTGCTAGTTACCGCAGACATAGTAACATTTAAGTTGGGGGTATTTGGCAGTCTAGAAGATTCTATAGCAGTGCCAAAATCATAAGAGCCACTAATTGTTACACCGTAAGAAGACAATGTAGCAGTGCCGCTAGTATATCCATATATGCACCATCTATCAACCAGATATTGATAAGATGCCGACACAGAAGATACTGACCTCTGATTGGTTGAATTTCTAAAATCCCAATCGTCTAACAGGTTGGGGTTGCTACCACCAAGCTGTGCTAGTGTTGTGCCATGCGGATTGCCGTTTGTCAAACTATGTGCAACGGCATTGTCTATTTCAATGCCCGTAAATTTTGATTTATAGACTGACATATACTCCTCCTAATTTAGTAATAAAGAATAATAATACCTTTTCCTCCATTGCCTCCATTGCCTCCATTGCCTCCATTGCCTCCATATCCACCAAATGGCTTACCACCACCACCTCCGACGCCACCACGCCCTCCGCCACCTCCGCCATGTCCTCCGCCTCCACCTTGGCCATAGCCTTCGCCAGTGTCTCCAGCTACTGAAGGAGTAGCGCCCCAGCCACCTAAGCCGGGAGCAGCACGACCAGCTAGGTCATAAGCATCTCCGCCATCTTTTCCATCCATTCCAGCTGCAGGTCCGCCACCAACCCCACCAGAAGCATAATATCCTCCGATAGTAGCTTCACTTCCTTCATGCCCAGAAAAGTAGACAGAACCCTTAAATATTATAGCATTCAAACTTCTAGGCCCGCCATTGCCACCACTAATGCCAGCAACGCCAACCTTGCACAGCACAAGTCCAGTTTTCTTCTCAGTGTATTGTCCATAGTAAGTGCCATTATTTGAGCTGAGGCCAGCGAATATAGTTTCTTCTCCGTTTGGTTGCCACTTTTCAGCAGGTATTCCACCGTTACTGCAACTATATGATATTTGTTGATTTTGAGAAACTTCTATATCTGCAATAAGTATCTTGCCTCCATTGCCTGGAGTACCAGGAGCGCCTCCTATAGCATTGTCGGTTCCATTTGATTTTTCCCCATCGTACCCTCTGCCGCCAGCTTGGCCTCCACCTACAATTATAGCGTGGACTCTTTCAACGCCTGTTGGAACAGTATAAACTCCAGAGCCAGTAAGTGTTATGAAATTGGTATAGTTGTTTCCATAGTTTGTTGGCAAAAATCCAACAGCAACTTTGGTATCAGCTTTTAAAATAGAAGATATGGATATGTCCATAGACTTTATGTAACCATAAGTGCTTTCGCCAAATGTATCTGAGAATATAACTTCTGTTGCTGGACGCTCAGAACCAACAACTAAGCTAACATTACTTGTAGCAACTGATGAATAGTAGTTTGCTATCCTCTTGGCTACATTGAATGAATTGAATGTAGAAACAAGTGTTGCACTGGTAACTGACATTATGTTTTCCTTGCCAGGCTTTCCTGTTGAATACGATACTATTTTGCTTATTTCTACATATGGCTTTCCGGATATAGCTCCAGAGCCAGTAACGACAGCAAAGTTTACACCGGAACTCTCTATAATTATTCCAGAGGATGTAGTTAGCGCGTGGTGAGGTTTACTGAAAATAACCCTTTGTGACTTTACATATACGGACGTACTAAAGACTTCTTCCGAAGCAGTAGATGATTGTTGAAGATAAGTATGTTCGGTTATATTTACTTTTGTGCATGGATTTCTATTGTCTATAGAGCCCTCTAAGTAAATTCTTGAGTCTGGAATACTCATTTTATCACGAGATTTTATAAACTTAAAGTTTGGGTTTCCGTTAGCATCTTTAAATATTCCTGCACCCAAAGCAAATAGAACTTGTTGTAGGTTTTTCCTTGAAGTGTCTACTGGAAGCCAGCCAGTAACTTCGGTATTATAGACTTCATCGTCTATATCATAAATAATGTTGTCCATTATATCGGATATTATAGTGCCAGCTTTAGTATCTGAGTACATACCCCCATAATGTTTTAGCTCATCGAGCAATCCTATAGACGAAACATTATACAACTCATACGAATTAGTTCCTACTCTCTTGAGTTCCTTAAAATAAAATTTTCCTACTAGATTATTTCCATGCTCAAATCTTACTGCATCTCCAAACGAATAGTTGGAATCTTTGAACTTCGTTTGGTACTGAGTATCATCTTTTGTAATAAAACTGCTGTTATCTTCATCTACTAAATCAGAGTTAAAAGCTATAAACGAGTTATAAACAGATAAGTTAAGATTATCACTAGAGACTACTGGATTACTATTTGCATCTAGCACATCAATCTCTTCAGCTACTTTAAGCGTTACATTTAGCACATCAACTTCTAATTCTTCATTGGTTAAAGAGTTGCCTATAAAGCAATTGCCTTCTGACATATCTTCATCTGCGTATGTATACCCGCCAATTACGACTTTTGAAATAGGCATATACTAAGACCTCCTGTATGGTTTCATGCCAATAAAAGATACCTCCATACCACTCCAATAGCTTTTACTAAGCTTTTGCTTTATTAACTTATCAGCCACTGTAGCAACGTAAGCCTTGAAATTTATAGAGCTCTGGGCATATGGCATTGAAACATCATGCACGCGATTAACAGGGTCAGTAAGCACCTCATACAAAGCATCGTAAGCCTCTACGTTGTCGCCACTTCTAAGAAAGGTAACATCATAGTTATAGTACGTGCCTATTGTGTCTAGTTCCATATCGCCGGACTTTAATCGTCCGGCGTTTTTGCCATCAAGTATACTTGCTGTTCTGGCTATATCTCCAGACCTTATTTTAATGTCATAGTATATGCCATCTACAGATACTAATTCACTCATATACCACCCTCCTCTACTAGAGATTTTCCTCTTCGTTTATTTTCTCTTACTACAACCGGCTGTAGCACTCTGCCAATTTGAGCAAGTGAGCCAGTAAAGTTTACGCTGATCGGGCCACCGCTCAAGTCCATATCTGCGAGAACCTCAGCAACACCCTGCTTAATTGTCTCCATAGGAGCTTCGATGTTCACGCCGCGTTTCTGATCGCCTAGTGTTGCAATAAACTCGCGGTTAGGCGGGATTACTGCGCCTTTAGCGAGGCGAGGAATTGAACTCGTCATGCTAGACGCCGCGTCGGATTTTGCGCTATTTAGAGCCGCGCTTATGGCGACCGTGCCTGCCACGATTGCCGCCGCTGCCAGCCCTAATGTCCAGGCACTTTGAAGTGCTCCAAATGCTACAGCTGCTACGCCCGCAGCTACTGCCAGAAGTCCGAGCACAGATATTACTCTTTCAACTGTGCTCATGTTCTTCCAACCCTCTTGGACTTTTTTAAATAAGTCTATAAGAAGTATCACTCCTCCGATTACTATTGCGAGCTTCAATGTGGTAAACAGCAATTCTTTGTTGAATATCGCATGAACTATATTTATAGCCGCTAACCTTGCTTCCATGATTAACCACTGGGCATTATTGATGAGCATTTCTTTGTTTGTAAGCACCATCTTTGTCCACAAGAATGCCCATTGTATATTGTTCAATACCATTTCTCCGGTAGTTACTATCAAATGCCCTTTAAGAATAAGCCATTGACCATTATTAAGTAGCATTTCTGTAGTTAGTTTTACGAATGAACCTATTACAGAAAGTATTTCTTTTATGAACCCAACGGCTTTGAATGCGGTAAACACAGCAAGGAAATCAACAACTAATTGCTTGTTGTCTAGCACCCAATCGCCTAAGATAAGGAACACATCAATAATGCCTTCTATTGCCTTTTTGAATATGTCCCATGCAGCATCGAGCAAGGGTTCTATCAGCTTCCATACTTTTGCTGCAACATCTCCTATCATTTGCCCCAATATAGTGAAATCTTCTTTATGGCTTGTAAACCAGTCACCGACTTTTGTAACCTGTTCATTAAGAAACTTTAAGGCATCTACTATTTTTCCACCAATCCATGAAGCGATTGGCACAAGGGCTGTCTGAACAAAAGCACTAACACCTGGAGTTATTGCGACAACAGCATCTCCAACTGCTTTGCACGCAGCGGATAATGCTTCAAATGCGCCCTGTATTATTGCCGGCACATTAAGTGCTACAAACAAATCCCCAACTACGCCAATAAGTAAATTAAATTCTGCCTCAGTAGCATATATCCAATTTAATAACCACTTAAAAGCAGCGCCACCAATATCTACTCCCGCAAATTGTTTGCCTAGCGCATCAAATATGCCAGATGCTGTTACTTTAAGCGTTTTCCATTGTTCTTTAACCCGGTTAATTCCATCCTGATACTTACTGAAAAAATCTGCTAAGCTGGCTTTCATGTCGTCAATTGATTTGTCAACAGCTTTTCCGGCATCCGCCGCAGCAGTCGTTGTGGTAGTATCAACCGCTACCGTCGGCGTTTTCGCGCTACTCGGATCGGACAACGCGTTCACTTTATCAAAACTCGCAAAACTCTTACTAGCTTTCTTCGCTGCCTCTCCCGTCGCCTCGACAGACGCAGCATTCGCATCCGTCGCAGCTGTTAAGTCCTCTGTCGCTGCTGCAGTTTCGGCAACCGCCGTGGTTGCTGTTTGTGCCGTGCCGGTGACTGCTGATATGAAGTTTGCAAAGACAGTTGCGGTGGCGTTAAGTGAACCAAGTATGGAGTTGACCATTCTTAGTACAGGAGTAAGCACGGTAATAAACGAAGTACCTAAGGTTGCTTTGACGCTATCCCAATTAAGTTTGAGAACACGAACTTGATTCGCCCAGCTTGTGCTTGTCCTAGCAAAGTCCCCCTGTGCATCTGCGGTAGCGGACATTAGATAATTGTATCTTACCAGCGCTTTGTTTTGCTCTGTCATTTTGTTGTATGCTGTTCCCATACCCTCAGATAAAGCGTAGGCTGATAGATTTGCTTCGGAGAGGGTTACGCCAAGCACTTTTAGTGGTTCGGTTTCCCCTGAAATTCCGCTTCTTATCTTCTCAAATGCTTCATCCGTGCTGAGATTATAAAAGGAGGCCATATCTCCGGCTAGCCCAGCCATTTCAATTGACATATCAGCAGCGGAGTCCGTAGCAAACCCCATCGACTTGAGCATAGCGCCCATTGTCCCGGTGTATTGTTCAGCCGCAAGCGTTGATAGTCCAAATTGCGTGGTCGCTGTTTTTGCGAAGTCATAGATTTTGCTCGATGCACTTCCGAACGTTACATCTACGACGTTCTTTACTTCATTGAGGTCGGACGCGAGGTCGATGCAGGATTTGCCAAAGCTCACTACCGCTCCGACGCTAAACGCCACCACGACTTCTGCGGCAAATCTTTTTAAGCTGCCAGAGAGCGTTTTTAGTCCCGATTCCGCGCCTGCATTATCAATTTTTGTGTTTATTCTAATTGAGCCATCATAGCCAACTGCCATTTGCTCACCACCTTTCGGGCATAAAAAAACCATCCTAGATTAAGGATGGTTTAATAATTAATTAAGATTGCTTATTTTCCTGCTAACCAGTTATGTCCGCACTTCAGGCAAGTAATTCTAACTTTTTTTGCATTTATATTTCCGGCAATTAACCCGATCGGTGCAAAAAGGGGAGCGGCAACAACTGCTCCAACAACGGCCTTCCCGACTCCAAAGCCCTTTTTGTCGGCGGACAAGCTGGTTGAATAGCATTTGGGACAATAAGCAACGCCTTGCCTATCAAGTTCTTTCATATGTTCTTTTAATTGTTGCTTATTAGATTTTATTGGTGAACTAGTAAGCTTGACAGGATTAGTTTGCTGCTTTGGTTCTACGTCCTGATTAGAAATAGCAATCGTTTTAGACGGAATAGGCGGTTCTACGTACTTGCCAAATACTTCAGCATTTGCCCTGACTTCTTTCATTATTTTTTGCGCTGTTATAATCTGATACCACTTTACTGGTATAGCATCTTTTAAACTGGCCTTACATTGAGCACACCAGTCGAAAATATTGCAATTTTCGTAAGCGCAATTCGTACATATTTTCATTAAGTCCTCGCCCCCTTTTGCCCCATAATACCACAATCTCCCAATATTTCAAGCGAGTTGTGAAAAGAAGTCGTCAATAATATCCTGCTGCTCCTGCGCTACTCTGTCTGGTAAGGCAACGTCGCGTTGAGCGTCGATGATTTTCTGCAGGGATTTCGTATCTTTAATTGTCGATACATCGTAATTGCGCAAATCACGAACACGATTCAGTATGCAGTCATCGGTGAGCCCCTGCAAAAGATTGTTGAATTTCCACCAGTGCATGGACGTGTCGTCGAGGTCAATCTTATAATCGGACATAAAGGATGATTTAATGTAGTTTTCGTCAAAAGTGTAATCCATATCGGCTTTTTTATTTGACGGGGCGTGCTCTTTTCCACATTGCAAATACTTTATAGCCAGGCGTAGAGCTTCCTGCGTATCCTCAGGAGGCTCTTTGTATAAGATACCAATAACACCATATGCCCTTTCTATATCACCCAAATCAGCGTCATTAATGCACGCAAAACAAGCGAGCGCATAGGTGTAGTCGGTATTTATATCATACTCGACGCCGTTAACCTCTATCGCTTCAGGGTAACTCATTTTAGGGCTCTCCTTGTTTCGCGGTTCGGCATATGCTTGTTGACCGCGCTAGTTTTAAGCTTTTCAGCGTTAATACCTATTTGCTCAAAATGTGGCTTGAGCTGCTCAATCAGGTCATTAAACATATTGATATAGTTCTTATCCCCGAAAATCTTCTGGCAAGCCCCAGCGCCGAGGAATAGATCCATTGTCGTGCGCGCTTCAATATAAAAAGAGTCAATCAGTTGCGCTCCGTCATACTGATTTTTTGTGATAAATTCGTTCAGCGGTTCATCGGGGCGGGCATCAATCTCTGCTGCTTTATCTTCGTATTCCTTTGTTAGGGAATCGATTTTTTCAAAGGCTTTCATGAGTCTGCCGGTTAGGCTAGTATCTTGAGTGTCGAAACTTATGCACTCGCCTTTATCGTTCACCTCAATGATGTATTCGCTCTCGGATTTTATTCTGATACTGTTCATGGTGTAATCCTTTCATTAATAGGGCAGGGGCGGGGTTTGACCGCCCCACATTGTTTATTACGTGCCAGTTGTAAAGATGCTGGATGTCGCCGCGAAAGCCTGACCGTAAACGTCTGCGATTCCGGCCAGAGTAAGAATGTGCACGGTCGATGCTGCCATCGAAGCAGATGGGGTGAGTGTGAGGATATTGCCTGTAGAATCCCATGATTTCGTACAAGCAACCTGCGCGCCGGCAGCGGTGCAGAGCGTAACGCTTTCCGCTCTGATCTGATTGTTGAATGTGACGCTGATTGCCGATACGCGAGCAACTCCGGTTGCGGCGGGTGCTGGTACGGTTGCTGCGGTGATTGCGGAAACGCCGGTAGCAGTAAACACCTGAATGCCATTTGTAACTACGCAAGTGCCAAGCGTTGGATCACCGTTGAAGCTGAGCGTCGCATTAATAACAACCGGCGAACCCGCATCGCCGCCGAAGTCTGATATCGCAATTGAAGCATTATTAAGCTCCGCAGCGTATGGAGTGGATTTGTACAGATACACAATAAGAGCCTGTACCTCAGCTGCTGTGCCAACGGCACGGTTTCTGCGGATGTTGTCGATGAATTCAAATATCGGTTCTCCTGCGTAGCAAGTCAGAGGAACATCGGTCGCCACCTGATAACTGTCAGTGCTGGTTGTAGCGGAAGATTCGTTGATGTACTGCTCTGTAGTTGTTTGGGCGTCATATTTCAGGCTAAGGCTAGTAACACCTTTGCCGACCCTCGTCCACACCGGAGATGCAGCCGTGCCTGTGTTTAGAGACAGTGCCACTTTTGGGGTATATATCTTGTCCATGTCTATAGTGCCTCCTCGTCATAAATAAGAGAAAACACGGCAAAGAATGTCGTGTTCCCGTCTTCGTCCTTGCCCGATAAATCGGTCGGGCCTCTTGTTGATGTGATTTTCTGCGGTGCCCTGCGCGCTCCGATATCAAGCCCGGACGTTTCGTTTGCCCTAAACCAAGCTATCAGGTCGTTCAGAGGCTTAAAGATTTCACCCGCGCTGTCAGGAACTGCGCTTATTGTGAAGTAAATCATAAACGGAACCTCAGCTGTGAAGTTCCCGAGAATGTCTTCCTCGAGCACGGCGCCACCATCAGACTTGATGCAATAACCGAAGTTCCCGTTCTGATATTCCAAATACAGCCTATTGTCTAAGATTGAAAGGCTGTTTATCCATTCTTGGATTTTTACAATCACCTGAGTGACATCAGTAGCGTCTAGCGCTCTTACTACCTCTTCGATTTTAACCGCCTCCTAATCTTCGGACGCCTGTCGTCCACTTGCGCTTATTCACGGCCTTGCTCGCCTCGAACCATTCCCGGCACGCTTTCGGGTGCGCTTGCTTCGAATGGCTAAACCCGCCGTAGTATTGCTTTTGGCCATAAGGCTTGTTGTAAACTACCAGCCCCGAGCCTATCTTCGTGCCAGCTATTCCAGACCGCTCAAGCTCGCCTGTGATACGTGGCACGAACGGGGCGGAATCTTTCAGCACCTCAGAGTCAAGCCATTTCTGGGCTCGACCGTTTGCTTTTTTAAGCCTGATATTGACCTTTACGGAATCGAAGTCTACTGTAATTGAGCTTTCCTTTGCCATACTGTCACCCTATTTCCCGTAAATCTGAAGAACATCGCTGGTAG
>CAZLLK010000059.1:11517-17980 GCA_964560435.1 uncultured Oscillospiraceae bacterium
TCCTTTGCCATACTGTCACCCTATTTCCCGTAAATCTGAAGAACATCGCTGGTAGGAGCGGCGACGTTTGAAATACTGTAGACTTGATATTTCTTTTGCATGGTTGTTTTCGTTTCACTGGGTAGCGTTTCGGATGCATCACCTTGAACGAAGAAATCGTTTGCAGGGTTAAATGTAAAATAACCCGCCTTGTTCGTCAGACTTCCCCATGCTACAGGGTCAATATATTTGCGATTGCCGGTTATGGCTGAATCCCGTAGCTCGACTATCAGTTGCGCTTTGTCCGTAGTGCTTATGCCTCGCTGTGCAAGCCTTTGTGCATATCCGGTATCGAGGTATACCCGATCCAATACAGTGCGCTGATATGTCGCCACGCCCGATGTGGTAGACAGATAGTTGTAGAGCGTGACAGTGCTTTGTCTCGCTCTACGGCTGATTGTTTTCATGTTAGCCACCTTGGACGGTATGTCCCACCGACAGATGCGCTTAACAGACCCGTACTCATAAGGATTGTTTTAACCCTCTTGTGCGCTATCTGCATCATCGCCTCATAAGTCCTTGACGATGCGTCGACGGAATACGAATAGCCACCGACGCTCTCAGAGGTCACGCCGGACACACCCGATGCGCTGCCAGTGCTCTCCTGTATCTCGTTTATGGTGTCAGCCAGTATGCAGGTAGCTGTCTCAATAAGGTCTTGAATGTCCGTGTCATAGCTGGATAAGCCTGCACGGCGAATCTTCCCGAACGTCAGGGCATCAAGCTCGATAGAAGCGGACAGGGCGATAGGTGCGAACGCTGTTTCTTTGATTGCTGTGCCTTTATAAGTGGCAGTGTAGTATGCGTAAGCTACGTATGTGTCCATGTTAAACCCCCTAAGAGGGGAGGGCGGTTATTCGTCGCCCTCGGTTTCTTTAATTACTGCAATTACTGCGAGAATGTCGGCTTTCTTTTCGGCATCCCCGAGGTCGATACCGTTTTCAACGGCATAGGCTTTCAGCTCTTCAACGGTCATTTTGCCGACTGTCTTAGTTTTGGGCGCTTCGTCCTTAGTCTCGGGCTCTTCCGCAGTAACGGTAAAGCCCTCTCTGCCAGAGAACCAGCCCGCGGCGTTTTCGTCCTCAGTCTGTCCTATGCCGTCCATGAACTGGACACCGCACAGTTTTCTGTTATACGCCGTATTCGGCGCGATAATCTTATACATATTACTGCACCTTGAAGTTGCGAAGTACGCCGGCAGCGCGGGACTTCTTCAGCGCAAGACCAGCTACCATTTCGACGTCGCCTTCTTTGACCGCACCGGCAGTAGTGAAGTCGGGGAGATTGGTATCGATTACTTTACCACCAGCGGGAGAAGCGGCATGGAAGCCATCAAGAGCGAAACGAGCCGCGTAAAGGTCGGTCAGACCAGTGACGGGTGTTGCCCCGTTATTTCTTGTTACGATGGGAACGACAGGCTTTGTCGCGGAGCCATCAAAGTAATACTGCAGATCCTGGAACAGAACGCCGTTATAGCCGAAGGCCTTTCTGCCGAAAGCGTCTTCGGACTGCGTGAGGTATCCAGAACGACGGGCGCAGGCCTGCAGCTTTGTGATGAGCTTTGTGTTTGCCATAAGCAAATCGGGCTTGCCGTCGAGTTCCGCCAGGAACGCATCAAGCATATCCAGCACTGCCTTGTAGTTGGTGTCGAGCGCGGCAGCGGTGGAGATGTCAATGGCGTTTTGTGCTCCGGTGTTGATTTCAGTAGAGCTGCCTGCCAGCATTACGTCGAGACCATCAAAGCCTGTAACGGAATCATCACCATTGATCGCGCAATAATGGAAAAGGTTGATTGTAGCTTTAATCTTCTCCTGGAGCTGAAAATTGACCTCGTCAACCGCACCGGATGTCTTGGCAATTACGCGGTCGATGGGGAACGTGCCACCGAAGATTTTGAGTTCTGTGGATTTCTTTTCACGGATGGCGTTGTCTTTCTTGGCATACTCAGCGTTGATAGCGCGGAACGCTGCAGTAGAAGGTGTCTTTAGCATCTGATAGGAATACGTAAGAGTTGAACCGCCTGTGCCGGGGGAAACGGAATCGTCGAATGTAAGCAGATCAAGTATCTGAGAACCCCTGCGGAATTCATCAATAACGTTCTGATCTACCATATCGGCCATACCGACTTTTGCTTCTGCGAGTGTAATCATAAGGTTTTACCTCCAATTATTTGTTGTATTTTTCAAAGATTGCTGATTTAAGCGTGTCAGCCGGAGGGGGATTGCCGTCACCACCTCCGAGCTTGCCAGAGAAAATGCCGGGAGCTGGCTTGCCGTCGTCGAAGTGCGCAGCATTGTCTTTTTTGAACGTCTCTGCCCACTCTTTGCCGCCGATGAAGCTTTCACCTTCGAGCTTGAAGCCTTTAGACGCGAACTCAGAGAGGATTGCTTTCTTACTGAGTGCATCCTTAGGCTTAAGAGTGTCGATGAACTTCTCGGCAGCGGAGTCGTAGGCGATTTTTGCAAGCTTAGCATCAAAATCCGTCTGAGCCGTTTCGTACTTAGTTTTATACTCTTCGGCTGAGCGCTTAACGCCCTCGACATCCATAGCCTTGAAGCCGTCAATAGCTTTGCTGGCTTCCTCAAGCTGGGTCTTATACTGCTCCGCAGTGGTTTTCTGCGTTTCCGCAGCCGTCTTGTGTGTTTCAATGTCCTTGCCGTTCTCGCCCATAACGGAATCGATTTGCTCGTCCGTTAGTCCAAGGGTTTTTAAAAATTCGCGTTTCATATGTCCTCCTTCGGCTACGCTTTGTTGACGCGGGTCGCTTCCGCCGTCCGTTGTGCCGTAACGCCGACACGGGCGAAATGGGTATAAAAACAGCACCTACGTTTTGCCGCAGATGCTGAGATTATTGAAATGTGGGTATGAAAAAACCACCTTGCCGTAAAGCTTGGTGGTTTTTTAAAAATATTGTGAAAGCTCTATTTCGGACTCGACATAAAGCGACCCGATATATTCACTGTTATGTACAGTGATTTGTGAGCCATCTTTTTCATATATCTGCGTTAACGACTCATCTACATCATGTAAGAGGTCGCGTCTTACAATCCCAGGAATGCGTTTCTCTAGCGCCCGGCATTGCTTCTCGAAAAGTTCTTTATCCGGCTCATTGCTGATCGTATAGCTGAACACTTCAATCACTCCAATCCTAAAGATTTGTTCACAGATTTTCTTGTTGCGGTGGCCGTTTTAATTATATCGGCGACAGCTTCAGCTCTTGTGAGCCCTTTTCTGTCCATCTTCGAGGCGACCAGCTCCTCAAAAGATTGAATCGGATCGCTAACATCAAGCCCTTTTCTTTTTTCCTGATCGCGCATCAGATCTCGAGCTTGCTGTTTATAATTGTTTCTCAAATCAAATGCCTGCCTAGCTTGACTTTCAAGAGGCAGCGAACCATCAAGCAACTCCGGGATGCTTTCGTCGTGATGCTTATACCACTTTCTAACGGCTCGATCGCTTAACTTGCCTTTGAACGGTTCAATGTCATGGAAATCTTTGAGTGCCAGCGAATCTTCGCCGTCTTTAACTAATTTGATTATATCCCGATCGGCAGAATTTGCAATACCAACCTTCTCTCTGGAGTAGTCTCTTACAAGTCCCGTATTTTTGAGGTGTTCTCGCTGACGAGCCTGCCACGAACGAACCTTTGCAAGCTCGTTTTTGTTGTTAACGCCAGCAGCCTCCAGCGTATCAGCCCGCCGCTTCCAGTACCGGATTTGTCGCTCGTTGTAGCGCTGTTCCTGTTCAGCCTCATAGATTTCGGGGTCGTACTGCTGACGTGGCGTTTTGTCAGATACGCCCTCAATAAATGGATGGAGAGAATGCCGACAGTTCGCGCCACACAACCCTGTTACAGTTCCGTACCCTGTAGCACTCTTCAGATTGCGGTATTTCTCGTCGGAACCGACAATCCGGTATATCTTGCCCTGCCACTCCGCGTGTTGAGGGCGGCTGTCTGAGTGGCTTGTTACCTCAACTAAGTTCGTACCGAGCTCGGCAGCGTTGTTAATACTGACTTCTGCCGTTGCCTGATTGATGCCGGTAACACAAGCGCGGCGGACGGCGGCTTCAACAGAGGTACGAACGCCGGAGAAATAGTCAAATGCGCCCACGCCATCAGCCGCGAACTTCTTGACAGTGGTGTCAATTGCATCGCGCTCCGTGAAAGCCCCGGACTGCGCCATCAGCTGACATTGGTCCATGTACTGATTAAGCTTGCCGGATGCGTCTAGCGCTATTGTACCGGTGAGCTTTTTCATTGTGTTCATTGTCCTCAATGCGTTCGCGTTAAGAACCTGAGCGAATGAAGCCGACGCTGTCAGAGGGATTGTCTCGGCGGGAAGTATGCCAAGCCGTATAAGCTCTTTTTGTGTTGCTATGTCCGTCTGCATGGACTTGATTCCGGACTGCTTGAAAAGGCTGTAAACCTCTTTTTCGGATATTTTGAGCGTCTTGGCAATCTCAGTAGCTATAAACGCTTGCGACGCTCCGAGCTCTTGAAGCTTGATTATCTGCCATGCAGCCATGTCGGAAGTGTAGCCCATCTTGGCAATACGACGGGCTATGTCGGTTTGAATCACGCCTTGCAGCTCGGAGTAAATAGCCTGCAATGGCTCGGCTATTCCGTCCAGATATTCGGGGGAGAGGCTCATCTATATCACATCCTGCGCCAGTAATTTCTTTGCCTGCTCCTCGGTCATGCCGAATGCCGATATAATAACGGCGATTGCCGCAGCCGTTGATATTTCTCCAGCCTTAACCGATTTGACAACACCGATCAGGCTTGTTACTTGTGCACCGTTCAGCGCCTTTCCGGTCGTGTCTGCGATTGCACTCGCCGCTGATGCGGGTGGCTGATTTCCGAAGTCGTCAAATGTTATGCCTTGTCCCGCGTTCTCGTTTGCTAATTCGGCCATGATTTTGTCCGCGTCTTCCTCGCTGTAGCCCTCGTAATCGATGAGATAACGACGCATAGGGAACTTCCCAGCGCTGACGAATATCTGCATTCTGTTTCGTTTATCATCAGGACTGCTGACAATTGAATCATCCCATACAAAAGAGGGGTCGATATCGCCCTTCGGCGCGAGACCGTAGACGGTAGAATAGAAGTCGTATATTGCAATCAGCTGCTTCAGCGCCGTTTCAAAGGATTTCTGAATGCTGTTGACCGTGCTGTATGTCTTGTGGTCGCTTGAAATAACCTGCGTTGCGGTTGCCATGCCTGTTTTTTCATCGATGCTGAAAGTGCCCTGGCTGAATCCGCATTGCGCTTCAATCTGGTTCAGGTGACGATTAAGCGCTAAAATGTGGTCACTTACGCGCAGGGTAGGGGAGAAGGTTTCGAAGAGCGATGCGCCGCCGCCTTCTCCGGATGCACCGTTGAAGATGTATTCCTTTTCCCGCTTACTGTCGGGTACAGGATTACCCTCTTTGTCAAAGGTCGTAAACGTCGATATGTCCCTGTAACGCTTAAGCTCGCCGCCTTCGACTTCCCAATCCAAAGCGTTATATGCGGTCGTCGCAGCCTTAATAGAATCAACCGCCTTACCGAGCAGTGACACGCCCATAGGGTTGTTGAGGTCTATGTAGTTCGCACCCGGCATCCGGAAATATGCAAACATCGGAACTGGCGCGCCAGTAATCGTTACATCAGGGGCAATCTGTGACCAGTCCGCGTAGACGTTAAGGCCGCACGGCTCTCCCAAGTCAGACCAGCCAGCATTTGAGCGGTAGACGCGGTTTGCGACTTCATATGTCCCGTTGCCCTTGCAGTTCCAGCTTTCAAGGCGTGTGTAAACAAACTTGCCTTTGCGGCGCTGCTGGATGAATATGCCGCCCTGAATGCCGGACGAATCGAACTGAGTGGGGAAGAACTGGTCTTGCGTAATAACGTCAGCAACAAGCTTAATGCCATCGAAACGCGGCTTAAGTATCAGACCGCCTAACGCACAAGTATATTCGGTCAGTTCTTCAGCACGGTTCAGAATCTGGCTATCAAGCAGCTCCTGTATATGCGTAGCTCTCGGACCCTCTCCGACACTGACTTCCATTTCAGACACAACGAGGCGTGCTGCTTCATGGCAGACAGTCGCGGCAATCTTCGGGTCTTTAACGTCGAAGAACTCCGTGCCCGAATATAGCCGCTTCCATATGACTGTGTAATCCAGCATCGGATTGCTTTCGAGTGCGCCCTCATCCAGATTTAATGCCGAGAGTATTTCTTTACGGTGGAACAAAGCGTTCCATAAGTTTTTGATAGTCTCCAATATGTTCAACCTGCCTTCCTCCCGACCATGTGCAGCCCGTATTTACGAGCGTTGCGTTTTATGTGTGTATAGCAGAAATAACGTGTATCGTCCATTGCGTGGTCATTTTCCTTTACTGGCTTATCTTCCAACGATTTAGTATCCCAGCAATACCCCTG
>CAZLLK010000060.1:0-17766 GCA_964560435.1 uncultured Oscillospiraceae bacterium
ACCCCAATTGTTTTTCAGTATATCATACTGTCTAACAATTGGGGTGCTGTTCAAAACCTACTCTCGGCATTTTTTGTTTTTTGGAACAGGAAATATCCTGATTTCCGTGACATGGCTAAGGCGCCACATACTTAGTGTGAAATTGAAAATCTCCTCAAAGAAAATAATGCCTATATAGCCGTTTAGGGCAAATCTCGGCAGCAGAGTGTAGACCAAAATTACTCCGAAAAAAGCATCCAGTATGTTGAAACCCATTGAATACAGGTGCTGGCCCAAGCCCTTTAGACAGCCGTCTGTGACCATATCCATGTACATTATCGGAACGAGGAACGAGAAAATCCTTATGTAGAATCCGGCTTCTTCGCTTTTGTAAATCGCTTTTCCAAGAGTTTCAGATAGAATAAATAGCATTAAGCCGATGAAAAGTGAAAAAGCAAGCGATTTTCGCAGCAGCACAGATACGGTTCTTGAAATTTGCTCCTTTTTCCCGGAAACCTGAGCGGCTGTCAGCTCGGGTACAATGAGCTCTGCAAGCGCGGTTATTATGCACGAGGGAAAGAAGATTATTGGAAACACCATGCCTTGAATTGTGCCGTAGCCCGCTAGAGCACCGTTTGCAGTATAGCCGGCTTTTTTTAGACCTCTGGGAACAAGGAGCTGCTCAAGAGTTGAAAGTGAGCTTCTGGCATACGCGGAAAGCGCGAGCGGTACGGCTATATTTAGCATTCGTGAAGGAAGACGAGGCGAGGGCTCTGCCTCTTTTCTGTATTTCCTTCGGTCGTGAAAAAAGACTGCCAGCATAAGAAAAAAAGAAAAGATTTCAGCCGCGGTGCTTCCGGCAGAAACCGCGGCACAGCTTTTTTCAAGATCGCCGATTGGCACTATATCAAGGGCAATCACAACCAATCCGATTCTGAGGAGCTGTTCCAAAACCTGAACTGCGGCGGCCTTAAAAATCCGTCCGCTTGCGGTGAAATAGCCGTACATGACAGAGCTTAGTGAGATGAACGGCAGACTAAGCGACAGAATGCGCAGCGACAATACGGTTCGGGCATCGCCCACCCAAAGAAAACCAATGCGTTCTGCACAGAGATATAGAATCAGAGCGGAGGAAGCTCCGAAAAACAGACTGTACGCAACACAAATACGCATAGCCTTTCCAACACCGCCGGAGCGCTGTAGCCCCAGCTCTTCGGAAATAAGTCGCGTTGAGGTGAAACGTACTCCCGATATTGCAACGGTTGCGGCAAGAAAACCGACGGAGCCGACTAGTCCGTAAAGACCAACGCCTGCCGCACCGATTCTTGACACCAGCCACATCTGAAAAGTGAGAGCAATACACCGCATAACAAGTGAAGAGCCTGTTAACAGCGCCGTGTCCCGCATTAGTTTTTTCTTTGCCACAGATAGCTTGCCCCCTTTTCCGTATACGCAAGTATATGCGGCAAAGGGGGCAAAATCTCTATTTTATTATGTCGAAATATTGGTTTGTATTGCTGGACAAAATCAACACTTGGATTAGTTCAAGGTGCCGTCATTAAGAGCAAAAAGCTCGTCAATACGGCTGCGCAGCCTTTCGTTTTCTGGGCTGGTTAGGTTGGGGTCGGATTTCAAAAGCTCCTGTGCGGCCTCCTGCGCATCGTGCAAGACCCTGATGTCGGTGCAGAGGTCTGCAATGTGCATTTCCGGCAGACCGTGCTGACGCGAACCGAAAAAGTCGCCGGGTCCGCGAAGCTTCAAATCCTCCTCTGAAATTTTGAAACCGTCATTTGTCTGTTCCATGACCTTGAGCCTAGACTTTGATATCTCACTATCAGAATCTGAAAACAGCACACAGTAGCTTTTGTGCGCACCTCGGCCGACACGTCCGCGGAGCTGGTGAAGCTGGCTAAGCCCAAAGCGCTCGGCGTTTTCAATAATCATGAGCGACGCATTGGGAACATCGACACCGACCTCGATTACAGTGGTTGAAACGAGAATGTTGATTTCACCGTCAACAAACGTCTGCATGGTTTTGTCTTTCTCTGCGGCTTTCATTTTTCCGTGGATACAGCCTATGCGAAGGTCGGGGAAAACCTTGCTTTGCAGCTCAGCTGAATGCTCCTTCGCGTTTTTGAGGTCTTGCGGACGCTCCTCGTTTTCATCAATTGCGGGACAGACGACGAAAACCTGTCGACCCTCGTCCACCTGCTTACGCATAAAACCATTAATTCGTTCGCGCATTTGCTCGTTAACGGTGAAGGTGTCCACCTTTTGCCTGCCGGGAGGAAGCTCGTCAATTATGGAAACATCGAGATCGCCATATATAATCAGCGCAAGAGTGCGGGGAATTGGGGTAGCGGACATGACAAGCGTGTGAGTACTTTCGCCCTTTGCGATGAGCGCCGCACGCTGATTAACGCCAAAGCGGTGCTGTTCGTCCGTTATAACAAGCGAAAGATTTTGTAACTCGACATTATCGCTTAAAAGGGCGTGAGTGCCGACAACGAGATTAGCCTCGCCCTCTTTAATTGTCGCCAAGGCTTCGCGCTTTTGCTTTGCGGTCATTGAGCCAGTGAACTTAATCACTTTTATTCCGAGAGGAGTGAGCAGCTCCGAAAAGGTCTGGAAGTGCTGATTTGCTAAAATTTCGGTTGGTGCCATGAATGCGCTTTGAAGTCCGCCCTCGTGTGCGCACCAAATGCATGCACCAGCAATGATGGTTTTTCCGCTTCCGACGTCGCCCTGAATAAGGCGGTTCATCGCGCTGCCGCTACTCATGTCCCTTGAACATTCCGTAATCGCCCGTTTTTGCGCATTCGTCAACACAAAGGGCAGACTCGAATAGAATCTTTCAAGTCTGGGCGTGGAAACTATTATTCCGCTTCGAGTTTCGCGCGAGCTTTTCATTCGTGTAAGTGCGCAGGACAAAACGAAAAGCTCCTCGAATATCAGCCGCCTGCGCGCAAGCTCCAAAGCGCCGAAATCGGCAGGGAAGTGGATGTTCTCATAAGCGTAGGGAGCCTTGCAGAGCTGCGCCTTTTCCGCAACGTCGGTGGGAAGTGCGTCGGGAAGAAGAGCCTCGCATTCGTCAATTCCGCGCCTTATGCCAGAAATGAGCATCTTCTGCGATATGCCGGCAGTCAGATGATAGATAGGCACGATGCGCCCCGTAAGAGTGGGAGGAGCATCCTCGGACTCAAACAGCGGATTTATCATGGTGCGGTGCTGTCCGTCAAGCGTTACCTTTCCAAAGAAAACATAGGCCTGTCCCTTTTTGAGCTGTTCACGGACATAGTTTTGGTTGAAATATGTAATATCGATTGAACCGCTGTCATCCGCAATGCGAAGCTTCACAAGCTCCATTCCGCGGCGAACACGGCTCAAGGCTGGTTCATTTGCAACAATTGCGTGAATACACGCGGAAACTCCCGACTGTAGCGCCACGATGGGAACGGTTTTCGTTCGGTCCTCATAGGTGCGGGGAAAAAAGCATATGAGGTCGCGAAGCGTGGTAATGCCCAGCTTCGCCAGTGCATTCGCACGCTGCTGACCTATTCCCTTAAGAAACCTTATGTCGCTTGATAGCTCTGCCATTTTGCGCCTCCGTTCCACGCTCTTCAAAAACAGAATTTTGCAGATTATCATTAATAATGCGATTATAATACCATACAATGGAGAAATTTGCAAAATATACACGAATAGTGAAGGTGAATTGTTTGATTTTTTACTGCACTGCGGAACATCAGGTCTGAACGATTCGTCATAACCGTAAATATAATTTTGCGAGGTATTTCTGATATGAAGAGAATCATCCCTTTATTTCTAAGTACGGTTCTTATTTTTGCGCTAGCCGCCTGCGGAGGCACTGCGGACAAAAAACAAGGCGACTCAATGAGCCTTGAAGAGATTTTTAAGTACATTCTCACAGACGTTGATAATCTGCCGGAAGTGGGAAACACCGAGGTCAATTCCGACAATTATAAATATTACCTGCCCATTGAACCCATTGAGGGAGCAGATGCCTTGGCGTGCGACAGTTTGATTAACGCTATTCCGCATTCGGCTGTATTGCTTCGCGTTCCCGATGGAACTGATGCAGAGGCTGTTGCAAAGGAAGTTGAGCAAAAAGCCGACCTTAGAAAATGGATTTGCGTCAGTGCTGAAAAAGCTGTTGTGAAAGTGCATGGCAACACCATTTTACTTGTCATGTCCACCACACAAACCGCAGACGAAATAGCAACGAATTTTGATAAGCTTTGGGCGTAGTTGTAACCTGCGCACAAAGAAAATACCGTGCGTGATTATGCGCACGGTATTTTCTATATCAAAAACTATTGCATATATTGGAACTCGGTGGTAAAATAACAAACACAGTGCATTTCGTTGCGGGTGTAGTCCAATGGCAGAACACTAGCTTCCCAAGCTAGATACGTGGGTTCGATTCCCATCACCCGCTCCAAACAATAAAGAGCCACATAAATGCTTACCATTTCGCATTTATGTGGCTCTTTTCATATCAAATCTTATTAAAGACGCAAGTTTAACAGAGCATTACGGTTTTGCCATCCTGTTCACCATATAGTCGTGAGCTCTTATTTCAAGAGCGTCGTTAAGAGGCGGAAGCTCGGCGTTGGGGTAACGGCGAGTAAGCGCGGTCTGCAATATGAAATCAGCAAATTCGGGATTCTTTGGAAGAATAGGCCCGTGGCAATAGGCTCCGAAAACGTTTTTGAAGCGTGCGCCCTCGGTATTATCCTCGCCGTTGTTGCCGAAGCCACTCAAAACCGTGCCGAGAGGGGAAACGCCCTCGCCAAGATAGGTCTTGCCACTGTGGTTTTCGAAACCGACGATTGTTGAGCCTCCGCTTTCGTCCTCACATTTGATCATATAGTTCCCGATCATACGCACGTCCGAGCCAACAGTGTGCAGGTTTACAGCACCAATAAAGTCGTACTGCTGACCCGTGTGGGTAAGGTAATACTGCCCCATCATCTGATAGCCGCCGCATATGCAAAGAAAAACCTTTTCGTCCGCTACGGCCGCAAGAATTTCCTTGTCCTTGCCACTGTGCAAATCGGCAAGCAGCACCTCCTGCTCGAAGTCTTGACCTCCGCCGATAAAAAAGAGGTCAAACCGCGAAAAATCGGCATTTGCGCCAATGGGGAGGGAAGTCACATCACTTTCAATCCCGCGCCACTCAAGGCGTTTTTTGAGGCAGAGAATGTTGCCTGTGTCGCCGTATAGGTTCAGTACATCGGGGTAAAGGTGGCAAATACTAAGTTTCATTATTGTAGCCCCCCTATTCCCAAAATTCTTTGCCGCCGAAAACGGCGCTCATTTTTGCACGCAAATCCATCATTGCTGTGTAAGTCGGCATTATGATAACAGGCAGAAGCTGCTTTGCCATCGCTTTTATTAGGTCGTCGTAATCGTCGAAGACTCGAAGCTTGTCCTCGGCTATTCCCGCATATTTAAGACGAATCGCCATATCTCCAGAGCGAATACCGGAAACATAGATTTCCGGTATAAGGTCAATCATGTCAGCAAGCTTTTCGAAGTTAACGTCCCAAATCCACGAAACATCCTTGCCGTCCGCCGAATTGTCGTTAAGACAGCAGACGAAGATGGTTTTTTCGGAAAGACTTGAGAGATAGTTTAGCACCTGATTGCAGCCCGCAGGATTTTTTACCAGAATGATACGCGCCGAATGAGCGCCAAGATCGAATTGCTCCATGCGCCCGAAGCCACAGTCAAAGCTTGCAATGGCGTCTTTCGCGGCTAAACGTTCAAATCCGACAGCTTCAGAAACCGCAAGAGCCGCGACGGCGTTGTATATGTTGTAGCCCCCGGGAAGGTTTATCGTAATTTCATCCCTGACGTCGAAAACGCGGACACGGACTTCTGTGGAGCTTATACCCGTATTGAGGATTTCTGTAACAGAAATCTGAGTTTCGGGACGCTTATACCCGCAATCGGGGCAATAAAAGCCACCAAGATGTCCAAAGGTGTGATAACTGTATTCATACTCGTGCTTGCACTTAATGCAGTGAGGTGCGTCCGAAACCTCTTCAACGGGGTTCTTGTAAATCGGAACGTCCACGCCGTAAAAGATGACCTTGTTTGGAATCTGACCCGCGATTGAGGCGGTAAGAGAGCAGTCCGCGTTGAGGCAAACGGTTGCGTTCGGTGAGTTCTTGATGCCGATTAGGATGTTTTGAAGAGTGCCGGAAACCTCGCCGAAGCGGTCAAGTTGGTCGCGAAACACGTTTGTCACCAGCACAACAGCAGGGTTAATAAGGCGGCAGACCTCTTTTGAGGCGGCTTCGTCGCATTCGATGACGGCGTTTTCCTTTTTCGGCTTGCCAGTCAGTGTGGAGTTTTCGATAAATATGGCGGTAATTCCGTTAATCAGATTAGCACCGGAACGGTTGGCAAAATACGACTTACCGGACTTGACAAATATCTCCTCGATAATACGTGAACTTGTCGTTTTGCCGTTCGTTCCCGTAACTATGACGCACTTTACGTCCTTTGCGAGATACTGGAGCAGATCGGGGCAAATACGAATGGCGATTTTACCGGGGATCGCCGTACCGCCGCGTCCAATAAGCCGCAGTAATTTAATTGATAATTTGCAGGCGGTAACCGCCATAAATACTTTAATCTTCATAGTTTCCTTTTGTCATAACCGAAAAAAGACATTATTATATTTGTTATTCATCGATATAATGTCCGGATAGAACAAATTATGTCGAAAGAATATCCAATAGCAAGATTGAAGGATTACACGTTAGGGACAATCAAAGCTTTGAATTCGTCTTCGGTGAGAATTGGGACGCCAAGACTTTGCGCCTTTGTAAGCTTTGAACCGGCTTCCTCGCCTGCAACGACATAGCTTGTCTTTTTCGAAACCGAGCCGGAAGCTTTGCCGCCAAATTTCTCGATTATCGCTTCCGCCTCGTCACGGGTAAAGGAGGTGAGCGAGCCTGTGAGAACAAAGGTTTTTCCGACAAAGCGGTCATCCAAGCGAGTTTCACGACTCTCAAAGCTGACGTTTGCCTTTCGTAAAAGCTCAAGCTGGTGTTGCGAATGTGGGTTTGAAAGCCAGTCGGCGAGGTAATTTGCGGTTATCGGACCGATGTCAGGGATAGCTGTCAGTTCTTCAACAGATGCCCTACACAACTCGTCCAAGCTGGAGTAATGCGTGGCAAGCACTTTTGCAGCCTTTTGCCCGACCTGCCTTATTCCGAATGCGCAGAGTAGACGGGACATTCCGTTCTCCTTGCTCTTTTCGATTGCGGCAAGCAGATTTTCCGAGGACTTTTTGCCCATACGCGAAATTCCCGCAACGCTCTGAGCCTCAAGGAAATATAGCTCGGCAGGGGAGGTGATGAGCTTTTCGTTAATCAAAGCTTCCGTTACTGATATGCCAAGACCCTCGATGTCCATTGCCCCGCGTGATGCAAAGTGTGCGATGTTGCGCAGAAGCTGTGCTGGACACTCAACATTAGTGCAACGAGCCGCTGCCGCGTCCTCGTCACGTACGACAGGTGAGCCGCATTCGGGGCAGACGCTCGGAATAGTGAAAGGCATTGTACCCTTCGGTCGTTTATCTCGAATGACTTCTAAAATCTCAGGTATGATTTCGCCAGCCTTCTGAATAAGGACAAAGTCTCCAATTCGGATATCAAGTCTATCAATATTATCCTGATTGTGCAAAGTCGCATTCGTAACTGTTGTGCCGGCAAGGCGTACGGGAGCGACCACGACCTTTGGAGTCAGCACGCCGGTGCGCCCAACCTGCACAATAATGTCTTGTACGACGGTTTCTTTTTTCTCTGGTGGATATTTGTATGCCGCTGCCCAGCGCGGAGCTTTTGCCGTGCTACCGAGCACGGCTCTGTCTGAAAGCTGATTAATCTTTATCACTGCGCCGTCGATGTCATAGGGGAGCGTGTCGCGGTTTTCACCAAGCCATTCGACCTGCGTTTTGCACTCCTCGGCGTTTTTGCATGACTTATATGGGACAACGGGAAAGCCCATTTCTTTAAGTGCGTCCAGCGTTTCGGCGTGGGTCGCAAAGTCACGGCCTTCGGCAAGCTGAACGTTGAAAACAATGATATCGAGTTTGCGTGCGGCGGCAATTTTGCTGTCCAGCTGACGGAGTGAGCCTGCCGCGGCGTTGCGAGGGTTTGCAAAGAGCTTCTCACCGTTTATTTCGCGTTCGGCGTTCAGCTCGGAAAAAGTGTCGCGAGACATATAGACCTCACCACGGACAATAAGCCGCGGTGGCGCGTTCGTTATTTCCATGGGCAGACTGCGGATGGTGCGGAGGTTTTCTGTAACGTCCTCGCCCATAACCCCATCACCGCGGGTTGCACCACGGTGCATTTTTCCTTCAATATATTCGATTGCAACGGAAAGTCCGTCAATTTTCGGTTCTGTTACATAGATAGGAGAGCCACCGAGCGCATCATTTGTGCGGGTTATGAAGCTGTCAAGCTCCTCAAAAGAGAAAACATCGTTTAGGCTCTCAAGCGGTACGGCGTGACGCACGGAAGAAAACTGCGGCAGAGATTTTCCACCTATGTGCTGAGTGGGCGAATCGGAAGATTTGAGTTCGGGAAACTGCTCCTCAAGCTCAATCAATCGGCGCATCAGTGCATCATATTCAAAATCGGAAATCGTAGGCGCATCAAGGTCATAATAGGCCTTGCCGTGCCGCTTCAATTCGTCTCTTAGCTTTTCAATTTCTGCCTGTGCATCCATTGTAATACTCCGTTTCTACGGCTGATTTAAGTTTAGATAAGTGTCTGGAACCTTGCCAACGAGGACGGTTTCTGCGATGAGCACCTCGCTCAAAACCTCGGTGGATTGAACTTCCCAGGGCAGCATAACATCAATCTGAACCCTTACCTCAAGTATAATCTGGTGCTTTACTTGGTTAATTCCTGCCGATACAATCTCATTCCGAAAATCCGCGTAGGAGCTTGTGAGCATGATGATTTTTACTGGGATATTCGGCCCTCTTCCCATAAGCAGGTTCGAGCCCAAAAGGTTGCCGAGAGGAATTTCGATGTCCTCCATGCCGTTGTTTGTCGCGGCAATTACCTCCTGCAAAATTTCGGACGACAGGGTGTTAATCCGCGCCATATTTGCGGAAATTGCCGTTATGTTTCCGGAATCGTCCTTTTGTAGGGCTACAAAGTAATTGTAATCATACAGCCCTTCACTCATTTTTTCGTTGATTTTGTCGTTGATTACAGCAGTAATCGTATCTGATGCATTGGAAAGTGCCATCTGTCCGGAAATATCTTTTAAAAATCTACCGGCAAGAACAACCGCAATGCATAGTGCTATAATAACAAAAATTACGAGCAAAGTCACTCTTTTCTCCGTGGTATGTTGTGGCATTCGTGGCCTTCGCCGAATGTTAATCATGAGAGGTGCACGTCTTCTAATAAATGGCATAAGGATACCCCCTATGCCATTTATATAAACTAAACAGCTCCAATAGACTAAAATCGGTTTACATAATAATAAAACGCTGAGGAGTTACATATTCGTTTAGGGTATGCAACACAAATATAAATTGAATAATCTTTATCTTATTCCGCTTTTATTATTTCGTCTGCTGCGAGCATAACACCCAATTTGCCGGATTCATAGGTGAGGCCACCCTGCATATAGCCCAGAAATGGCTCGCGCATTGGCCCGTCGCAGCTAAGCTCGATGGAAGAGCCTTGCACGAAGGCACCAGCAGCCATTACAACCTCGTCGTCATAGCCGGGCATTGCCCAAGCAACGGGGGTCACATAGGAGTCAACGGGTGAGCCGTGCTGAATGCCGGAGCAAAACTTGAGAAGCTTGTCAGCACTGCCGAATTCTATCATTTGGATAATATCATGCCGTTCTTCTATCGCGTTAGGAGATGTTTTGAAGCCAAGCCCCTCCATCATTCCCGCGCAGAACGCGGCGGTTTTTAGCGCCTGTGCAACAATGTGCGGCGCCATGAAAAAGCCTTGATACAAAAGACGGTTATTTCCGAGCGTGCTTCCACATTCGCCGCCTATTCCAGGGGTAGTCATGCGAATCGCGGCGCGCTCAACTAAATCCGCTCTGCCAGCTATGTAACCACCCGTCGGAGCAAGCCCGCCGCCAGGGTTTTTTATAAGAGAGCCTGCGATGAGGTCGGCGCCTACTTCTGTCGGTTCTCGCGTCTCGGTAAATTCGCCGTAGCAGTTGTCGACGAGAATGTTTGCGTCTTTGTTGACCTCGCGAACCGCTTTAATTATCTTTTCAATGTCGTCTATGCCAAAAGCTCTTCGGTTGCCGTAACCTCGAGAGCGTTGAATCATGACGGCTTTAACCTTTGAGTCTGAAGCTGCCTTTTTGATGCTGTCAAAATCAGGCTCGCTGTTTGGAAGCAAATCAACCTGTGCATAGTCAACGCCATAGAATTTAAGTGAGCCGTCACCGCTTCCAGAGATGCCGATAGTGCACTGAAGCGTGTCGTATGGTGTTCCAGTAACGGACAAAAGAGTATCACCCGGTTTGCAGACCGCGAATAGCGCCGTTGCAATGGCGTGTGTGCCGTTTACAAAACCGATGCGTACCAGTGCGTTTTCTGCACCGAAAACGCGGGCATATATTTTATCGAGAGTGTCCCTGCCAAGATCGTCATAGCCATAGCCTGTCGTGCCGGCAAAGCAGGCCTCTGAAACGCGAAACTCCTGAAATGCTGACATAACCTTAAGCGTGCAGGCCTCAGAAGTACTGTCAAACCCGGCAAAAACTTTGTGCAAGCTTGCTTCAACATCGATAGAGAGTGCTCTCACCTTTGGAGAGATTTCTGTTAAACTCATTTGTAAAAGTCCTTTTCTATTTTTCGGAAAGTGTCTCCAAAAGGAGAGTAGCCAGACGAGGCATGGCTTCAAAATCGGAGATTTTTGCAATGCAGGCAGACGAATGGATGTTGCGCATCGGTGCGGAAATGGCAATAGTGTCAACACCTGCGCCGCTGCGCTGAACGACCTGCGCGTCTGTTCCGCCGGCTATCATGGTTTTTGTTTGCCACTTTATGCCGTTTTTGTCGGCAAGCTCTGTGACAGTTTTGTAAAGCTCGCGGCTGTAAATTGTACCTCTGTCCATAAAGGGGATAACGATGCCTTCGCCAAGACGACAAATGCGCTTTCCCTCCGGAACTTCGGGCAGGTCCGCGGCGGTTGTACCTTCCAGTACAATTGCAATGTCGGGGTTGACGCGAGCGGCAGCAATCTTTGCCCCACGTGTGCCGACCTCTTCCTGAACGGTGAATGCAAAGGTGCAGTCGCAGGGCAGTTCGCTTTCAATGAGCTTAATCATTGCAGCACAGCCAACTCTGTCGTCTATCGCTTTTGCCTTCAGATAGCCCTCTCCGAATTCTAGAACGCTGTCGTCAAATACTCCTGCGTCACCGAGGGAGACAAGCTCTTTTGCTTCATCCTTCGATTTTACGCCGACGTCAATATACATTTCATCGCGCTTTGGAACAGACTTTTCCTCGTCCTTGCTGACAAGGTGATAGGACTTGATTCCAATTACGCCAGGAACCCTGTCCTTACCGATATAGACTCGTTTTCCGATTATTACGCGCCGGTCTATACTGCCGAGAAAATCAAACCGGAGATAGCCGTCGTCATCGATGGCGGTTATAATAATGCCGACTTCATCCATGTGCGCGCAAATAAGAATTTTTCTGCCGCACGGGTTTTTTCCTTTTTTGGTGATGATGAGGTTACCCATATTGTCGGTAATAATCTCGTTCGAATATGGCATAACGCGCTCGAGAATATAATCGCGAACCTCGTCCTCAGAGCCAGAAGCGCCGCTCAGATAGCAGAGCGTTTTCAGTGTGTCAAGCATCTAAAAAGCCTCCTGTACGCTTTGCGCACAAATTATTGTTGAGCAAGTCGAGAATGTGGATAGTTATAAGCGACTTGTTATCTTAAAAGTAGACAATCAACGATATCAAAGAAGGTCTGTGCGTTTTTACACCAAGCCTTCTTCGCCGATATTAAGCGTAAACTCTGAAAGCAGAGAAACGATTGAATCGGCATCGGAGATGTCCATTGTCTCCACCGGTGAGTGCATATACTTTATCGGCAGTGAAACCACGGCGGTTGAAACGCCCTCGCGGCAGACCTGAATTACCCAACCGTCTGTTCCCGAACTGCCACTCATGACTTCGAGTTGGTAGGGAATGTTCTTTTCTTCAGCTAAAGCAATAAGTGCGTTCGTGATGTTACGGTTCATATTCGGACCGACGCCGATTGCGGCACCTTTTCTCATTTCCAAAGTTTCACCTTTTTTTGAGTCGGGTGTTGCGGCGTGCGTCACGTCGATAGCAACGGCGTAGTCGGGATTTATGCCGTAGGTTCCCGCAATTGCACCGCGCATTCCGACCTCTTCCTGCGTGCTGATTAGGCAGTAAACGTCAACATTCAGGTCTTTTTCAGCAAGTGCTTCCATGACTTTTATAACGATTGCGACGCAAGCGCGGTCGTCTAGTGCTTTGCCGCAGATTACATTTGAACTAAGCTCATCAACACCGCCTGCAAAAACGGCTGCTGTGCCAAGAGGAACACGCAGTTTTGCTTCATCTTCGCTCAAGCCGACGTCAATGAAAAGCTTTTTAGCGTCGATAGCTTTGTCCATGTCATCATCGGAAAGAGCGTGAGGGGGCATGGTGTCGATAACTCCAAAAATCGGAGGGTCTGTTAGAATCTTTATCTCCCTTGCCGGAAGCATACGAGGGTCGATGCCGCCGATGTTTGAAAAGCGCAGAAAGCCCTTTTCAATTCCTGTGATAATCATGCCAATTTCGTCCATGTGGGCGTTAAACATAAGTTTTCTTGCGCCGGCTTTGCCGCATTTTTTAACGGCGATAAGGTTGCCGAGCGCGTCAGTTCTGATTTCATCGACATAAGGAGATAGAAACTCCTTGATGCGAGAAAATGCGCGTTCCTCAAAGCCGGAGGGAGCGGCAAGTCCGCACAGGTCGATTATGGTTTCTTTAAGAAGCATTGTAACCTCCATTTGCTCCGCGTACATAAGAATTATTAACCCCCAAGCGAGTTGGGTTAATGGAGTGTACCACGGTTGCCGCTTGTCGGCGAGCGGCGCGCCATCAATTCATATAATAGTGTGATTTATCACACTATTATTCCAATCCGAGAACTATGCTGCGGAAGGTGTTTCCGCGTTCGACGAAGTTTTTGAATTTATCGAAGGAAGAGCAGGCGGGGGAAAGTATCACAACGTCGCCGTCAACAGCGCTGTCGGCAGCCGTGATTACGGCATCGCGGAAGTCGTCGATGATGTAGATTGGCAGAGTCAGGCGATTGTACCCGGGAGTTGCTACAACGGTATCTCTAATTCTCTCCGCCGTTTCACCCGTCAGATAAAGAGCTTTCACACTGGCGACAATCTGTGTTCCTAAATCGTCGAAGGGGATGTGCTTGTCGTGACCTCCCGCGATGAGGATGGGTTTAACTTTCGTGAAGCAACGCAGTCCCGCAATGGTGCGGGTGGGGCTTGACGCAATGGAATCGTTATAATATTTAACACCGTTTCGCTCGCGTACAAGCTCGATACGATGCGGAACTCCGGGGAAAGTTCTGGCAACCTTTCGGAAAGCGCTATCTGTAATGAAGCCATCTGTTGCGGCGTATGCCGTCATATAGTTGTCAACATTGTGAAGCCCGGGAATAAGGATTCCGGCGGAGGGCATAATCTCCTGAACTTCGTAATTTCTGGCTGAATAGATAAGTTCTTCAACCGCAAAGCAGCCGCTTTGGACGGAGTGCTCGTGGCTGAAATAGCGAATGTCAGCCTTTGCCTGCGTGGCAAATTCGGGAGTAAACGGGTCGTTTGCGTTAAGCACAAGGCGGTCGTTTTCATCCTGTCCAAGAAAAATGTTGCGCTTTGCGTCAATATAATCCTCAAGGTTCGGGTGAACGTCGAGGTGATTTGGAGAAATGTTTGTAATAACCGCAATGTTGGGCTTGCACTTCATGCTGTGAAGCTGGAAGGAGCTTAGCTCCAGCACAGCAAAATCCTCCGGCTTCATTTCGGGGACTTTGTTGAGGAGAGGTGCACCAATATTGCCGCCCAGAAAGACAGTATGACCTGACTCTCTTAAAAGTGTCGCAATAAGGGTGGAAGTGGTTGTTTTACCATCGCTTCCCGTGATAGCGATAGTGTGACATGGGCATACAGCAAAAAAAGCTTCCATCTCTGAGGTGAGGACACTGCCGTTTTTAACAGCGTTTTGCAGCTGCGGAGTAAACGGGTGCAGTCCGGGAGTGCGGAAAATTACGTCCTCGTGAAGATTTTCAAGATAACCCAAGCCTAAACGGAGCTTTGCGCCGCGCTCTTTTAAGGCCGCTGCGTCTTCAAATTGGTCTTCATCACGCTTGTCGCAAACGGTAACATCAAGACCGCGAGATAATAAAAGATCAGTAAGAGGGGCATTGCTGACACCGTAACCGACTACGGCTATGCTCCTGCCCTCGAGTGTGTTTAAATAATTGTCTAAAGTCAACGGTTTCGCCACCTTTCAGATTATATATTATACAGCAAATTGGGGGGTATTACAACACATTTTATGTATATAGATAGTATCCCAAACATTTTTCGAACTCAAAATAAGCCTCTGGTTTTTCTTGCAAGCGCTTGTCCCTTGCTGTATAATAATATTAGAAGTTCATACTAATTTTAATGATACCACACTACACTACGGCAAAAAAACCGCAATACCTATATTATAAAGGTTTAAATTCACATAATTCAACCGCGTGTTCGCTGGTTGTATTAACACTGCAAAATTACGAGTCTGCCGGGGACGGTAAGCAAGCGCTTGCCGCCCCCGTATATCAAAGCCGACCCCGCGGGTCTCGACTATAAAATCTTATGCCGGGGAGAGCACTTCTGTTACCGCTCCGACAGCTTACGAGGGATGTACAAAATGACAATAATATCACCTTCTATTCTTTCTGCCGATTTTACAGCGCTTATTACTGACGTAAACGACGTTAAAAGCGCAGGAGCGGAATATTTGCACGTTGACGTAATGGACGGAATTTTCGTCCCGAACATAAGCATCGGAATTCCTGTTGTCAAGTCCCTCCGAAAGGCGACGGATATGTTCCTAGACGTACACTTGATGATAGACAGACCCCACCGCTACGTAAAAGCCTTTTGCGAAGCCGGAGCGGATTTGGTTACCTTCCATCTTGAGGCCGACCAGCCACAGGACATTTTTGATGCGATAAAGGCTGTCAAGGACTGCGGGAAAAAGGTAGGTCTGAGCCTGAAACCCAAAACTCCAGCGGTTACTTTACTGCCCTATCTTCCAATGCTCGATCTTGTTTTGGTGATGACAGTCGAGCCGGGCTTCGGCGGTCAGTCCTTCATGCACGACCAACTTCCGAAAATTACGGAGATTAGGCGGATGATAGACGGGCTAAACCCTTCCTGTGGGCTTGAAGTGGACGGCGGCGTTGACCCCGAAACAGCAAAGCTTGTCAAAGAAGCAGGTGCGAACGTACTTGTCGCGGGCAACGCGATTTTCGGCAAGGCAGACAGAAAAGCTGCCATTGATGCCATACGCAACGCATAAATCCTCAAACAACCAAATTACGACAAATTAATTATTTACCTTTCGATTATAATCACAAGGAGCCTTGAAAAAATGTCATTTTTCCCGCCCTCATTGGAAAATCTTATAGATAAATTTGCGTCTTTGCCGGGTATCGGGAAAAAAAGCGCTCAGCGCTTAGCTTTCCACATGCTCTCCTTGCCTGATGGTGAGGCACAGAGCTTCGCGGTGGCTATTATCGAAGCAAAAAGCAGTGTTCACTGTTGCCCCGTATGCCAGAACTTGACAGATGGCGAATTGTGCTCCATTTGCGACGATAGCCGCCGCGATAGGAGTGTTATCTGCGTTGTTGCGGAACCGAGGGACGTGCTGTCTTTTGAACGCAGCCGTGAGTATAAAGGCTTGTACCATGTCCTGCATGGTGTAATGTCACCTATGAACCATATTGGTCCCGATGACCTAAAAATATCTGAGCTAATGCTCCGCGTTGCCGAAGGTGAAATCCACGAGGTTATTATGGCGACAAATCCCGATACCGAGGGCGATACGACTGCAATGTATATTTCACGTCTTATTAAGCCCTTTAATGTCAAGGTGTCTCGTCTTGCTTACGGAATTCCTGTCGGTTCAAACCTTGAATATGCAGACGATGCGACACTGACGCGTGCCCTTGAGGGGCGCCGCGAGATGTGAAGCACTAGAAATCGCTTGCAATATCAACAAAAATGTGTTAGTGTAATTATACAAAGCCTACAATACGACCGTTTTGGGTCTAAATTTATGGCACATTAATTTAGATATTAGTACGAAAGTACTTATTATATGGTTACAATTCATCAGGGGAAATAAGGACGGAGTACATTATATCCGCGTTGCAGGGCGGATATAACGATTACGGGCGCCCGTGCTTTTTGCGCTCTCTTTGGGCTTGTAATCTACATATTATTTATTTTACTATTAAATCAGAAGGAGATTTTTTTATACTATGGCATCAAAATTGAAAGTTATTCCGCTCGGGGGATTAAACGAGATCGGCAAGAATCTCACCGTTTACGAGTACGGTGATGATATTATCGTTGTTGACTGCGGATTGGGCTTCCCCGACGAGGAAATGTACGGCGTAGACATCGTTATTCCTGATTTTGCCTACCTTGTACAGAACAAGGCTCGGATTAGGGCTGTAATTCTAACTCACGGACATGAGGATCACATCGGCGGACTGCCGTTCCTAATGCGCGAAATCAATGCTCCGCTCTATACAACTCGGCTCACGGCAGGACTTATCGAAATCAAGCTTGAGGAGCATGGTCTGCTTGAAAAGACTGAGATAGTCACGCTTGAGGCGGGAGAGCATTTTAAAGCAGGCTGCTTTGGAATTGAGCTTATTCACATTAACCACAGCATTGCAGATTCCGTTTCTCTTGCTATAAAGACGCCTATCGGCACGATTATTCACACTGGCGACTTCAAAATTGACGTTACTCCGATCGAGGGCGGAATGATTGACCTGACCAGATTCGGTCAACTGGGTAAGGAAGGGGTTCTTCTTCTTTGCTCCGACTCTACAAACGTTGAAAAACCAGGATATTCCGAATCGGAGAGCAAGGTTGGTATCAGGTTCGATAAGCTTTTTAAGGACTGCGACAAGAGAATTATCGTAACCACCTTTGCGTCCAATGTGCACAGACTGCAACAGATAATCAACAGTGCCGCAAAGAACAACCGCAAGGTTGCGATTACGGGACGCAGCATGGAAAATATTATGCGCGTTTCTACGGAGCTAGGTTATATGGACGTGCCTAAGGACACACTCATCGACATTAACCAAATAAACACTATACCAAAAAACAAGCTTGTAATCATTACAACAGGCAGTCAAGGCGAGAGTATGTCTGCTCTTTACCGTATGGCTTTCTCGGGGCACCGCCAGGTTGAGATTGACGCGGGCGACAGGGTTATAATTTCTGCATCCGCCATTCCCGGTAACGAAACGACGATAAGCCGGGTCATAAACGAGCTGTTTATGAAAGGCGCGGAGGTCATCTATGACAGGCTGGAGGAACTCCATGTTTCCGGACACGCTTGCAGGGAAGAGCTGAAAATGATGATAGCTCTCACCAAGCCGAGATTTTTCATGCCTCTTC
>CAZLLK010000061.1:0-16466 GCA_964560435.1 uncultured Oscillospiraceae bacterium
GGTACCATGTATTTACTCTATTTGGTATCCTACATATCTTTTCACAAATGAATTCATTTACTTCCTCAATTGTCTTAGGCTTCCACGTTTGAAATCTATATACTTGAGGATCTGCGCGATATTCAAAAATCGATACGGCATCCGAAGGCGTAATGCACCTTAATGCCAATCTTTCCGTTGAAATCTCTATTTCACTATTATTCATCATTTCTCCAGCGCATTTATGTGTATATAATATTTATCTGTTATCACTTTATGGTAGGGTTATACTATAAACCCGCCGCCGATTACTTCCTCGCCAACATAAAACACGGCAGTCTGCCCCTTTGTCGGTGCGCGTACAGGCTCATCAAATATTACTTCTGCATCGGTTCCGATTGGTATTACGCTTGCCGCCGTGCTGACCTTTGAGTGGCGGACTCTAACATCCGCTTTGAACTCGCCTGTCTTAGGAATAAGCCAATTCACATTACGGACGCTTATCTTTTCGGTGAAAAGTTCTTCGCCGTCCGACAAAACCACTTCGTTAGTTTCGGGTCGAATCGCTGAAACGAAAATTCGTTTTCCCGCTGAAATGTTTAGTCCTCTCCGCTGACCTATCGTGTAGCGGTGAATCCCTTTATGCCGTCCCAAAACTTTTCCGCTTTCGTCAACATAATTGCCTTCGGGCGGAACAACGCCCCGCTTTTCAATATACGCGCCGTAATCCTGATCGGGAATAAAGCAAATTTCCATGCTGGCAGGCTTATGCGCAACCGGCAAATTAAAGCTCTCCGCAAGCTCACGTACCTCATCTTTATTGTAATCCCCAAGTGGCAAAACGAGACGTTCCACCTGCTCCTTTTTTAGTCTGCTCAGCATATAGCTCTGGTCATTTTCTGGCTTGCCTTTATAGAGCTGACCGTCAATCGCCCTCACATAATGTCCTGTTGAGACATGTTTGGCATCTATACTATCCGCATATTCTATTAATGTCTTGAATTTCACATCGGGATTGCACAGTATGCAAGGATTAGGCGTTTCACCGCGAAGATAGGCTTCCACGAATGGTCGGCACACCTTTTGCTCCAGCTCAACTGAAATATCCGCAATTTTAAGCGAAATGCCAAGTCCGACCGCAACGGTCTGCGCATCCTTACGGGCGCTTTCGTCCGCAATATCGAGGTAAAGGGCGAAAACTTCAAATCCGCGCTGCTGCAAGAGTTTTGCGGCAACGGCGGAATCAACTCCGCCCGAAAGTCCCAAAACGACCTTATTATCCACGGTTCTACCTCCTTAATAACGCCAAAATCAAATTCAAACGTACTCTGCCCATCAGCCAATCGAAAAGTGGTCATGTTTGCGCTTTGTTCGTTCTTTTCAAACGAGTGCTATCGGTTTATTCCCAATTTCCCCTTCGGCTTTCAACGAAGACCATAAGTGCGGCTACATCAGCAGGAGAAACACCGGAAATTCTGCTTGCCTGTCCGAAGTTTTCTGGGCGGATTTTCGAGAGCTTCTGTCGTGCCTCAATTCGCAGCCCGATAACTGTCGAATAGTCAATTTCCTTGGGCAGCTTGCGGTTCTCCATCTTTCCGAACTCTTTGACCTGCCTCAACTGACGGTCAATGTATCCCGCATATTTAAGCTGAATTTCGACCTGCTCCGTCACCACACGCAGAAGCTCGGGGCGATTCACGTCAAAGGGTGCAAGGTCATTATACTCAATCTGCGGGCGCCGCAAAAGCGTTGCCAAACTAACGCCCGAAACCGGCGCAGTGGTGTCCTTACCTATGAGCATTTCGCCAAGCTCGTCCGTCGGGGGAACGTAGGTGTTCTCTAAGCGCGCGATTTCCCTGTCGACCGTCGCGTATTTTTCCAAGACAGCGTTATGCTGCTCTTCGGAAACCAAGCCTATGCGCAAGCCAAGGTGCGAAAGCCTGATATCCGCATTGTCCTGTCGGTGCAAAAGCCTGTACTCCGAACGCGAGGTCATCATGCGGTATGGCTCGTTGGTGCCCTTGGTCACAAGGTCGTCTATCAGCGTGCCTATATAGCCATCGCTTCTTTTAAGTATCAGCTCCGGCTCCCTCTTAATTTTCAGAGCCGCGTTCACTCCTGCAACAAAGCCCTGTGCGGCGGCCTCCTCGTAGCCCGATGAACCGTTAAACTGTCCCGCGCCGTAAAGACCCGAAATTTTCTTAGTTTCGAGCGTTGCGTAAAGCTCCGTGGGGTCAACGCAGTCGTATTCGATAGCGTAGGCGGGGCGAGTCATCTCTGCGTGCTCAAGTCCCGATATGGTATGGAGCATTTTTATCTGTACCTCTTCGGGGAGCGAGGACGAAAAGCCCTGAATATACAATTCCTCGGTATCCATTCCCATCGGCTCTACGAAGAGCTGATGGCGCAGCTTGTCCGCGAACCGGACAACCTTATCCTCAATAGAAGGGCAATAGCGTGGGCCAACACCTTCTATTACTCCGCTGTAAAGCGGGCTTCGGTGAAGGTTCGCACGAATTATCTCGTGCGTGTACTCGTTTGTATAGGTAAGGTAGCAGTCCGCGCGATTTGTCAGCGTTTCCGTCGTGCGGAAGGAAAACGGAACGATTACTTCGTCGCCCGGCTGAATTTCCATTTTCGAAAAATCTACCGTTTTACGGTTGACGCGCGGAGGCGTTCCCGTTTTAAAACGTCTGATACTAAGACCCAAATCCGTCAGACACGAGCCGAGCGGTAAAGCTGCGGCAACTCCGTCAGGCCCTGACTGAATTAGGACATCGCCAATGATAACCCGGCCTTTCAGGTATGTTCCCGTGCAGATAACCGCCGCTTTGCATGAATACGCTGCGCCGGTGTGCGTGCGAACAAAGGACACCTTGCCGTTCTCCACGCCAATTTCCACAATCTCCGCCTGCTTTATGCGCAGGTTTTCCTGAAGCTCAAGTGTGTGCTTCATAGCGCTCTGATACTTGCGCCGGTCTGCCTGCGCACGAAGTGAATGGACGGCAGGGCCTTTTCCGCAGTTCAGCATTCGGTACTGAATGCAGGACTTGTCCGCCGCAAGACCCATTTCCCCACCCAATGCATCAAGCTCGCGCACAAGATGTCCCTTTCCTGTACCGCCGATTGCAGGGTTGCAGGGCATATTGCCGCAAGTATCAAGATTTATTGTAAAAATCATCGTGTCGAGTCCCATTCGGGCACAGGCGAGAGCCGCCTCTATCCCAGCGTGACCCGCTCCGATGATTGCAACGTCGCATTTTCCCGCGTCGTAGTTCATACTATGAAAACCTCCTGTGCGCTGTTGCGCACCATTTTATAAAGTCTTGACCCAGGGCTTTTGTATTTCAATTTTGGATAAGCAAATTATCTGTACGTACCACCTATTTGCGGTTAAAAATCGTAAGCAATGCAAGCTCCTAAATCAAATAAACTCACAAATTATAGAGCTACTATACTATAACAATAAAAAATTTGCAAACTATCTAGATGCACATTTGTATTTGATGCTCTATTTGGGAAGTAGCATAAAACATTTTTCTTGACAATCAAAGCAATATAGCGTAAATTGAGTGTGTTAGTACGAATAGTACAGACGATTTCGTCTATTGGGGGTGCTAGTTTGTTTTCGATAAATTATCGGGATTCGCGACCTATCTATGAACAGGTCAAGGACAGTCTGCGCCGTGCCATCATCACGGGAGGCATTAAGGCGGATGAAAAAATCCCCTCCGTCCGTGACTTGGCAGGACAGCTTGCGATTAATCCAAACACGATACAAAAAGCCTATCGGGAGCTTGAAACCGAAGGCTACATCTACTCCGTTCCGGGAAAGGGCAGCTTTGTTGGTGAATGCCTCGAAGCTCGTGACGCCCGCAAAAACGAGCTTTTTGGTCAGCTCGACATTACGGTGACAGAGCTTAAACATCTCGGAGTGACAGCCGACGATGTTTGCGGTCACATTACGAGCTTTTAAAGCAGGGAGGAAACGACATGATAGAGGTTAAAAACGTCAGCAAGAGCTTTGATGGCTTCAAGGCGCTGGACCAGCTGTCGATAAGCGTTCCCACGGGTTCAATTTATGGTCTTGTAGGACCGAACGGGGCGGGAAAATCGACGATTATCCGCCATATCACGGGAATTTACCGTCAAGACGAGGGCGAAATACTCGTTAACGGCGAGCCGGTATTCGAAAATCCAAGCATAAAAAAAGGCATCGCATACATTCCAGACGATGTATTTTTCTTCACTCAGTCAACAATCAAGGACATGATGAAATTCTACAAGGGCGTTTGCCCAAACTTTTCAGTTGAGCGCTTCGAAAAGCTGCGTAAGGCCTTTGACCTGAACGAAAACAGCAAAATGCGCAGTCTTTCGAAGGGTATGCAGAAGCAAGCGGCCTTTTGGCTTATGGTTTCTGCGTGTCCAAAGGTACTCGTGCTGGATGAGCCAGTCGATGGGCTTGACCCCGTAATGCGCCGTCAGGTTTGGAGTATTCTGATGGCAGACGTTGCGGAAAACGGCACGACCGTTCTTGTATCTTCGCACAACCTTCGTGAGCTTGAGGATGTCTGCGACCACGTTGGCATCATGAACAAGGGCAAGCTACTGCTTGAGCGTAATCTTTCCGAATTGCAGGACAACATTTCAAAGGTTCAGCTCGCGCTCCCCGACGAGAGGCCGCTTCCCAAAGAGCTCAAGATACTCCATCACAGCAGTACGGGCCGACTGCAGACAATAATTGTCCGCGGAAAGGCAGAGGAAATAACAAACCAGCTTGCGACCTGCGAGCCGCTGTTTATGGACGTTATCCCCCTGTCACTTGAAGAAATTTTTATTTACGAGTTGGGAGGCGAGCACTATGAAGTCAAAGACATCATACTTTAACTACACTCTGTTTTTGAACCTTCTAAAGCGTTATTGGCCGATTTTCGCTGGTTATTTCGTAGCCTGGCTCATTATTCTGCCGATTTCACTTGCGAGCATGATTCAGTATTGGCAACAGATGCCGTTGGAATATGGCAGTGATGTAAATATGATAATTCCAAACATCGGAGAACAGATTTTGAAGGTCGGACTTTACGGCGGAGTAATAATGTCCGGCGTCTTCGGAATGCTTATCGCTATGGCGGCGTTTAATTATTTCTACAACGCGAAAAGCGTTTCGATGATGTGCTCTCTTCCAATTAAACGTGAGGGAATTTTCCTCTCCGTTTTCACCTCAGGACTTGTTGCAATGCTTGTTAGCAACATCATCATCTTCCTCATAACACTGGGGGTTGAGGCCACGTCAGGAGTTATGGCGGATTGCGCCGGTTACGCGCTGCAATGGCTGGCCATGGTCTGCATGATGAACCTATTTTTCTTTGGTTTTGCCTCTTTGGTCGCAAGCTTTACAGGACACGTTCTTGTTCTTCCTGTGGTATATATCGTTCTCAACTTCACTGCATATGTTGTAGAGCTTCTTACAAGGGTTGCTATGCGCACCTTCATTTATGGTGTCACCATGTCTGATTCATATGCATTAATTTCGCTTTCACCTGCAGCTAAGCTCCTTAAGGACTCCAACATTTCAAATATTCTTGAGAATCCGGATAACTACAGCAGCGCTGTTATCGGTTATAGCTACAATGGCTGGGTTTCTCTCGCAATCTATGCCGCAGTCGGAATTGTTTTTGCGGCATTAGCAATGCTCATGATTAAACACCGCCGCATGGAAACAGCCGGTGATGTAGTAGCCGCAAGACCATTGAAGCCCGTTTTCAAGTATTGCTTGTCTGTCGGCTGCGCGCTCGTTTTGGGCATTGTCATATATTCCTCAGCTTTCGCCAACACTACCCTTTATGGTGTTGAAAGTATGCTGTTTGTGTTGCTTTTTATGCTATTCGGAGCATTTGTCGGTTATTTTGCCGCAGAAATGCTAATGCAAAAAACACTGCACGTATTTTCTGGCCGCAATTGGATTGAGATGGGCACCACCGCTGTTTTAGTCTCGGCGCTAATGTTCTGCGCTGAGTTCGATGTTTTCGGAATCGAGAGAAAACTTCCCAATGTAAACGAGGTTCAAGGTGTTTCAATCAACTGCATAGGAGAAGACGCGCTGTTTGAACAGCCCGAAAACATAGATGCAACAATCAAGCTTCAAAGTGATATAATTTCGCACAAGGACGCCAACGAAAAGTATACTGGAAATTATTCTGTGGCAGTTACAAACGTCACATTCCTTTACACATTAAAGAACGGTGATGTTCAGGAAAGATCTTATAATGTTTACACAGATGCAAGTGACGACATTTATACTCTGAACGATTTGATGAACGTCAAGGAGGCTATTGATTACCGCAAAAAGCTCTCCGTTCCCGTGAATGTTGAAACAATAACAGGCACAAGCATACACTATTTCGATAAATCCTTAGGAACTTACGCGAATATCGAGCTGTCGCCGAGCGAGACATATGAGTTTTACACAGAATGCCTTGTCCCCGATATAGACGCTGGAACGCTTGGAAGAGTTTGGCTTGTTACAGATGAAGATTACATGAAAAATGTGTACGATTGCACCATAAATTTCTATGTAGAACATCGAAAAACGAAAGACGTCTACGAAAGCGACTACTTTTACACCACGCTTACCGTGGACTCGAAGCGCGCTAATAAATGGATTACTGATAATTACGGGATTGCCCTTTGCACCATGGGCGAAAGCTCTGAGCTTGTAAACGAACTGTCGGACGGCAAGGCGTACGAAACGAAGGCTACAGCCAAAAACGCAGTCTCTGTCCAGGATGTCCCAACGGAATCAGTGCCACCCGATGGAAACCAATAACTCGATATTCCCTCAGAGATCAAAAAAGCGAAGCCAAATGGCTTCGCTTTTTCTTGTTTTACGATTACTCCTCGTACATTGCGAGCTTGGATCTTACGCCGTTCTCTTTGCAGACAGGGCGGAACTTCTGGAAAAGCTCGGTTTCGGAATGAGCCTGAAGGTCATCAAAGCTCTCCCACTTCTCAATGAGCATCATGCGCTTGGGGTCATCAACGCTGATGAAAAAATTATACTCCAAATTTCCCTTGTCAGCGCGGGAGCCTTCAACAAGTCCCTCATCGCAAAGTATCTTATAAAAATCCTTCATTTCAGTTGTTTCGCTGGTAAAAAGACAGTTGCAGATAACCATTATCTAGTCCTCCGTAAATAAAATTGCCTTTCGGCTTAATGCTTACATGATAGCACTATTATTTACCAAATGCAACGCAATTTGGGTTAATATCGTCTCATTTTCTTATTCACAAGCGAAACTTCTTAACTCCAACGTTATCATTTGAAAATACGTATCATGCTGAGAAAAACAATCCGGCAAGGGCAGCTCGTCCGAAAATCGAAGAGAAACCCTTGCCGAATTTTATATCAACGAGCTAACTAACTCGCCACGTTGAATACAAGACTATGCTACCGGCAACTTGTATTCTCTGGTGGGAACTACAGTGTTGGGCTGTCTGGGGGGTGCAACAGTCGTGTCGTTCATATCGTAATCTCTGAAGTCCCACTCTTCGATCAACGGTGTTGTGAGGATCTGCTCCTTCAACCACGGACGGAAATCAGGGTGAGCAATCTTGATAAGAGCCTTGATACGATCAACATAAGTCTTAAGGTAAACATCGGCAAGACCATACTCGGAAACTACGAACATAACATAGTTCTTGAGCATGGATACGATGGAGCCTTCTGGCAGCCAAGGAACGATGTTGGACTTGGTGTCGCCATTCTTGTCTACATAGGTGGAACGCAGGCAAAGGAAGCTTCTGCCGTTCTTTGCACGCTGTGCGCCATAAATGTAAGCGAAGGAGCCGCCCATGCCGGTGTAGGGCTTAAGTCCCTGAGCTTCGGAGCAGGCCTGTCCAATAAGGTCGACCATGAAGGTTGCGTTGATTGCAACGATGTTTTCCTGTTCCAATGTGGAGAGCATCTCTATGCAGGTAGTTCTCGGATACAGTCTAACATCATGCTGTGTGGTTGCAAGCCATTTGAAGCATTCCTCTGTGCAGGCGCCGGGGCTGGATGCACGGATTTTTGTAATTTTACCGCTCTCAACCAGAGGCATCATGCTATCGCAAAGAACCTCGGAGAAAACCTCAAAATTGCCAGGCAGTTTAGCAAGGTTTGCAAGAATTGCTTCGCCCAGTCCGCCGAATCCGATCTGAACTTTGTCGCCTTCTTTTATATAAGGAAGGATGTATGACGCAACCTTCTCATCCATAGCTGTGGGCTGAGGAATAGGAAGTGCCATCATTTCGGTATTGTTCTCGATTATGTAATCGAACTCGCTGATATGGATATAGTTATCATCAAGAGGTCCGGGTGCAGGATAAACACCGGTAGCGTCAATGAATCCGAATTTTTTAACAATGCGGGGATCCAGGTTTGATGTGCTGTTGGTCGTAACACCGTAGCAGCCGACGTTGCAATAGCCGTTCGCATCAGGAGGGCAAACCTGTGTTGCAGACGTATTTACGCCATATTCCCACATACTCCAGGTGTATGAGTCGTATCCAGCACCAAGCGGTTCGATTGTGTGCGCATCAATTGCCATACGGTCAATAGGCAGGTTATAGATGTTGAGAAGACGGAAGTGCTCCTTGGTGTCGTGGTCGAAAATCATACTCGAGGGGTAGTTCATGACGTTGTAAAAGAAGGTTACATCGTGATACTCTTCCTTGTGCTCATAGAGATATTCAAGGAAAGCATAAGGAATGTTGGTTGCCTGTCCCATAAAGATAACGTCGCCAGGCTTAATATCCTTTGCAGCCTCTTCAATCGTTGTCAGGTGCGTTTTGTAGTACTCTTTCCAGTCTACGTTTAAGTCTTTCTTTGCCATTTAAATAAACAACTCCTTCTCCAAAAATGTTTTCTAAAGTTCTACAACTTGAGTTCAACATACGAGTAGCTAATTATACAGCATATTGGAAAATTATACAAGCAATATTAGAATGCATTCTTCAATTTTGGTTACTTGCTGTAGAAATAAGAAATATTTTGATACAAATATATAAAACCTCATTCAAGTATCTTGTTGCCATTGCCATTTGTGAATATGTTGACAATTTATATGTTTTTCCCGCAAACGTTTTAATTTAAACACAACACCATTTTCTTTTACCCCAAAAATGCAAGCGAACTGTATGACGAAAAGTTTCAGTATACAAAATAGCAGCCGTTGCATATTATCCACATTATTTGCATAATTATGCAAATAAGCACTCCCGAACGCGTTTCATCCCAAAGGATGATTGGACGCCGGGAGTGCCTATTGTTATGCGAAACTATTTATGTTTCTTATGTAGCTTAGTTGAAGAGATCGTAGTCTACGAAGTCGTCTTCCTTGATCAGCGGTGTTGTGACAATCTTGTCCTTGAGCTCCTGTCTGTAGTCAGGATGGGCAATCTTAAGGGTAGCCTTTATGCGGTCCTTATGTGTCTTCAGGTAAACATCTGCCAGACCCCACTCAGTTACGATGAACATTATATATTGTCTCGGAGTCGTAACTATGCAGCCTTCGGGCAGCCAAGGATGAACGTTTGAGTGACGCTCGCCATCGTGGTCGACAAAGGTTGAGCGCAGGCAAAGGAAGCTACGACCGCCCTTGGAACGGATTGCACCGTAAAGGTATGCAAAAGAGCCGCCGGGGCCGGAGAAGGGAGTAAGTCCTTGAGCTTCGGAGCAGGCCTGTCCGATAAGGTCGATCTGGAAGGTAGCGTTGATGGATACAAGGTTATCGCACAGCATAACACCCAGTGGATCGATCATCTGCGGCTGAGGACGCAACTCGATACGTGGGTCGTCACGCATGAACTTAAAGAATTTCTCGGAGCAGGACCCAGGACTGGAAGCAACAATCTTAGTAATTTTGCCTTCCTCAACGAGATCCTGCATGTTATCGCAAGCAACCTCGGAGTAAATCTGGAAGGTTCCCTCTGCCTTTCTGAGGTTTCTGAGGATTTCTTCGCCCAAACCGCCGAAGCCTATCTGAACGTTGTCGCCGGACTTTATGTGGGGCATGATGAAAGAAGCAATCTTCTCATCAACATCAGTGGGCAACGGAGAGGGAATGAAGCTGGGCTCGGTATCGAGCTCGCATATGAAGTCCATCTGAGTTACGTGCATATAATGGGTTTCATAGGGTCCGGGAACCGGATAAACACCAGTACGGTCTATGAAGCAAATTCTTTTGGTTACGCGGGGATCAAGACAAATAACTTGGTTGGTTGCAACACCATATGCGCAAACGTTGCAGTAGCCGTTCTCATCGGGGGGGGCAACGTGCATAGCGATTGCATTACAGCCATACTCAAAGGGGGCTATCTGAAGAGTATCATACGGGGTTCCACCCGGTTCAATGGTGTTCATACCGATGCCCATACGCTCAACAGGCAGGCAATAAGCACTTATCATTTTGAAGTGCTTTTTGGTCTCGGAATCAAAAACCATAGATGCGGGTTGGTTCATGACGTTGTAGAAAATAGTTACGTCATGGTAGTCCTCCATGTGTGCATACATCTCTTCCAGCCAAGCATAAGGAATGGTAGAAGCTTGTCCAAGCCAATACGAGTCACCGGGCTCAACAGCTTTTGCGGCACCTGCAAGATCAACCAGATGCTCATCGTAATATTTTTTCCAGTCAATGTTTAAATTCTTCTCTGCCATAGTAGAATAACTCCCTTACCGAAAAATATTTTCATTGTATGCATTGATAATTTTTCAACACACCAATAAGATAATTTTACATCATAAGGAAATATTTTGCAACGAAATTCACCTGATTAAACAACCAGATTTTAAGTTAAAAATTGTACATTTTGTATTATGTACTCATATCCAAAACAGTATGATATGCTTTCTAATGATTTTTCCAACAGAAAGATGATAGCATTCATGTATTTCACTCTCGCCAACCAGCAAATGTTTATATTTTTCTCTGCAGACTATCTCTCGACCTTAGCACTCATTATTCCTACGACCTTCAGCGTTTCAAGTTTATAATACGCGTAAAAAGGCCCCGTTAATATATTGAAGGAGCCGATGCGCTCCTTCGTGTACTATGCAGACTGCAAGTACACGGTAACGTATCGGCTCCATATATTACTTCATAATGCGAGGATTATTTCATAAACTGTTCAATAGCTTTGTTCAGATCGGCTAATTTCTGCTTGTCGTCATGAGCGACTGCTTCGGTAATGCACTCGGTAATATGGTCCTGAAGAAGAACCTTACCTGCATTATTTATCGCGGACCTGACCGCAGCCAGCTGAACAAGCACCTCAGCACAATCTCTGTCGTTGTCAATCATTCGGATAACTGATTCCAAATGCCCATTTGCTTTCGCAAGACGGTCATGAACCGCCTTTTTGTTGGTGTGAACGTGCGGTATCTCGTGATCGTGGCAGTGCACCGTTCCGTTAGGATGGACGTGATTACCATTTTCGTCATGTTCCAGTCCGTTACACATCGCAGTCACTCCTTTTTTAGTAGCAATTAAAACTCGGGGATGAGCTTTTTCAGGATAGCAAGAACAGCCGTGGGACAAGCACTATCCATGGGAAGATCAAATAGAGTTCTGTCTTCACGATCAAATTTATTGACGTCTACATCCTCAGGCAGTTCGCCGAAGACTTCAAGTCCGACCTTCTTAAGAAGTTCTTCCTTGGGCTGGTCGTTGCGAACGCGGTTGAGAACGAGTCCAGTTGTTTTTACATCGATGTTGTTTTCGCCGGCGTTTGCCACAGCGATAATTCCAGCAGCAGTCTGAAGACTTCTGGCGGACATATCGGCCATTACGAGCAAGCAGTCAACGCTCTTCATGACGCGGCGGTTAAGCTGCTCGGGACCTGCTTCGCCGTCTACTACAACGTAATCATAGTCGCCAATAAGAGTATCAATTCCGAAACGGAGCAGTTCATTGCAGGCGCAGAAGCAGCCCGGCTCTTCCGGACGACCCATTGTCAACAAATCAAAACCTTCTCCGTGAGCAAGAATGCTGCGCATAAGGTCCTTGGTGGGGCCGTCGTTAAGCTTGTCTCTTGCATCACGCATTCCAACAAGTTCGCTACGAAGCGTGCTGACAGTCTTATTAACCTTCAAGCCGGTTGTATAACAAAGGCTCATTGCAGAGTCAGCATCGATCGCGAGCACTCTGCCGGGGAAACGCTCTGCAAGCAAACGAATAAGAAGCGTAGAAACAACCGTCTTGCCTGTTCCGCCTTTTCCTGTAACGGCAATTGATTTAATTTTTTCCATACATTTTCCCTCGCTTTCCAATATGAATAATATGAATAACCTTCGACCACGACCGTAGTAATAATACTACGGTCGTGGAAGTTATATTGATTTTGCTTATTTCGTGAAGTTCTCAGCGCCGACAACGGATTCCATGTACTCGCCAATTTGAGCGCGAAGCTCGTCGTTGGATTTGTAACGGGGATCGATAGCATCGACGTCGACATACAGGGTGGGAATACCGTACTTCTGCTGGATGTAGTCGGTGACAATCTTGCCGGAAGCCCAAGTGTGCTTGCAGCCGACGTGACCCATGAAGATGGATACGTTGACTTTGAAGTCATCATACATCTTGTCGATAACCTTGAGCCAATACTCGGTCGGGCCGGTTGCGCCGTGGATCATCGGGACGAGAAGCATGGACTTAGCAATCTGGATCTTCTGGCTTTCCCAGTTATCCAAATCTCCAACAACAATGCCGTCCTGATAGCCGAAGCCGTCCATAACGGTGATTGCGCCGTAGGTCTTTTCCATCCAGTCCATGATGCCAGTGTTTGACCAAAGCATGTTCTGCATGAGGCAGACACGATAGCGCTCTTCAGGGCAACGTGTTGCGGTCATGCCCATATCGGCAAGCATATTGCCCATATCGAGCTGAGTCTGGAGCATTGCAGTAACCTCGGGAGTACCCTGCAGAGGAGCGATAATCTCGTTAAGAACGAGCATACGTCCGGGCAGTACGCAAGGAGACTTTTTACGAAGGTCGCCGAGCTGAATAAGGAGCTCAGTAGCCTTGTTAGCCTCGATGGTGATTTCTTTGTACTTCTCGTAACGAGCAGCGTCCCACTTAAGTCCGGTGAGCTCTTCCATGAAAGGAATAAATGCGTCAATCTGGCCTGCGAGATACTCATAGCCCTTGTCATCATGACGGAAGGGGCAGTCGAATGTGAAGCAGGGGCAGTCGAACAGACGCTCCATGAGAGGATATGCAATACGAGCGGAGTCGAAGGGAACGGTTGCGTGTACGAATGCGTCAATCTTTATACCGAACTCGCCCTTAAGTGCGCAGCCGAGCTGTGCCTTATCGATAGCGCACATGCTGGTGGGAGCGTACTTCTCGGTCTCGTCGATGTAACGGCTGCAGAGGTCTTCCATGGAAGCGATACGGGTGGGGATAGTATCTAGAAAGAAGGGAACGCAATCAAATGCGCGCATGATGGTTACGGGGACAGGTCCGCCGAAAGCGATAATCTTCTTGCCGGCTGCCTCCGCATCGCGGATTTCCTCCCATGTGAATTTCTGAATATCAACGGTCCACATGATTTCAGGCATATCCTTTGAGAGCATATATTGATAAATACTATCGACCTGATTGCAGGTTAAACCTATCATGTTAACCGGCTGAGTAGGATCAAAGTTCTGCTTAATTTCTGCCATTGTATTGTCCTCCTTCTTCTTACTTATCTAACATTTCTACGAAGGCTTCTGCACGGATAGCAAGCTGTCCTGCGTTAGCCATCTGCTCTTCACGCTCAACCTGAAGCATCGGGATGCCAGCTGCCTTGAGGTCAGGCTCGAGGTAGAAAGCTTCGCCGCCCCAGCATTCGCAGTTCTGCATCTTCTGATAGATGACGCCCTGAACGCCGTACTTCTTGCAATCGTCAACGATTTCCTTGTGGATAGCGGGACGGTTGTCAAGGCTACGGGGGCAGGTGATACGGTTGAGGTAGTATTTAGCAATAGAACCAAGAACGTCCTTATCGTCTACAGCAATCTTCTCGCCGAAAGCCTTGAAGCCAAAGCACATATTATCAGCGACAATAAGAGCACCCTTGTCCTCGATTACCTTGAGGTACTCGGGGTTATCAAGTGCGGAGCCGATGATCATAAGACGTGCACGAGCTTCGATGGGGGTACGGTTCTTTGCGTCAGCGATAAACTCTTTGAGAGCAGCGATGTATTCATCAATTGTCAGATCGCAGTTTGCAAGAGTAATCTTGAGGGATTCAGTTCCGGAAACCTTTGCTTCGTTACGAAGAGCATAAACCTGAGCAATCAGGTCACGAACCTCGTTGGTCTTAGCAATAGCAGCCTTAAGGGCTTCGTCGGTTACCTTTTTGCCAGAGACTTCGCCAAGCTTGTCAGCGAGAGCCTGCAGCTCAGCCTTGTAATATGCGACGGTTGTGTCGTTGGTTATACGCGGAGCGCCAATCTGATAGATGAACAGATTCTTTCCGGCTTTCTTGGAAATGTGATCCCAGTTGTCAAGGATACGAGTGGGCATCATGCAGCCGTCGGACTGAACCAGGCCGTCAAGATCGTATGTACCATTCATCAGGTACTGGAGAATGGAACGTGCATAGCTGCAGCTAAAGCTGGACATCCATGCTTCTGCATCACTGCTGTCAACACAGTTTGTAGCTCTGAGACGTACGGGAAGAATATCAGCTGCATAGAAGATTTCTTCAGGAACGTGGCAGCACACATAGCCTATTGCCTTTTTGCCGGATGCTTTCCAAGCTTTTGCGGATTCGCCTGAAATGTTGGTCTCGAATAATTTTTCGTAACTCATGTGTCTCCTCCTTTAATTTCTTAGGAAAAAATAATTTCAATCTCATCAAGCACGACCAGATTTAGCTGTCAGCAGTGAGATAAAATTCTACACTTCGCTTCTCACCAAGAGAAGCCGATGGCGCTTGCCGCGCAGGCAGCCGCGCAGAGTTCTTTCTCTGCTCCGGACTTGCATAGCGCACAGCTTGTTTGCAAGGTGTTGCGGGCATCCTCCCGAATCAACACTACCTCATCGTCAAAATCGTCCAGTTCTGTAACAAAAAGCTTTTCGGGGCAGGTACTAATACAGCCCTTGTCGGAGCACTCCGCACATTTGGCGGTGTCGATTTTAATGTAATAGTGACCGGAACCATCTTCATAGCCGTAATTTGCTATCATGACCTTAGCCTCCTTCCAACTTGCACTATATGTTAAGCAGATCGCTCAAACATACAGTTTCTGATACTACCTAGTTGTTTTCCTTAGCTCTTTTCTTCTCAACAAGTTCCTTTGCGAGTAAAGCTGCACCCAAGGCGCCGGCAATCTGAGTATCCATTGAGGGAGCGAGAGCCTTGATGTTCATAAGTTTCTCGATGCGTTTTGTTACGCCGATGTTCTTTGCGATACCGCCTGTGATAGCGAAATCCTGCTCCATGCCGTTACGCTCAAGCAAACGGACAACGCGAAGAGCCATAGCGTGGCAGTATGCGGCAAGAACCTTTTCCTTTGTCCAGCCTGTACGCATAAGCTTTGTAGCTTCGCTCTTTGCAAAGATAACGCAGGTTGAAGAAACCGGTGCGGGTTCTTCGTCAATATTGAAGGACATCTCGCCGATGTCTTCAACGCGTACTGCGAGCAGGTTTGCAATAACTTCCATGCCTCGTCCGGTTCCGGCAGCGCACTTATCATTCATCATGAAAGAAGTAACGGTGCCATTTTCGTCGCAGTGAATAGCCTTACAGTCCTGTCCGCCCATGTCGAGGATGGTGCGAACTGTGGGTCCATATATGTAGTTAGCGCCCTTTGCGTGGCAGGTAATTTCGGTTACGGTCTTGTTGGAAAAAGGTACGTTTACGCGACCATATCCGGTTCCTATTGTATAGGTAATATCTTCAAGTGTCAATCCCGTGTCTTTCATTGCCCAGTTGATGGCGCCGATAGCAGAGTCGGGGCTGTTGGAGCCTGTTCTCATGTTTGAGTATGCATAAGGCACGCCATCTGCCATAATAACAGCCTGGGTGCTGGTCGAGCCGATGTCAACGCCGGCGGTAATGAGTTTTCCGTGCCAATCGGGAATTTCAGGGTTCTTCCAATTGGATTCGGTCCATCTCCAATAGTCTATTTTTTCAATTTCAGCCATTATCTTTTCCTCCGTATCCTAATTCTCGGCAGCAAAGAGCGCCGCGCCGATTGCGCTTACGAACTGGTTGTTATCGGGCGTTTTGATTTCTCTGCCAAAAACCTTCGCCATGCAGCTTACTAAGCCCTTGTTGAATGCGGGTCCGCCTACCATGGTGAAATGGTCGGACAGTCCAATTCTGCGGATCATTGAAGCAATGCGGTTCGCAATACCCATATGTACGCCGTAAGCAATGTCTTCTCTGGTTTCCTTAGCGTGAATCAGAGAAATAACTTCGGATTCGGCGAAAACAACGCACTGAGCGTTGGT
>CAZLLK010000062.1:0-16075 GCA_964560435.1 uncultured Oscillospiraceae bacterium
TAAAGGTTGTCAATAAGCCCACTCTTGGAATTAACGTTCCTTGAGTGGGCGCTTTTTTGTAATTCGGCGGGAGATTTCATAGCCTACTGGAGTATGGTGGGCCAGACGGAGAGCTCGCTGCCTCGCTAAGATACCTAAGTCAGCGTTTTTCAATGATTACACCTCAAGCTAAAGCTACGCTCAACGACATAGGGACAGAGGAGCTTGCCCACCTTGAAATGATAGGAACCATTGTAAGGCAACTCACCCAGGGCATAAGTACAGAAGAGATTGAGGAGAGCGACTTTGCAGCCTTTTATGTTGATCACGATACTGCAGTCTATCCTGTAAGTGCATCAGGAGTCCCTTTTAATGCAGCATACATTCAGTCAAAGGGCGATCCAATTACAGACTTATATGAAAATATGGCAGCTGAGCAGAAAGCCCGTTCAACTTATGAATATCTCATCAGAATGACTGATGACCCTGATGTGCTCGCTCCACTTAAGTTTCTTCGTGAAAGAGAGATTGTTCACTTCCAGAGATTCGGAGAGGCACTTAGATACGTTCAAGATTATTTGGATCAGAAAAGATATTTCGCTGTAAAAGGTTGACAAAAAAGTATGTATGAAAAAACAGGCCAAGGCCTGTTTTTTTGTTGAGGGAGATATATATGAACGATAATATGATTTTGCCGGAACTCACTGCAACGCAAAAAACCTATGAATTATATGGAAATCGATCATTTCAGGACATTAACAGTGGCATTAGTGGCAGAAGTGTTGTAATCCAGAAGAAGAGTGGCTATCCTGAAAGAGACGTGGCAGCAGAGATGTGGCCCTATAGTTTGTCAGATTACCTGAAAAATTACATTGGCAGAATGGTGCTTATTGAATACATTTTTAACAGCAGATGTAACAGAAGAAGAGGAAAGCTTCAAGTTGTTGGAACAGATTTTGTTGCAATTCAAACATTTCAGAATAACAGCATTTTTTTGTTGGAGCTCGGCTCGATTAAAAGCATCGAAATAATACCTGAGGAAAGACAAACCAAATGATATCAAGTGTTATAAAAGACGGAAAATTTGCTTAGCTGCTATGGTAGATGCTTTTTTGCGTCTACCATTTTTATGAGGGTAAAAATTAAGTTCCCCATTAACCTAAGGCGACATCAAGAACCATCATTAACACAAACCCTAGCAAAACACCGCAAGATGCTATAATTTTATTATCCCTAAATGATTCGGGAATAAGCTCGGAACACACTACTGCAATCATAGCACCGGCTGAAAAGGTCAAAGCGATGGGTAATGCGGAGCGCATTTTTAGTGCATATAGTACGCCCAAAACACCCGCAATTGGTTCAACAATTCCGGATGCCTGACCTAACACGAAACTTTTATACCTTGACATACCTTCACGTCTTAATGGAATTGAAACGCAAGCCCCTTCCGGGAAATTTTGTAGCCCAATTCCTATAGCCAACATGATTGAGCTAAGTATGGAAGTGCCATGCAAACCTATTGCAACACATCCAAAAGAAACACCAACCGCAAGTCCTTCTGGAATATTATGCAATGTAACCGCTGAGATCAGGAGAATTGAGCGTTTAGAAATATTGGAATTCTTTTTTAATAATAGGCACTTCGATAATAATACATCTGATCCAATAATAAAAAATCCGCCGAACAAAAAGCCTGTGGCCGCTGTCAACCAAGCGTTATTACCAAGTGCTATTGATAAATCAATGGCAGGAGCCAGCAACGACCAAAATGATGCAGCTATCATAATTCCGGCAGCAAAGCCCATTAACATATCCATCATTTTCCGGTTTACTGATTTAAAAAAGAAAACCAGAGATGCTCCAATAGCAGTAATCGCGTATGTAAACAATGTCGCTAATAGGCCTTGAAGAACAGGACTAATTGTAGAAAACCAATACAACTACATCTCTCCTCTTGCATAACTTTTCGATTTACATTATGCAATTTAAGGTTCTGGTGCTACTTTTGTTGCCACAGAGATAAAATTGACCTACTAGAAAAAAGTGCTCTATTATGTTTCATGCGGTCAATCACGGTTTTCTCATGGTCCACATTCTCCTTTTCAGCAATCGCATCAACTTCGGAGCTATAATAGCGATAGCCGGCATAGGTGGACTCGCTTTGTTGTTCAGCCGAAATTGGGATAATAACCTCTTTCAGATTTGACGCTTCCGTTACGGAGGCTGAAGCCCCACCGTCTACGGATTTGCCTAGATTAATTTCAAGTATCATGCCAGGACAGATATGCCGCACTCCACATTTCAGGAGCAAAAATCCGGAGCCTATTTCCGAACTCCGGCAAAACAGAAAAAGCCCGCAAATGCGAGCTGGAACAAAGCTGTCCAAAGAAAATACAATTGCCCATTTTTTTGAGCCGTTTGCATTTTAAAGTTGCAAACGGCTCAAATTCATTATTATTCAACTGCTACTAATCAAACATGAGGATCGGGTGCTGGTGGGTTCCACCACAGATCGCGTATGGTTTCGGGTAGCGCCAAATATGTAAGCTCAGCCATTTCCTCAACCGTGTAGTCCAGCTTGCCGTTAATCCAATCAAAATTTAGATTTATCACTCCATAGCAGAAAATCGACAGATGAATTTTCTCCTCTCGTGTCAGCGGAGCACCTCCCCTGCATTTCGTTGCCGAGGATTCAATCGCCGCATACGAATATTGGAACAAAAATGATTTGTATGAGTTTGTACCCACCGCCGAGAATGCATTTTTTTCTCGTTTTGGGTCGGACTTGGAGGCAGAATACATCTTGACGTAAAATTCCCGCCAACTGCTACAGATGTTGTTTGAGACCCACTTATCAAGATTTCTCTTGTAGTTGTAGTTCATCACATCATACTTATCTATAAAATAACGATAAAAGGTGGGTTTGGAAATTCCACTTTTCTTTGCAATCATGCTTACGGTTATTTTTTCAAAGGGTACCTCTCTCAAAAGACTGTTACAGGCGCGCAAGATTTGAATTCTTGTATTATCTCTCATCTGTGTCATGTCCTTTTATTACTATTTATGGTTATTATAACATAATGATACACATTTGAAAATGTATTACTTTACATTTTTCATAAAAAACACTATTTATCAAGTATAAGGAGCGATTTAAACTCACTACATTCTAAAAGGGGGATACATATGGAATACCAAAAGCTGTTTGACACAAAAGTTTCCGGAGAATCGATAAAATCGTGGAGAGCTTCCGGAAAAAAAGCACTAGGTGTTGTTTGCTGCCACGTTCCACAGGAGATACTCCACGCAGCTGACGTGCTGCCCGTACGGCTCAGAGCTACAGGGTGCGTAGACTATAACGAAGCCGAAGTATATATGTCCAGCTTCAGCTGCAGCTTTGCAAAATCAATCCTACAGTATTTTATTGAAGGTGTTTACGAGTTGGATGGGCTGGTTACCTCCGACGGCTGTATGCAGGCGGTAAGAATTTTTGACAACTGGAAACATTACTCAACGAAGAACGGCAAAAACCAGTTCTTTTTTGAAATCGGCGTTCCACGTATGAAAAGCAAAACCACGAGAGAATTTTACGCGGACGAGCTTAAAGACCTCATCAGCGCGCTTGAGCAGCTAACCGGCAACAAGATTACCGACGAAAAGCTTATCAAATCCGCGGAGCTCTACAACGAGGCGCGCAAACTTGTGGGGCAGGTTCTGGAGCTTCAAAAGCAGGCTTCCCCGGTAATCACCGGCGCAGAAGCTCTGAGTATTATGCTTGCATCAACCAATATGCCGGTTGAGGAATACATAGAACTATTGAAGGCCTTCCTCGCCGATGCCGGCAATAGGGCGCCCGTATCAGGCTACCGCGCACGCCTTATGATGATAGGCAGTGCTATGGACGACCCTGATTATATCAAAGTAATCGAAAACAAGGGCGGGCTTGTCGTTGCCGATACACTTTGCCTTGGCCGCATGGCTTTCGGTGATGCGCTCACTCTCAGAAAAAACGACGTTATCGGATCAATAGCGGATTATTATCTCGACCGTTTGGTATGCCCGCGCATGATTGACAACCGTGATGAGCTTCATGAATTCATTCTGGATAAAGCAAAAGAATACAAAGTAGACGGCGTCGTCTACCAAAAGATGCAAAACTGCGAGTGCTGGGGCGGCGAGAACGTATTTCTCGAGCAGGAACTCAAGGACGCCGGAATTCCGCTTCTTAACGTCGAACGAGAAGAGAAATTGGCGAACGTCGGTCAGCTTGAAATTCGCGCTGAAGCATTCATTGAAATGATAGAGAAGGAGGCCTAAACAATGGCAGATTATGTTGACAACAAAAGCAAGGTTTTAAGCGGCGAAATGAGCACTATGGATTACATATGCGGTACAGTCGAAAGCAAGCTGGCACGTTGTCTGGAAAAAGATCCCGATTCGGCATGGGCTTTCGATTTACAAATAGCGACTTGGTGTCAAATCCGCGATGCGCACAAAAACGGCAAAAAGCTGATATTCTTTGGTGGACCTGTTCCTGTCGATCTTATCTATGCCTTTGACTGCCAGCCCTACTATCTTGACCAGCTTCCGTTGAGCCTAGCGCCCAATAGTGAAATTGCTTCAAAGTACCTTGACCTTTGCGAGCGATTCACAAACCAAAGTATGTGTGCACTGGACAAAATTGAGCTGGGAGCTTTGCTTGCAGGTCAGTATGGCGTTGAGCCGGATGCCTTTGTGTATTCGACTGTCCCCTGCGACTCCTCCAGAATTGCTTATCCCAATATGCAAAAGATTTTGAACAAGCCAACCTTTATCTTCGACACACCCTTCCGCAGAGATGAACGCGGACAGCAGTACCTTGTCAAGCAGACTAAAGAATTCATCGAATTCATGGAAGAGTTCACAGGCACAAAGTTTGACTGGGAAAAGTACAAATCCACCATGGAAATAGCCAACAAGTCAACAGAACTTCTGGTAAAATGCGCCAACCAAAGGAAGCATACCCCCTGCCCGCTTCCCGGCAAAATGCTTATCGCAAACGCCGCCATGAGCGGTATGGCAGCAGACCCCGCATTAGTAGAGTTCCTCCAGCGCGAGTACGATGCCGGCGAGATGATGATTGAACTGGGCATGGGCGCCTGTCCGGAAGAGAAATATCGTATGCTTTTCCATCAGAATATGCTCTGGGACAACGTAAAAACCTACACCTATCTGGAGCAGAACTTCGGCGCTATCTGCGTAATGGACGTCCTGGGGCATTTCCTCGGTGATTTTTACGAGCATATGGACGACAAGGAAGACTGCTATAAGATTTTGGCAAAGAAGATGATGAACTTCCCGATGATTCACGGCGCGGCGGGACCCGTCGATTATTATACCGACCGAATCAAGTACCTTATGGATAATTTCAACATCAACACATCAGTATTCCTCGGACACGTCGGCTGCAAGCACACCTGGGCTTCCACGAAAATCCTATCCGATTACATTCAGGAGCACTATGATATGCCCACACTGCTAATAGATGTCGACTGCATCGACGGGCGCTACAAAACAGGTGAAGAAATACAGGACAGCATTGCGGAATATCTGGTAAATGTGGTAAAGCTCTAATCAAGCTCTCCACCGCTGAATATTGTCGAATTATCGAGCACACGGACGATGCGGCATGACTGCAATCTTGTCATGGGCATGAAGTTGTGCAATACCAGATACTTCGTGGTGCCTCCGATTCTGTTCATTACTATATTGAAAATTGTAGTTTTTACTTTCAAATGCACCACCAACATTTAAATCCCTTTAATTTCATAACCCCCAAACAGGCCACAGGCCGAGTGCCCGGTGAAAACAAGTTTTCACCGGGCACTTTTATAATTTATCATAGCACAATCTGTTAAAACTGCTTGAAGCGCAATATGCAATAATTGTTTTTTTGCAAAGAGAATGTATGAGTTCAATTATTTGCCTCTACTTTTCAACCACTTATTCCAGAAATTGCACCTACTTGCTTGTCCATGCTTTTATTTTTACTTTCTGCCAATAAACCGAATTTTTCTGGCTATCCAAAAATAATCATTATCTATATCTATTTTCAATCGAGAATGTTCGGTAAATCGAAGTTGCTTTAGTGGGTGAAAATATTTGAGTATTTTTGAAACGGCTGTATTAGTTGCGACTCTTAATCTTGAAATTGCGATACTCTCCATGAACATCGGTGCCAGAATTAAGAAAATTACCACGCTGCTTATATTTGCAGTTATTTTTGCATCGCTTCATAGTCTTATCTCGTGTGCGGGATTTTTAATTGGGAATGCACTGAGTAGTCTTGTCGGCACACTCAGCAGATACATCGGCAGTGCAATTTTAATCGGTGTCGGATTGCGATTGGCAAGAAAGTCCATTGCCAACCCGTGTTCAGGCATTTCGCAGGCGAATATATTTCTTGTTCTATTGGGAGCCGGAATAGAAGACTTTGCCGGTGGAGTCAGCCTCGGCACTTTTGGTGGGAACCTCTCTCTTCTAATTCTACTGTTTTTCGCAGTTTCTATTCCGATGAACCTGCTTTCTTTTAAAATCGGCAGTGCCGTCATAAAGCATATTGATTTATCAATGGACTTAGTAACAGGCCTGCTTTTGATTGCCCTCGGTGGTCTGAGTGCCTTTGGTATACTATAGTTTTATTGTTTCTCTCGTCAGCTATCTAAATATAAAAGAGGCTCACGCCATAACAGCGCCGAGCCTCTTTTGTGTTATCACTTATAGGTTTAGCGACAGCTTGGAATTGCTTGGTTATGACATCCTTTGGTAATTTTAATATGTCTCGTTTAAAACAGAAAAAACAGGGTCTCGACGTTCACCATCAGTAGAATGCATATAAAACACGTATAATGAAAACCATCTCGAAAGGGGTGGTTTTCATCTACAATCAAGTAGTCTGTAATACTCTTACAAACACGCTTGTTAGAGGTATTGCCTATAGAGTGAACTTGTTAAAGTGCCAAATGTATTTTGAGAATTTAACTTACTTTTTTATGAGCACTGGTAACTCCCAACCATATATAAGGTCGGAGAAGTCCATCCAAATTCAAATGGAAAACTATAATTGACTTGAAAGTAACCTCTTCCTAGAAATTCCACTTTTTCCATTGGTGAATTGTTGTTTTCCAAAACAGGAGATCTTACAACAGCACTCTGAACCCATTTGCAATTGTAAGTTCCGGATACCAAACGCGTATTAATTGGCAGCGCATCCTCAATTTGAGCAGACGAATTGGTATCATCAAGGATTAATATTGCGTCCAATTGGGCCTGAAACTCACATTCATTTGATCCATCTAAGCCAAACACTTTTTTGTAATAATAATATGAATACGTTTCATTGTCTATCAAAGTTTTTTCAGTGCTTTCAGACTTCACTTTATCTGAATATATATCTTTATTATCAGCCAACTTTCTTAAACACTCTTCATATGTTATCTTGGTTAATATGGCTCTATCTTCCAAAGTGATAGAATCATTTAGCTTAAGGTTTTTTAGGTCACTTACAGGCAACGTAGTCGTTTTTTCATAAGAAGGTGTGATTTTGTCATAGTTTGACAATGATTTTACAAACGCATAGTTTCTATTAACTACGAGAAATACTATAGCAACAGCTAGTAGACCTATCGAAACAATTAAAAATACCGTCTTTTTTTTCAAATAAACGTCCCCCTAAAACACAGAAACATTGAATTGTCTTAACCTTAGGGTAATTTATTATCAGCTTACCCTATATAGTGATTGTATTAAGTAAAATAGCTTCAGTATGCTAATTAGAATACCATAGAAATAATTTCCAAGCAATTACAAAAATATTGTTTCTAATAAATATTATTATCTAAAAATATGTATGCTGGAATCAAAGCTTCCAGCATACATATTTTAGCGCTACTATATACTACTTGTTTTTAAAAATATTCAAACCTTATTCAACACGTTAAGCATCGACAGTTCCTTATATTGCTTAATATTAATAACACTGGTATGTACCGCTCATCCACAAAGTTTTCGATGTCCAACCAACTTGTGGAGTTGCACTTAAGGAAAACCCGAACCCTTCCATATTATATCCTAAATTCGCTGCTACATTGGCGTCTACTTGGAAATAACCTCTTCCACGGATTTCCACTTTGCCGGCAGGGAATGTTCCAGTATCAGGATATAGAATTTTATAATCTGGTGTGCCGGTTTCATTCCATGTGCCCACGAACAAACCACTTGCTCGCCGTGTTCCGATATTAGTAACGTTTGTAATTTCTGCATTAGAATTATAGATATAGAGATCAATTAAAGCTTCTAAGGTTGCTTTAAACGGGCAAAGAGAATTGGAAGATACATTCTCCGTTTTTGAGTAATTAAAATGCGAATATCCTCCACCATTAGCGCTAACATATTCTATACTGTTATCTATTCTTTTTGCTTCATCAATTGATATTCCACTGTTTTTTGCTACTTCGCTAAAGTATTCATCATTTGAAATTCTAGTAAGAACTGCACCATCATCAAGTATTAAAGACTCATTCACTGCAAGATTAGCAACTTCATTTACAGGTATTCTTGTTGGAGAAGCAGTTTCGTTCTCAACGGCTAAATCATTTCCCTCAATCGGGTTCGAAAGTCTTGCCTGCTCATTAGTATTAAAGGCAAAGGCTGCAGAGGATGTACCGATTAAGGCAACAGCAATAACTAATGATACGATTTTTTTGAATTTCATTTTTACGTTCCCTCCTTTGTTTTGATTAATTTTTAATTGAAATGCTTTCTACATTTTTGTTCTTAACCCATTGGAATCACCTTCTCATCCTATATTTTCCATTATTGTAACATCATGTTATGTTGTTATTTGTAAATTATTGTTTTATTAACTTATTTCGTTTATCAGTATCTAAAAAGATTGCATGGCCATTGAAATGCCGAAGGCTCAAAGCCACTTACAGCTTTGAGCCTCGTTTAGTATTGTCTAATAACTTTTGTATGATTGTGCAATAGATCTGCGCCAAATGGCGAAAATAAAACCCTGTAACCGAAAATGTGGGCGGGGTTCATGAAGAGCGTAGCTTTGATTATTGTAATTGACCTTGAAAGTTCTGTTGCTGCTGCTGGACAATCGCTTGCTTACCCTTTTCCATGTGCTCCGATTCTTTTGGGCACAGAATAAAAAGCAGTTGTTGAAGCTCTCCAACGTGTTGTCTTTCCTCATCCGCAATGTGCAAAAGGACTTTCTTTACACGTTCGTCAGCTGTTGACATTGCATGGGCTTCATATCCGATAATTGCTTCAAGCTCTCCCGCCAAATCTACTCGAATAGCTTGAATCGTCTCGTCATCGGTCATTTGCTTCGTTACATTAGCAACAAATGGATTTCCTAAAAGTGCCACAAAAACACATCCTCCTTGTTTCGTTTAATGTATTTTTTGCAGCAACTCAAGCATTATGCAGACAAAAGAATCTTTTCTATGTTTCCCATTCAAATCTCTTGCAAGACACCCGAAAGCTGATGATGTCGGGTGTCTTATGTGTTTTTTCCGTAACTGAACTTAATCCTCTTCATTATCGACGATGGTTCACCTGCGCATCGGTCTATTTGATTGCGGCGTCGCCACGTTCCTTTGTTCTAACGCGAATTGCGTCATTCACGTCATATATAAATATTTTGCCGTCTCCAAATTCTCCAGTTGATGCAATTTCAATTATGCCCTGTACGACATCTTCGACCTGTTCATCGAGAACGACCATCTCAATCTTAATTTTTTGCAGAAAATTATAGTCCACCTCAGTGCCTCGGACAAATTTTTTCCAGCCCTTTTGGCTTCCGCAACCCATAACCTGCATGATACTCAACCCGTTAAGGTTGAATTTTGCTAAGATTTCTTTAGTATCCTCGAGCTTTTCGGGTCTGATAAACGCTTCAATTTTTTTCATTGTGAAACCCTCCTAAAATGTGTTAATCCATGCCGTTAAAAGCGGGATATGCCGATTCATCATGCTGAGAGCAATCAAGCCCCAACTCCTCATCCTTCTTGGAAACCCTGATTCCCTTGGTGGCAAAAGAGGCAATTCCGTAGGCAACAAATGTGCCTGCGCTTGCAATAACAATTGTAATACCGATTGCAGCAAGCTGACGGAGGAACAAATTCACGTTGCCATAAACAAGTCCATCCCATGCAACAGTGGGATTTATTGAGCTTTTTGCGAACAAGCCGGTAGCTATTCCGCCCCAGATGCCTCCAACGCCGTGGCAACCGAAAACATCAAGCGCATCGTCATAGCCAAGCTTTGGCTTAATTACACTGATGAATAAGTAGCAGATTGGACTTACCATCGCACCGATGATTAAAGACGACCAAATCGGGGCAAAAGCCGCACTCGGAGTAATTGCCACGAGCCCTATTACAAGTCCCGTTGAAGCACCGACTAGGGTCGGCTTTCCGTTTTTGACCTTTTCGATAACAAGCCACGAGAGCATAGCGGCCGCAGCCGATGTGTTGGTGGTCATAAACGCGTGGATTGCAAGCTCGTTTGCAGCGAGCGCACTGCCTGCGTTAAAGCCAAACCAGCCGAACCAAAGCAGGGACGCACCCAAAATGACAAACGGGACATTATGCGGGTGGTATGTAGCTTTTGCAATGTGTTTACGTTTGCCAAGAAGAATCGAAAGGACAAGCGCACTTACTCCGGAGCTAATGTGCACAACGTTTCCACCCGCAAAATCTACAGAGCCGATCTGGAAGAGCAGTCCGCCTCCCCAAACCATGTGTGCAAGGGGGTAATATACTATAATAGACCATATTGTTGTAAAAATCACAAGTGACGAAAACTTCATTCTCTCAGCTATCGCACCTGTAATAAGCGCAGGGGTGATAATTGCGAACATCATTTGAAAAATCGCGAAGGAAAGAGTGTTTGGGTACGGAAGTGTCATATCACTCATGGTGTCAAAATTTAATCCGACCCACTTTAGGTTGCCGATGATTCCTCCTACATCACCGCTGAACGAGAGTGAAAATCCAATCAGAACCCAAAGAACAGAACCCAGTCCCATGAGCATAACGGAGGAAAGAATAGTGTTAACAATGTTCTTTCTCTTCACCAATCCGCCATAAAAAAACGCCAGTCCGGGTGTCATTATCAACACCAATGCCGAAGATGTTAACATCCATGCAACGTCGCCATGATTCATAAAGCTTCTCCTTTTTATAAAAAAATAGCGCCAATAATACACGGGGTATTATTGGCGTCTTTGCCATTATCCAAAATTGGATTATTCAATTATATGTTCCGCTGCTAGCAGTTGGTTAATTATAATTTGTAATATAATTCTTGTCAATCATATTTTTTATGTATCAAATACTTGCTTTTGCTACCTTGCCTTTTTCCACGGTCTTGACGAGCCTGTCCAGCCCTTGTCTTTCCAATAAACTCCGTCGGCGGGGTTTAGCGGCTTTTTATGCATCTGCCTCATCGCATAAAACAACAGCAACGTTTTGAGCGAGGGGCGCACCTTCCCCTCACGGTGAGAAATGGCTATAGCAAGCCTGTCGGTCTTCTTATCAATCCTTGCTATTTTCTTTTCAAGTACTTCGTCCCACTTGATTGCATTGACTGCAATCCCAAAGCTGTATATTTTTCCGACACCCCAAAACGAAAGGCTGTCGCGCATATCCTTGATAGTTGGTTTCATTCCGGCACCCGCCGCGGTTGCAATACAAACGCCCTGCTTCGAAAACATTCTTTCCTCAGGCCGATGTGCCATCCAGCGATATGCGTAGTGGTCAAGAAGCGCTTTCATAGCGCCAGAGGCGTGGAAGACGTAAACGGGGCTTGTGAAAATCAGGACATCGGACGAATCTAGCAAGTTCGTGATCGGCTCTATGTGCGAATAGTGAGGACAGAGCTTTTCGTCCTCCACCATACATCTTGCACAGCCCAAACAAAAATTCGGCATATCCTTTGGCAAAAACACTTCGGTAATGTTCTCCGCATTCGTCAGCTTTTCGGCCAGCATTCTCCCGATGTGATAGGTTGAGCCTTTATGGTTCGTTCCGTTGATAAGTGCAATTTTCATAATTATCCCATTCTTTCCACTCTATTCAAGGTGCAAAACGACGATGGGCGGTTCACCCCAAAAATCAAAAAGCGAGTCAGCTCTCGAATTTATGAAATGTGTTGTATTTCCACCATACACCTGTATTGATTTTAACGTATGTTACAAATTTATCAATTTGTGATATACACCACATGACGCGCTTTGACAAGATGGTTTTTTTGTAGTAAAATACAGTCTGGTCTTTACAAAAGAACCAGAAAAGTTAAGCTTTTACCCCCAGCGAACGATTCAAAAATCCGTCTAACCGCTTTGCATCATTCATCCGTTATCGCTGCAAATCGCTTTGCGCAGACATTCAAATGTAAGCTCATCAAGCTCAATCATATGCTCCCGCTCCGAAATATCCTGGAGATTGTGCGCGTCGGACGATGTGATAATTCTGTGGGTTTCCCTGAAGCGGGTATTTTCGACGCTCTCAAAAAAAGACTGCGGATTATGAACCTCAAGCGAGGCGAACTTCGGCTTGTCAGGCAGCGCGCCAAACACAGCAATTATGCTGTTCGACGGTTTATCGATATGGGCGGGATAACAAACTCCGCCGAAGCTAAAAATCAGCTCCGGAAGCCTATCAATTGATATGTCCAGCGCATTGGAAAGGAGAAACGGAAAGGTTCCCGTTATTTCCTCATCCTCGTCGATTATGACCTGCTCACCGAAAAATTCGGGGCGGTTTTTAACAGGCGGCAAGTGCTTTTCCAGCTCACATCCCGCTTTTTCCGCACTTTCGGCATCGGGAAAAAGGCACACCACATGGATTTCCTCGGCAGTTGTAACCTCTATTCCCGCTATGACCACAAGTGGAAGCTCGCACGCCGCAGTTTGAACGGCGCGGACGTTCTTTGCGCTGTTGTGGTCGGTTACTGCAATAATATCCAAGCCCTTTATGAAGGCCATATTTGCTATATTCGGAGGGGTCATTAGCGCGTCGCCGCAGGGTGACAGGCAGGTGTGTATATGAAAATCATATGCATATTGCGGCAAAGTTCACACCCTCCTCTTTTTTCAAATACTACTAATTCAGCTTCAGCAAAGTTGCCGCCGCCAAAGCAGCCTCGAACACGGGCAATTTGGTTTTCAAAACGGTAATATTGCCTTTTTTTGCCCCAGCAAGTGCCTCTTCATCGAGTGCCATTCGCTCCGCAATTACAACACAGGCCGTATCGGCAAGGGCCGAAACCGCCATGGTGTTGACGTTTCCCATAACCGTTATCCAAAGACTTCCGGTGGGTGCTCTGCCCATAACAATGGACAAAAGGTCGCAGCAGTATATTCCGCCTGTTATCTCGCGTTCACCATCGCCAAAAGCCATTTCCCAGCCAAGCTCGATGCACAAATCTTTAACTTTCATTGTTTCTCCCCGCTTTTATCTCTGCTGTCAATTTTAAGTGACAGCATACTGGCCCTTACCGCTTCGACCTTATCCTTGAGAAGATATATGCAAGCGTCCTCTGTCGAGAACCCTAGCACAATGTCTTCCGCAAGTGCGCGGCAGGAAGGCGCTCCGCAGGAGCCGCAGTCCAGTCCGTATAATCTGGATTCTATCTCATCTATTTCGCGCATCATTTTCAAAGAATGTTGCGGCTTGGCATCCAAATGGAGCGCGGTTGTGGGTTTCACTTCCGCATCCCAAAGGATTTCCGAAGGTACATCATTCCCTTTTAAGGCGTTACACGCCACGGGACGATAATTCCGAAGCTGCTTCATCCTTGTCGCCGCGACATATGGATTTTCAATATTCAGCACACCACCCACGCAGCCCGCGGGGCAGGCGTTCAGTTCCACGAAGTCCTGATCGGAAAGACGGTCGTCCTCCATCTCCTCGAGCACGTTTATGACGTTCTCAATGCCGTCCGCGGCAAGGTATCGGATTGTGAAGGTAGCCGCAGCTTCTCCGCCGCTGTTGCCCCAGCTAAGTCCAGTGCGTCCGCTTTGTGCGGTTTCTGGCCACGTTCCCTCTGTGGCGCATTTATTCATTGCCGCAAGCAAAACCGGATAAATCTCACTGACAGAAACAGCTAAGTCCACATTGCTTTTTTCGGTTCCCATCGGGTTCTTAATCGCTGTGGCCTTTGCAGGGCAAGGCGTAATGAATACCACGCCAATTTCCTCCGGCTTCAGTCCAGATTCGGCAACGGCTTTTTCGCGCGCAAGGCGAGCCGCCACCTCCATCGGAGCAGAAAGCGGCAAAACATTTTCCAACAGGTTGGGGAATCGAATGCGGATAAGCCTAAGTACTGCGGGACAGGCAGAGGAAATGACGGGTCTTTTTGGCCCTCCCCGCTCAAGCATACGGCGCGTTGCTTCCGAAACTAGCTCCGCGGCGGCCGCAACCTCGTAAACAGCATCAAAGCCCAATTCGTGCAAGGCTGCGCGGATAAGCTCCAAATCCTCCTGCCTCTTATACTGTCCGAAAAGGGACGGAGGCGGAAGCACCACCTTATATTTAAATCGCTCAATCGTTCTCAGCGGGTCCGTAATGGCGTGCTTCGCGTGGTGAGGACATACGCGGATACATTCGCCGCAGTCGATGCAACGCTCTCCAATAATCTGCGCCTTTCCATCCCGCACACGAATCGCTTCGGTGGGACAGCGTTTTACGCAGGTAATACAGCCGCGACAGGCTTCCTTATCAAGCGTTACGGAGTGAAAATATTTAGGCATTTCTAACCTCCAAGATTGTACTAATATGGTTTAGTCACAATCAATTTACTATGTTGACAACGATGGTCACTGTGGTGCCAGCGCCCGGTTTGCTGTCGATTTTCATTTCATCAGAATACTTTTTCATATTCGGAAGCCCCATGCCTGCTCCAAAGCCCAGGCCTCGCACCTGTTCCGATGCCGTCGACCAGCCTTCCCGCATAGCAAGCTCAATATTCTCGATTCCCGGTCCTCGGTCAGTCAGCTTCGCAACGATTTTCTCGTCGTCGATATCCACGTCAATTTCTCCGCCGCCGGCATGAATAACCATGTTTATTTCACCCTCGTAAAGGGAAATTGACATTTTCCTAACCGTTTCCGGATTTAATCCCAGTTGCTTCAAGGTTTGCTTTACAGCACTGGACGCCATGCCGGCCCGCGTAAAATCGTCGCCGGGTACAACATAGTGGTAATGCAGGCTGTTTCCGCTCATTTTGTAGCCGAGCCCCCTTCCAGTCCTGCTTTGTACAACAATCCGCAAGCGGTAAACATGCGGTGCGTTGTCGTCATAACAACAATTCCGTTTTCTTTTGCGACTTCAATAATGTCATCTCCCGGTCTCTTTCCGCGAACGAAAACAACGCACACCATGTCCATCATTGCCGCTGTTCGTATTGCCTGCTGGTTCAGAAGGCCGGTAATCAGAACCGCCTGGTCTTTAACAAAGGCAAGCACATCGCTCATCATGTCACTTCCGCACGCGGTTTTAACTTCTGTATCAAGAAGCTCTTCGCCCATGAGAAGCTCAGCATCCAGTATCTCTTGAATTTCTTTTATTAGCATAATATTCCCCCCCATAACAAGTCTGTTTAATTTTGTCTGAATCGCAGAAAACCATTTTATCAATCTCATTAATGATGCATTTTCACGAAGGAATTTAAATTCGTCGAGTGAGGCTATGATATTTTTTTATCAATCGCACTCCCGCTAGAAACAGCGTATGCGCTATATAATAATCGCTTACGGTTATTATAACATATAATCTCTCACAAAAACAATGATACGTAATGCAATATGTCGAAATACAAGCAAGTTTTTGTAGTAAAATATATTGTTTTATGATACAATCTCGGCATGAGCAACCACATACTGTTCAATGTCGAAACGCCACTGAATACATTTTTTGAACTGGAGGAAATCGCAAATGTCAAGCAAAACATGCACCACTGCTTTTGTTGGAACGCCTGAACAAGACAAAAAGCTGCGTGAAAGTATTGCGGCCCTGCAAGGGGATCATTCGTTGGTCCA
>CAZLLK010000063.1:0-15685 GCA_964560435.1 uncultured Oscillospiraceae bacterium
AACTTTTTGCATTATACACCCTATATAATAAAATTCAAAGAAAAAATGCTAAATTACTACATAATTTACACTTCGACAATCAAACAGCTTGAGCTTTTCGGTAATTAAGGCTATAATTACAGTCGATTTTGAAAATTGGACTCGGACTGCAAGAGCGACGGTATGATAGTGAGGTGACCCAAAATGCCTGAAGAGTGGTATGAAGACGCTTGTTTCAACAGAAAGTTTGTTTTTAGGTTCGGGGATTGCGACAGATACAAAAATGCGAGCCTTTATTCGGTGATGAAGCTTCTTTCCGAGCTTGCCGGGGAGGACTATGAAAGGCGCGAACTGGGGTATGAGTACCTTCTGGAACATGGACAGGCTTTGCTCCTTTCACGCTTGAGATTAAAATTCGCTGCGGTGCCCGTTCATATGGAGAAAACCGTTGCCAGCACATGGGAAAGACTTGTCAAAGGGCCGTTCTTTTTCCGCGAATACGAAATAAAGTCAGAGAGCGGCGAGGTGCTCGTTTCGGGTTCAAGCCAGTGGGCGTTGATTGACATAACAACAAGAGCCGTGCTTCGTCCAAGCAGTCTTGTGGAAGGTAAGCGGCAGGAAGATCCACGAAAATCAGACTGCCCTGATTGCGAAAAGCTAAAAAAGAACGCTGAACTGCCGGTTTTAGGTTACCGATCGGTTTATTATAGCGATTTGGACGGAAACGGTCACGTAAATAACGCCGTTTACGGAAAAATCGCAATTGATTTCTTGCCCGAAGAAATAAGACAAAAGGGAATCAAGGACTTTTCGATAAACTTCTTCATGGAAACAAAACAAGGCGAGACACTGGAAATCCGCGGGCTGGAAGCAGATTGTGGATATATAGTGCAGGGAATTTCAAACGATATACTACGTTTCGGCTGTGAGTTTATCTTCTGAAAAATGGTATAATGTCCGCAAGCAGACATTATACACGATACACGCTTATGCCGACCCTGTCGGCTTGCGCTTGATTTAAAACATATATCATTTCGCCGTGTTGCGGCTATGACATAATATAAATATATAGGTAATATTCGGAGGTACTCAATGGCTGCCAGATGGTTTGACGGAACTTACTATAAAAGAGAAATAACACTCAATTATATGGATTGCAATACCGAGAAAAAGGTGTTTTTGCATTGTTTGCTAGGTCTATTTGCAGAGATTGCCGCTGATGAAGCTCAGTCAAAGGGGCAGACACACGAGTTCTTAGCCAATAGCGGAAAAGTCTTTTTGATTACAAGAATGAGCGTTAGGTTACACAAAACTCCGAGATGCAATGAGACCTTGACTTTTAAAACCTGGTTTCGAACAACGGATGGTAAGTTCTTTTTACGTGACTTTGATGTGAAATCGCCGCATGGCGAATTGATTGCGTCAGCTTCCAGCACATGGGTGATGATTGACCCTATTGAACACAAGGTGATTGAACCAAGCGAATACAATTACGATTATTCGAAATTTGTAGAAAAAAGGTCGGACAGTCCTGACTGTAAGAAAATCGTTCCCGAGGTTCCGCTGCCTGTTATCGGAAACAGACCTGTATATTATTCTGATCTGGACTGTAATTACCACGTAAATAACTCCTCCTACAGCAGGATTGCAACAGACTTTCTTCCTCCCGAATATCAGAGCCGTGATGTTGAGGAGTATGTAGTTAACTTCAACAAAGAAACGAGGCTTGATGAAACACTCGAGATAAGAGGCGGAGCAATCGAAGACGGCTATATAATTCAGGGCTATTGCGACAATGTTCTGCACTTTGGATGCGAGTTTCTTTTTCGCAAGTAATAATTAATACAAGGAGAGCTAACCGTGTCGGTTATGGCTTTCCTTGTATTACGTTATATGACAATTTAACAGTGAGTTATATCCGCACCGAAACAACAGCAGTCGCTTTTTGCGAGTGAAGGGTTTCGGTGCGGTATTTTATGTAAACGCCAATAATTTTGCGTTATTTTTGGCAGTCTTGTAAAGCCAAAAATTTGCAGGGACTCTTGCAAATCGGGTCAATAATTTACAAATGGCAACAAAATAGTAACAGAAATATCTGATAAAACTACTAAAAATTACGTTAATTAATTAACAATGGTTGATATTTTTTGGATTGTTTGCTAAGATAAGCGACGTGCCTAAATAAAACAAACAAAAAAACGGCACGAAAGTGGGGAACAATGTACTAAAAACTTGACTATCCAGACCTTTTGTGGGACTTGAATGGTGTTAACGAGTATGTCGGAAAACTTGCGTGAAGAACTGCGTAAACCGACATTATTCTTATTTGTTTTGAAGCTATAATTGCGCATATCGGATAGATGCCGAATCGCATAGGAACACCCCCGTAGAAACGGATAGCAAATGATTTAAGGAGGTTTATCTATGAAAAGATTGATAACCATATTACCAGTAATTGCTCTAACCTTTATTTTGAGCGGCTATGCTCAGGCTGCATATGATGCAGATGTCGACTACGCAGACATGATGGTTGACGCGGCTGTAATCGGAGATTATGACACCGGAGTTGCCGCACAGCAGGCCCGCGACGAGAAAATCGCCGCATTGGGACTGACTGAAAATGCCTACACATTTGAGGATCTCATGCTCCTCTCAAAAATTATTTATGCTGAGGCTGGTTCCGAGTGGCTTAGCGATGAATGGAAAATGTGCGTCGGTGAGGTCGTTCTAAACAGGGTTGCAAGCCCAGAGTTTCCGAATACGATAAAGGAAGTTATTGAACAGCCGGGTCAGTATTACGGCGCTAACAGCCGTTATTTTAGCAAGCTGCTGCCCTCTGAACGCTGCGCTGTCAGTGCAATGAGACTTCTCAACGGGGAAAGGCTTCTTGAGCCGTCTGTTGTTTTTCAGGCAAATTTCACACAAGGCGGAGGAACGCATACAGCAGTTTATGATAAGCATTTAGGCTGGACATATTTCTGCTACAGTTCTAAAACCGAATTATACCAATAGACTATTATAATTACAAAAAGACCGAAGCCAATTCGCTTCGGTCTTTTTGTTCATATTATATATTAGAATATATCCTGAATGACTTTTTCAGGAGGAGTTTCAAGTAGGCGGGGATTGCGGAGATAATACTTGAGATACTTGAACGAACCTGCCAAGTAAAATCCGTCGCAAATACGCTCGTCCGTTGTAACATTATAATCTATGTACTTCCTTTCAACGGGATGTCCTGAAGCGTCAAGCTCAACTGCGTGGCGTTTTGCGCCGAAGGCCAAAAAGAGAGGAAGGTTGCCAATATTGTATAGATGATGATGAACAGGCGGGATGCCGATAGACCCAAGGTCCGTAACAATCATCGAGCCGTGGAAAGGACTTACGTCAACAATCGACTGAGGAAGAATTCCAAAGTAATCAAGCATCTTTATTGTACCAATGAGCGAGTTGATTATGATGCGGGGAAAACGCATAAAAGCTGCCGCAATTTTGTCGGTTCCGTTGGATTCGTCACTTGCCTTAACTTCATCAATCTTTTCGTTTATCTTTCGGTAAATGTCGAAAACGGTGTCGGACGGTAAAAACTTTACTTTGATTGAGGTCTCTTCTGAATCGTCTGTTAGAGCGCGTTTGATGGTCATAACTGCCTCTACTTCGTGACGGGCATAGACGCGCTGCCCCGATACAAAGCGGTTGAGAGCGGGACGATAGGCTACTGTTCTCACATAAGCTGCAAGAAACAGATGAAGCATTCCCATGCCCTTATAACCCTCTGTGCGCTTTTCGCGCAGCCAGCGGTCAATTTCGGTTACTTCGATGCTATCACTGAAATAATTTGATGCGTCGTTTCTGGTTTTCATTACAAATGGCTCAAGTTTATTATAAGCGGGGTAAGTGCGAATCAAACGCCCGTCTTTTCGGTCACCAAACCTGCGTTTATATATGGGTTCAGACATAAGTGATTTCCTCCGACCTGTGTGTTAATATATATATTTGAACAGTGTACTCATGTTCTTACAACACTGAATTATATATGACATCTTTGTCTATATCAAGAGCGATTTGAGCTATTTATTCGTTTTGGTAAAAGATGGTTACTTGGGATGGTGAGAAAGCATAAAAATGTTAAAATATTAACATAATAAATGGGCAAGATAACAATATATGGGTTGGGATGCTTGCAATTCGTGTAAATGTAGTTTATAATAGAAAAATATATGGAAAAAATATGTTGTGACAATGGGACTAGAAAAGACTTATTTAAAACATAAGAACATATATATGTGTTAAATAATTAACCAAATCAAAATAATACGGCTTGTTCAGGGGGTGTTAAACAAATGTCACTTGAAGCTATTAAGGCAATTAGTGAGGCCGAAGAAAATGCCAGAATCGCAAAAGCGTCAGCAACTGCGCTTTCCAAAAAACTCATCGCGGAAGCAGAAGAGTCTGGAAAGCTAGCGGTTGAAGATGCCAAGAAAAAGGCAGAGGAAGAAATCCGCGATCTTAAGCGCAAGGCAGGAGAAAAGGCAACGGAAGAAGCACAGAATCTTTCTCGCACTACCGAAAACCGCAAAGCATCCATGCAAGTCCGGGCAAACAGCAGGACTGACAAGGCAGTTTCGCTTGTGATCGAAAGGATTGTGAACAGCTAATGGCCATTGAAAAAATGAAAAGGCTCAGGCTTGTGGCTGTCAAATCCGAGCGCGAGGCCTTGCTCAAGGAGCTCATGCTGCTTGGCTGCGTCCAGATAATAGAACCCGAGACTTTCGGGCAGGACACGGAAGAAGCGGCAGTCTTTGCGAGGGAAATGGCGGGGTCAAGCGAGTGCCGTGCGGAACATGAAAAGCTTCTTTCGGGATTAGAGCTTTTGAACAAATACGCACCCGCAAAGACGGGCTTGTTTACGCCGAAGCCTGAAGCCTCAGTACGGTCTGTTATGAACGAATCATCTCTGGATGAAAATATCGCTCTTGCAAATAAGCTCGCTGTTACTGACGACAGTATTAAGCGAATAACAGCCGAGGAGAGCAGAATCAAGGGACTAATCGAAACGCTTAAGCCTTGGGCAACGCTTGATATGCCGTTTGAGCTTTCGGAAACCAAAACCTGCTTTGTACTGCCCGGTGTCGTACCGTCCACTGTTGATCTGAAAACGCTCGAAGCGGAGCTGTCGCTTGGCGTGGGTGAAAGTCAGCTTTTCAAAGTGTCGTCCGACAGAGAGCTGCACTATCTTGTGCTTGTTGCCATGAAAGAAAACCAAAGCGCGGTTATGGAAATCGTTCGCAGGTTCGGATTTTCACCGTCTTCCGTGTCTAACCTGAAGGGTACGGCGTCAGAAAATATTAAGAATTTCGAAAAGATACTAAAAGACCTTGCGACCGAAAAAGAAGATTTGACCTCTCAAATTGTCAAGATGGCATCTTTGAGTGATGAGCTAAAGCTTTGCGCGGACAGACTTCTTACCAAAGCTGGGCGGGCGGAAAACACAGAAAAACTGCTTTGCACCGATTCCACGATTAACTTTGAGGGCTGGCTTCCTGTTAGGGAAGAAAAGCAGCTCGGAAAAGTTCTTTTAAACTTCGCCTGCGCATGGGAAACCAGTGAGCCGACGGAGGAAGACATACCCGAGGTTCCGATAAAGCTTCGCAACAATGCTTTTACCGGTCCGTTCTCCATGCTGACCGAGATGTACAGCCTTCCGGCTTATAACGGCATTGACCCCAATCCGTTCCTATTACCTTTCTTCTCCTTGTTCTTCGGGATTATATTTGCAGACTTGGGTTACGGATTGATTATGCTCCTCGGCGGACTGATTTTCAAGCTAAAGGCAAAGCCGATAGGCGCAAAGAACCAAATGGCGGGGATTTTGATGATATGCGGTTTTTCAACAGCTGCTTTCGGAATACTAAGTGGTTCGTTTTTCGGCGATGCAATAACAAAGATTGCGGAGATGTATGGGTATACAGTGAACATTCCAGTGTTGATAGACCCTCTCAATAACCCGTTGCAGGTGCTTATTGGTTCGCTGATACTTGGATTTATTCATTTAATAACAGCAACGGCAATAAATGGTTATATGCTCATCCGTGACGGTCAGTGGAAAGACGCTCTCTGCGATGTTGGAACACTGTGGCTGTTCTTTGCCGGAATTGCGCTGGGCGCGTTGGGGATTACATGGTATGTGGCATATGCCGGCGTTGCCTTGATTGTCATTACGCAAGGACGAGCCAGCCCTTCAATCGGCGGAAAGCTCGGCGGTGGTTTGTTCGCACTGTATGGAATTGCAAGCGGATGGTTTGGCGACATACTTTCCTATTGCCGACTCTTTGCTCTTATGCTGGCGGGCGCGGTAATCGGAAGTGTGTTTAATACGCTGGGAACACTTACGGGTAATATTTTCACGTTTGCCCTTCTTTTCCTTGCAGGACACGCGCTAAACTTTGCACTGAGTATTTTGGGCGCCTTTGTTCACTCACTTCGTCTGCAATATCTTGAATTCTTCGGTAAATTCTATCGTGAGGGCGGAAAACCTTATCAGCCTCTCGCTGTAAAGACAAATTACTTCAACATTATTGAGGAGGACTAATACAAATGGAAGATTTTATTAATGACTTTGGCGGAATGATCATCGGTATGCTAGGCGGTGGATTTGCCGCGGCGCTTTGCTGCGTCGGAAGCGCAAAGGGAACAGGTATTGCCGGTGAAGCTGGAGCGGGACTTTTGAGAGAGAAGCCAGATATGTTCTCAAAGGTTTTGATTTTGCAGGTTATTCCGGGTACACAGGGCCTTTATGGCTTTGTTATCTGGGCTATGAGCATCATTTGGATGGGCGTTCTGAATGGTAGCGCTGTGGGAATGAGCATAACAACTGGTATTCTTTATGCGGTTGCTTGTCTGCCTATTGCTATCGGCGGATGTTTTTCGGCTGTCTATCAGGGACGCGTTGCGGTAAGCTCGATTCAGCTACTTGCAAAGCAGCCCGACAGCATGGGCAAGGGCGTTATGCTCTGCGTTATTGTTGAATTCTATGCTATTCTTTCCTTTATTGCCTCTTTCTTGATGCTTATCGGTATTCGCGCCGTTGCTTAATAATTGCGTAGAGTGCTTACTTGAAGGATACTGTTTCTCAATTGTTCTATCGTTTGACAGTACTCGCAATGAAAGTGCGCTTGGCATTTCTCGGCAGTTTGAAAAAGGAATGTGCCGAAGGATTGGCAAAAGGAAAGGGTAAATTTCTATGGACGGAATAAATAAGATTACCGAGCGCATTGCGGCTGAAACCCGCGAGGAAATAATCGCCATGCAATCGGACACGGCTGAAAAATGCCGCAGCATCAAAGACACATATAATAATATAGCTCAGGAAGAATATTGGAAGCTGATAAACCTTGGCACAAAGGAATGTGAGATTCAGGTTTCTCGTCTTCGAAGCACAGCCGCAATGGAGGCAAAAAAGAGCGTTCTTGCAATGAAGCAGGAATCGATTGCCTATGCCTTCGAAGAAACGGTGAACAAGCTTTGTGATCTACCTGAAGAACAGTATATCGAGTTCATGGCAAAGCAGGCTGGATTTGCTGCCAGCACCGGTCTTGAAGAGATAGTCTTCAACGCACGTGATAAAGCGAGCTGTGCAAAGACTGTTACAAAAGCTGCAAACGAGATTCTCAAAAAAAGAGGACTTCTTCCTAAGCTTACTATATGCGAGCAGACTGGGAACTTTAGAGGCGGACTTTTGGTCAAGCAGGGCGATATTGAGGTGAACTGCACTGCCGAAAAGCTCGTGGAGCTTTCAAAAGGCGAACTTACGGCAATGGTTGCCGAGGTGCTCTTTACTGATTAGGCGTTCTGAGTTTTACCAAAAAATACCTGAGGCAAGGAGGAAAACACTTGTCAGAAAAAATATTTACCGACTATGATTATCTGTATTTGACGTCCGCGCTCAGAGCGAAAGAACCGAAAATGCTCACGAAGGACAGAATGGAGCATATGCTGGACGCACCGAGCTTTGACGAAGCGGCAAAGCTGCTGATGGATTGCGGATACGTTGATATGTCCGGCATGGACGCTGTTGGAGTTGAAAAAACTCTTTCAGCTCACAGAGCCGAGGCATTTGAGGAAATCCGTGCGCTGATTCCAGAGCAGTCTGTTTTGGATGCATTTTGCCTCAAATACGATTATCACAACGCAAAGGTTCTCATAAAAGCAGAGAGCGCCAATATCGACGGAAAGTATCTTCTTTCCGATTCGGGAATGGTGCCGATTGAGACGCTCATAAATGCTTATCATGCCGAGGACTATGACGTTTTACCTAAAATACTGGCCAAATCGCTTGAAGAGGCAAGGAGCGTGATTAAGCGCACCGAGAACGCGCAGCTTGCCGATTTTGTCTTAGATAGGGCATATTTTGCGGAGATGAAGGAGACTGCCGAAAAGCTGTATTCTCCGTTCCTGCTGAATTATGTAAACCTGATGATTGACGGAGCAAACCTCCGCACAGCTGTTCGTACACTGCGGATGGGCAGGGACATCGACTTCCTGCGTGGCGCACTGATAGATGGCGGAAATGTCGATGCGGAGCAGCTTGCAGAAGCGGCTTATTCGGATGATAATTTTGCTTCACTGTTCAGTTCGTCAGAATACAGGGAAGCGGCCTTGCTTGGGGCGGAAGCCGCTCACGGCGGGAGGCTGACGGAGTTTGAAAAAAGCTGCGACAATGCATTGATAAATTACTTCAGTGAGGCAAGATATACGAGCTTCGGAGCACAGCCCGTAATTGCGTATATAGGTGCGCTCGAAAACGAGATTACGTCAGCGAGAATGATATTATCGGGTAAGCTTTCGGGAGTTAAGCCCTCGCTGATTCGGGAAAGGCTGCGTGAAATAAGTGCTTAAAATTGCAGTCATAGGCGGAAGAGAAACCGTAATGGGCTTCAAGGCTCTTGGGCTTGAAGCGTTCCCCGTTACGGGTGACGAAGAGGCTCATTCCATATTCAAAAAGCTTACGAAAGAAAATGATAACTACGCTATCATCTATGTTGAGGAAACCTATTATAAGGCGCTCTCAGCGGAGATTGAAAAATTTAAGGACTCTCCCACTCCGGCAATCATCTTGATTCCGGGTAGGGAAGGTTCGCTTGGACTTGGACAGTCCGCCCTTCAGTCCGCTGTTTTGCGTGCTGTGGGCAGTGACATCCTTTAGAAAAGGAAGGTAAGTAAATGAGCGGAAAAGTTACCAAAGTATCCGGACCTCTGGTCGTGGCGGAGGGACTCGAAGACGCAAACGTCTCCGACGTCGTCCGTGTCGGCAAGCAGCGTCTTATTGGTGAAATACTCAATATGACCGGCGATTCCGCCTCGATTCAGGTATATGAGGAAACCAGCGGCCTTGGACCCGGTGCGGAAGTTGAAACCACGGGCTACCCCCTTTCGGTTGAACTCGGACCAGGTATGCTTGACGGTATATTTGACGGTATCCAGCGCCCTCTAACGGCAATCCGTGAGCTGACGGGCTCAACGATTGCAAGAGGCATTGACGTTCCAGCACTCAACCGTGAGAAGCTTTGGGAGTTCATTCCCACCGTTTCGGCGGGCGACAAGGTCGTTGCGGGCGATGTTATAGGAACGGTACAGGAAACCACAGCGATTTTGCACAAAATCATGGTTCCGGTTGGCGTTTCCGGCATAGTTGCCTCCGTTCAGGCCGGAAGCTTTACGGTTATAGACACCGTCTGCCTTGTAAAGAGCGACAACGGCGAAAACCATAAGCTTACGCTTATGCAGAAATGGCCTGTGCGTAAAAATCGCCCATATGTAAAAAAATACGTTCCTACAAGACCTCTTTGCAGCGGTCAGCGCGTAATCGATACCTTGTTCCCCCTTGCAAAGGGCGGCACGGCAGCTGTTCCCGGCCCCTTCGGAAGTGGCAAAACCGTTGTTCAGCACCAGCTTGCAAAGTGGTCGGACGTTGATGTCGTTGTATACATCGGCTGCGGTGAACGCGGCAACGAAATGACCGACGTTCTAATGGAGTTCCCTGAGCTTAAAGACCCACGCAACGGCGAACCCCTTATGAAGCGCACAGTTCTGATTGCAAACACCTCTGATATGCCCGTTGCGGCACGTGAGGCTTCAATCTATACAGGTATTACGATTGCGGAATATTTCCGCGATATGGGCTATGACGTTGCCGTTATTGCGGACTCCACCTCACGTTGGGCGGAGGCTCTGCGTGAAATGTCGGGTCGTCTTGAGGAAATGCCCGGTGAAGAAGGCTACCCCGCCTATCTTGCTTCTCGCCTTGCTCAGTTCTATGAGCGTGCAGGTGTTGTTGGGTGCCTTGGGTCTGATGACAGACGCGGCAGCCTTACTGCTATCGGCGCTGTTTCACCTCCGGGCGGCGACACCTCGGAGCCTGTTTCGCAGGCAACAATGCGCATTGTCAAGGTTTTCTGGGGTCTGGATTCTAGCCTTGCCTATGCCCGTCATTTCCCCGCAATCAACTGGCTTACCAGCTACTCGCTTTATGTTGACGGTCTGAAAAAATGGTATGACAGCGAGCTTGGCGTAAAGTTCATGCAGAACCGCGAAAAGACAATGGGCATTTTACAGGAGGAAGCAAGCCTCCAGGAAATCGTAAAGCTCGTTGGACAGGATGCGCTTTCACTTGGCGACAGGCTTACGCTCGAAACAGCCAAAATAATTCGCGAAGACTTCCTTCAGCAGAACGCATTCGTCGACGTTGACAGCTATTCCTCATACGAGCGCCAGTCGATTCTTTTGCAGATAATTCTCGATTACGACACGCTTTGCCGCACTGCTATGGAGCAGGGTGCCGACCTAAACAAACTGTTCGCAATCCCTGCACGCGAGCAGATAGGAAGAGCAAAGTACGTCCCCGAAAACGAGTACAGTGAAACCTATAAACGCATTGCTGAGGATATGAAAACCCAGATTAGTGAGATAACCGCGGGAGGAGAGGAGCTATGATTAGAGAATACAAAACAATTCGAGAAATAGCCAGCCCCTTAATGATGGTCTCACAGGTGGAGGGCGTTACCTATAACGAGCTTGCCGAAATTGAGCTGCCGAACGGCGAAATTCGCCAGTGTAAGGTTCTTGAGGTTGACGGAGACACAGCGGTTGTTCAGCTTTTCGAAAGCGCCGCAGGAATCAACCTTAAGGAAAGCAAAGTCCGCTTCTTAGGTCACACACTTGAGCTTGCGGTTTCTGAGGATATGCTCGGCCGTGTTTTTGACGGTATGGGCAGACCAATTGACGGCGGCCCCGACATATTGGCAGAGGCACACCATGACATCAATGGTCTGCCGATGAACCCCGCGGCACGCGACTATCCCAACGAATTTATTCAAACAGGCGTTTCGTCCATCGACGGACTCAACACACTCGTCCGTGGACAGAAGCTACCGATATTTTCCGGCTCAGGTCTGCCTCATGCGGCGCTTGCCGCACAGATTGCCCGTCAGGCAAAGGTTTTGGAGGAAAACTCCAACTTCGCAGTTGTCTTTGCGGCTATCGGTATAACATTTGAGGAAGCCGAATATTTCGTTCAGGAGTTCCGCAGAACAGGTGCAATCGACCGCACCGTTCTTTTCACAAACCTTGCCAACGACCCCGCGGTTGAGCGTATTGCAACGCCGCGTATGGCACTGACTGCCGCTGAGTATCTTGCCTTCGAAAAGGATATGCACGTTCTCGTCATCATGACGGACATCACGAATTACGCCGAAGCGCTTCGCGAGGTTTCCGCCGCGAAAAAGGAAGTTCCCGGACGCCGTGGCTATCCCGGCTACCTCTATACCGACCTTGCGACTATTTATGAGCGCGCAGGTCGTCGTATCGGCAAAAAAGGCTCAATCACTATGATACCGATTTTGACCATGCCGGAGGACGATAAAACGCACCCAATTCCTGACCTTACAGGCTACATCACCGAGGGTCAGATAATCCTTTCCCGCGAGCTGTTCAGAAAGGGCATCGTGCCTCCCGTGGATGTATTGCCGTCACTGAGCCGTCTGAAGGACAAGGGCATCGGAGCGGGCAAAACCCGTGAAGACCACTCTGGAACCATGAACCAGCTTTTCGCCGCTTATGCAAGGGGCAAGGAGTCAAAGGAACTGATGACCATTTTGGGCGAAGCCGCGCTTACGGATGTTGACAAGCTTTATGCAAAGTTTGCCGACGAGTTTGAAAAGCGCTATGTCAGCCAAGGCAACGATGTGAACCGCTCCATTGAGGAAACCCTTGATTTGGGCTGGGAGCTGTTATCTGTTCTGCCGACCTCCGAGCTTAAGCGCGTCAAGACCGAGCACATTGAGAAGTATTTGCCAAAGAAGTAGAGACGATCTTTGTACCAAAAAGCAATTCAAACTCCGCTTCTCGATTGAGGTGAAGCTTTGAAAAAATTTCAAACTTCGTTGATTTCAGGTGAGGTTGCTCAAACTTTGGGCAACCGCAACCTATGTACAATTTATGACCATCCCTATTTGTGGTCATTTTGTGCTTTGAACGCTGCGAAAGGAATGGTTATAAAATGCCAAAAACAGCGATTACACCGACCAGAATGGTCTTAAACCAACAGAAAGCACGCCTGAAAACGGCGATGCGTGGGCACAAGCTTCTTAAAGACAAACGCGACGAGCTTATGCGTCAGTTTATGGACGTCGTCCGCAAAAACCGCGAGCTTCGCACGCGAGTTGAAGAGGGGCTGACGGAGGCTTTTTCCGCGCTTACCGTGGCTTCTGCTATCATGTCACCCGATATGCTGGAGCAGGCGATACTTTATCCGCGTCAAAGCGTCGAGCTTTCGATGAAATACAAAAACGTTATGAGCGTAAATGTTCCCGTCTACGATTTTAAAACCAAAACCGCAGACACGAGCGACATTTTCCCCTATGGTTTTGCGCAGACATCAGGAGAGCTTGACGATGCTCTTGCAACGCTTTCAAGCGTTTTTGCGGATATGCTCGAGCTTGCGCAGGTCGAAAAGACGATGCAGCTGATGGCGCAGGAAATCGAAAAGACAAGGCGCCGCGTCAATGCACTGGAATATGTTATGATTCCCGAGTGCCAGGAGAACATCAAGTATATATCCATGAAGCTCGAGGAAAACGACCGCTCGTCCAAAGTCCGCTTGATGAAGGTTAAGGATATGGTGCTTGAAAAAGCGCACAACTTTCAATATTGATATGAAAACCGCAGAGTGATAAGCTCTGCGGTTCTTGTCATTATGCTAAACGTTATAACTAAATATTGGTAATATTTTACAATAGTATAACAAGTTCTTTACTTATACCGCTGTTTCTGGCATAATTTAGTTAATTGTGCTGAAAGGATGATACTATTGAAGAGAATAAATCGAATATCGCTAGTCACTCTTGCACTTATGTGCATACTTTTAACCCCAGTTTTTGCATCCGATTACGATAGTTCTGCCCAGGAACTTAAAGAAATTGGACTGTTTAAGGGCACTGATGCTGGCTTTGACCTTGATCGCTCACCCACGCGTACAGAGGCGGCGGTTATGCTGGTGCGCTTGCTCGGCGCGGAGGAAAAGGCGAAGACTCAGCTTGCGACTGGAACGATTAGTCATCCCTTCGTTGACGTTCCAGATTGGGCTGACGCTTGCATTGCGTGGCTATATTCTAACAAGCTGACGAATGGTCTTTCCGAAACGATGTATGGAGCAACCGGACAGTGCACCGACAAGATGTATTGCACCTTTGTGCTTCGGTCTCTCGGCTACAGTGACTCGTCAGGTGCCGATTTCACATTTGATGAGGCTGTTTCCTTGGCGGAAGATATCGGCATCTATGATAGCGATATGACTGTTGGCACATTCCTTAGAGATCAAGCTGTAGCCATTTCATATGAAGCTCTTGCCGCGTACATGAAGGATGGTAGTTCAACGCTCCTTGAAAAGCTTGTTTCTAACGGAGCGGTTACTGGTAGCGCCGCAAATACTCTCATAGCAAAGGTTGAAGCCTATAATTCTTATTTGGATGCATATTATAAGTGGACCAGTGAGAGCTCTATGGACATGACTGTAAATGAATCAAAGCAGTACTCAAGTTCAAGTTTTAAATTAAGCACTGCATCCCAAAGCCAGTCAAAGGTTATTCATACGGATAACGATATAAAGGTAGAGTCAATTACAACATGGATTGACGGAGATAATACCTTTACTTCAAGTTTGTGGCTTAAGGATGGGTGCGTTTATGTGAAGTCCGGCTCACAGAAATACAAATATTTTGCCGGCGGAGATACGGTCGATGAAATACTGGGTTCAGAGTTCTCATCAACTAAACCGGTAGTGTTTTTTCTTTCCGCGATAGGAGAAATGAGTTCGTCCAGAAACGGCAGTGATACGATATTTAAAATCACTGTTCCAGACTATCAGATGAATATAGATGATATTCAGTCTGATCTTGAAGGTATGACCGTTAACAATGCCAGCGTCAAAAGCTACACGACCACGGTTGTTGTGGACGGAAATGGTATGATCAAAACGTATACCACTAAAATCAATTATACTATAATGGCGGTGGTGGACGGGCAACCAGCCAATATTGATTGCAAATATGAATATAACAGTATAGTCAATTCCTTCGGCGATGCTGTCTCAATCCAGTATCCCGATTTTTCGGATTATACTCTGAGGTAATCGAAGAAAAATAATGGAATAACAGCGAGCGCGGGTTCGGTTATCGAACCCGCGTTCGTTTGATGTTTGCTGATTGTAAGAGGCTGCGTTTTGTGCTAACATATTATAAAAGGGCCGTTTTATGTCTGAGATGCGTAAAAGCAGAGGCAGACGGCGACATACCCTGTCGTATTATGAAAATTTTAGTCATTTCTAATGTACTTTTAATCTTTCTTAGGGTTGAATTTTAACACTTCCTCGCCATAATGAAGCCACACTAAGAAAGACGGAGGAAAAATACAATGTCACAAAATCTTGAACTCGTGGAAAAACTGGTTGAAAAGACCGGACTGAGCTATGGCGAAGCAAAGCAGGCTCTTGAAAAAAACGATTGGGATATTCTTGAGGCGCTTATTCAGCTTGAAGCACAGGGCAAGGTGCAGGGTGGAAGAACGGCGCAGTATTCTACGAACAACGCAAACAACGATTATCAGCAGAACCAGCAAACCAAGCAGGGCAAGGAAAAATGTGCGGCAGGAGAGAACTTCAAGAAGACCACCAATAGCTTAGGCAACTTTTTGAAGGAAGTCTTCGACAAGGGTAACAAGAACTGCCTTGTAATGCACAAGAACGGTGAGAAGAGAATTGAACTGCCTGTTACGGCATTTGTAGTGCTACTTATCTTCTGCTTCTGGGTTATCATCCCGCTTATGATTGTCGCACTATTCTTTGGCTGCCGCTTTTCATTTTCCGGATCGGATTTGGGTAAGGACGGCGTAAATTCTGCTATGGGCAAGGCAACCGACATTGCAGACAATATCAAAAGCGAGTTCAAAGCTAACTAAGAATATAATTTCAGCCCACTAACCGCTCCGCAAAGCTGTATTGGAGATTAAAGGAGAAATCGTATGTCGTCCAGAATACTGATAATCGAAGATGAGGAAAAAATTGCCCGCTTTTTGGAACTGGAGCTTACGCATGAGGGTTACGAGGTAGTAAAATCCGCCGACGGGCGCGAGGGTCTTGACCTTGCGCTCGAAG
>CAZLLK010000064.1:0-15656 GCA_964560435.1 uncultured Oscillospiraceae bacterium
GTCAATTTTCGGCGGGGATGAGGTTTGTCCTTTGTGTCTCCGGGTGCCGTGTGTCCAACAGCTCCGATTACCTCTCCTGTGTTCACGTTGTCGCCCTCATAAACTGTCGGTACCGACGCAAGATTAGAATAAACGCTGCGCATGCCGCCTGCATGTTGGATAACAACGGTCATGCCGCCCATATCATCAGTCTTAACACTTTCAACCTGTCCCGCGCAGACAGAAAGAACCTGAGTTCCTATTGGCGCCGCAATATCAATACCGTCATGTGTGCGCCAATCTCCCAACTTTTTGTTATAGATTAGCGCCGCAACGGAATACGGCATATCAATTTCGCCCTCAAGCGGCCAGATATACTGCGCCGTAACGGCGGTTTCTGCCTGTTGCTCAGTCCATTTACCTGTCTCCTCGGTATCAGTCACTTTTGAAAGACTTTCGTCCAAATCATCAGTCTCCCCTGCTACCGGCTCCTCGACCACCTCTGGCGGAGCCGCCAGCTCCGGATCATCATCCACGGGCTGGATTACCTCTTGGATTCCGCTGTTTGTTCCGGACATTTCATCTACATTGGTCTTGTTTCCGGTAAACAGAAAATAGGCGGAGACGCCTATAACTGCTACACACAGGAAAAGGACTATGTAGAAGCCCTTTCCGGCGAAAAATGCTTCCAGCCTTTCGCCTAAGCTCTTTTTATCAGCCATTTAATTTTACCTCCTAAATAGAAAAATGGTGTTTCTGCAATTATCTTCGCCAACAGAAACACCATTTATACGTTTATTTAGTAAAATTTTCTAACCTGACCTAAATTTTGGCAGGTTTTCCTCAAAAGCCGCTCAGACTCAGAGTTTATTTCTTTTTAATGCTGTAAAACGCGTCGTTTCCGAGGTATTTTGCAACGTCAAAAAGTTCATCCTCAATGCGCAGGAGCTGGTTGTACTTTGCAACACGGTCAACACGGCTGGGTGCGCCGGTCTTAATCTGTCCAGCGTTCAGGGCAACAGAAATGTCCGCAATCGTTGTATCCTCAGTCTCGCCGGAACGGTGGGAAACGATGGTCGTATATCCCGCTCTGTGAGCCATCTGGATAGTGTCGAGAGTTTCGGTAAGTGTTCCGATCTGGTTGAGCTTAATGAGAATTGCGTTTGCAACTCCAAGCTCGATGCCCTTTTTGAGACGCTCGGAATTGGTTACGAAAAGGTCGTCGCCGACGATTTGAATTCTGTGTCCGAGAGCATCGGTCATCATCTTCCAGCCTTCCCAATCCTCTTCTGCCATACCGTCCTCAATGGAGATGATGGGATACTTGTCGCAGAAATCGACCCACATATCGACCATCTGCTGACGTGTCATGACAGTGCCGCGCTTAGGCAGATGATAGCAGCCATCCTTCTCGTCAAACCACTCGGTAACTGCGGGATCCATTGCGATTTTAAAATCGACGCCCGGTGTGTAACCAGCCTTTTCGATAGCTTCGACAAGTGCCTTAAGTGCATCCTCGTCGCTTGCAAGGTCGGGAGCATAGCCGCCCTCATCGCCTACGCCTGCGGATTTGACAATCTTCTTCAGAGTATGGAATACCTCTGCGCACATACGAAGAGCCTCGCGGAAATCGGGAGCGGATACAGGCATAATCATAAATTCCTGAATGTCGACGCTGTTTGAAGCGTGCGCACCACCGTTAAGCACGTTCATCATGGGAACAGGCAGTGTCTTTGCGTTCACACCGCCGATATAAGAATAAAGGCTCATACCAAGTGCATCGGCAGAAGCGTGCGCACAAGCAAGAGAAACGCCCAAAATCGCGTTTGCGCCGAGGCGGGTTTTGTTGGGAGTACCGTCTAATTCGATAAGCAGCTTATCAATTGAAGCCTGATCCATTGCGTTAAGTCCGAGCATTGCCTCCGAAATTTCGCCGTTGACATTATCGACAGCCTTCAGAACACCCTTGCCGAGATAGCGGCTCTTATCGCCGTCACGAAGCTCGCAAGCCTCAAAAGCACCGGTTGAAGCGCCGGAGGGAACAGCTGCTCTGCCGACTGTTCCGTCTTCGAGTGTTACCTCCACCTCAAGTGTAGGGTTGCCTCTTGAATCAAGAATTTCAAGTGCGTGTACATCGACTATTTCCAGGTAAGTTTTTGCTAACATAATTAGATCTCCTTTATCAGTTATATTCAGTATTCTCGTTAATTAACAATCAAGCTCTCGCCTGTCATTTTTTCCGGCTTTCTTATTCCCATCAGTTCAAGCATAGTCGGTGTAATATCCGCAAGACGTCCGCTTTTCAGCTTAACATCCGCACCACTGATGATAAATGGAACTGGGTTTGTGGTATGCGCAGTATGAGGCCCGCCGTCAGGCTCCGCCATGCAATCGGCATTGCCGTGGTCGGCTGTGATAAGGATTACTCCGCCCATAGCGGAAACAGCGCCTGCAATTCGTCCCACACAGGCGTCAACGGTTTCGACAGCCTTGATTGTAGCCGCCATGTCGCCCGTATGTCCGACCATGTCGCAGTTTGCAAGGTTACAAATAACAACATCAAATTTACCGCTGCGGATAGCTTCCGCACATTTATCGGTAACTTCGTTAGCGCTCATTTCGGGAATCAAATCGTATGTTGGGAACTGCTTCGGCGAGGGAACCAATATCCGCTCCTCACCCGGATAGAACTTTTCAACGCCACCGTTGAAAAAGAACGTCACGTGTGCGTATTTTTCAGTTTCAGCGATGCGAAGCTGTGTCAGATTTAGCTTGCTGACATATTCTCCGAAGGTATCCTCGATTTCCTGTGGCGGATACGCGATGGGTAGCTTCTTCAGCTTTTCGTCGTAACGTGCCGTGCAGACATAGTGAAGGGGGAAAAGCCCGCTCTTGCGCTCGAAGCCGTCAAATTCCTCACAGGTAAGCGCATAGGTGATTTCTCTTGCCCTGTCGGGACGGTAATTGAAGAAAATTACGCTGTCGCCAGCTTTAATTACGCCCTCGGGTTTGCAGATAACCGGCTCAACAAATTCGTCCGAAATTTCCTTCGCGTAGCTGTTTTCAATCGCCGCGACTGGGTCGGAGTTTTGCTCGCCTTCGGCGTGAACAAGCACATTGTACCCTCTTTCAACTCTATCCCAGCGGTTGTCCCTGTCCATGACGTAAAATCTTCCCTGAACTGTTGCGACTTCACCCACGCCAATTTCATGGCATTTCGTAACTAACTGGCGCATATAGCCGGCTCCGGTTGTCGGTCCAACGTCACGTCCGTCGAGAAAAGCGTGGATATAGACCTCAGTAAGTCCCTTGCGCTTTGCCATCTCAAGCAGAGCGAAAAGATGAGTAATGTGACTGTGTACTCCTCCGTCGGACAAAAGCCCCATAAGGTGCAGCGCAGCTCCATTCTTTACACAAGAATCCATTGCATCTGAATAGGCCTTGTTTCCGAAAAAGGTACCGTCTTTAATGGCATTTGAAATCATCGGGAGAATTTGGAAAACTACACGTCCGGCTCCAATATTGGTGTGGCCGACCTCGCTGTTTCCAATTTGTCCCTCTGGCAAACCAACGTCAAGGCCCGAAGCGGACAGTGTGGTGTTGGGGCATTCGTCTAACAATCTGTCAATAACAGGCGTATATGCTCTGGAGATGGCGTTGTTTTCGCTTGTTGCCGCCAAACCCCAGCCGTCCAGTATCAGGAGGGCTGTGGGTATTTTTTTCATTACTGTTCCTCCCCTGTTACTTCCGCCACCGCATTGATAATTTGTGCAAAATCCATAGGCTTCAACGAAGCGCCTCCAATAAGACCGCCATCGATATCAGGCATGGAGAGCAGTTCCTTTGCGTTTTTCGGATTCATTGAACCTCCGTAAAGTATGCTTATGCTACGTGCCACTCTTGCACCGCGTTTTTCGCGAACAATAGCGCGAATGCCCTCGCAGACCTCCTGTGCTTCCTCTTTCGTTGCAGTCTTGCCCGTTCCAATTGCCCAGATGGGCTCATAGGCGAATACAATCGAACGCTCCTCGCCCTCGGGAATAAAGGAAAGTGCTGCAAGCACCTGATAACTAATAATTTCCATTGTAAGTCCGCGCTCACGCTGTTCGAGAGATTCTCCAACGCAGATAATGGGACTCATTCCATGCTTGAGAAGGGTAGCTGCCTTCGCTCCAACAACGAAATCGCTGTCGCCGTGGTATTGCCTGCATTCGCTGTGTCCAACCGCAACGTAATGTGTGCCCATATCTGCAAGCATTTCGGCCGAAACCTCGCCGGTATATGCGCCCTTTTCGTTAACGCTGACATCCTGCGCGCCAACCAAAATCCGGTTGTCCTTCAATGCGCGGCGCATTGAGGAAATATGCGTAAACGGAACCAAAAGTGCAACCTCGCAGGTCTTTGCTTTCGGCATGAGCGCACGAAGCTCATCCGCAAAGGGCTTTACCTCTGATGGCACGAGATTCATTTTCCAGTTTCCCGCAATAATAGCTTTACGGTATTTTTTGTTCATAGTGAAACCTCCTCTATTTGTTCAAAAGACAGGCAATGCCGGGTAATTCGCGTCCCTCAAGGAATTCAAGCGAGGCACCGCCGCCTGTTGATATAAAAGTAATTTTGTCGGCAAAGCCCATTTGCTCCACTGCGGCCGCGCTGTCGCCTCCGCCGATAATAGTAATCGCATCGGAATCGGCCATTGACTGCGCAAGGCTCTTTGTTCCGTTTGCAAAGGCGGGAAACTCAAATACACCCATAGGTCCGTTCCACACCACTGTGCCCGCACCCTTTATTGCGTCGGAAAAGAGTGCAATTGTTTTCTCGCCGACGTCCATCCCCATCCAGTCGTCTGGAATGCTGTCGATATCAACAATTTTCTTCTCGCAGTCCGCCGCAAAATGGTCGCCAATCGCAACATCAACGGGCAACAGGAACTTTACGTTTTTCTCTTTGGCTTTCTGCATAACCTGAAGAGCAAGATCGGTTTTATCCGCCTCAAGAAGCGAGGTGCCGATGTTTTTGCCCATAGCCTTCAAAAAGGTATATGCCATGCCGCCGCCGACAATAAGCGTGTCCGCCTTATCTATAAGGTTTGTAAGAACTCCGATTTTGTCCGAAACCTTAGCACCGCCAAGTACCGCAACAAAAGGTCTCTTAGGATTGTCGAGTGCGCCACCCATAATCGAAAGCTCTTTCTCAACCAAAAATCCCGCATAGGCAGGAAGAAACGCCGCAACGCCTGCTGTTGAAGCATGAGCGCGATGCACGGTTCCGAAAGCGTCCGAAACAAAAATTTCTCCGAAAGTGGCAAGCTTTTTTGCAAGCTCCGGGTCGTTCTTCTCTTCGCCAGCGTCAAAACGGACGTTTTCCATGAGCATAATTTCGCCGTCTTTAAGGTCGGCCGCAATTTTTGCAGTCTCCTCTCCGGCAACGTCGGAAGCAAACTTGACGGGCATTTGCAGAAGCTCCGAAAGCCGTGCTGCAACCGGTGCAAGGCTCAAATCCTTTTTGAACTCGCCCTTTGGCTTACCCATGTGTGAGCAGGATATGACCTTTGCTCCGTTTTCAAGAAGGTATTTAATAGTGGGAAGCGATGCAACTATTCGCTTATCACTTGTAATTTCCCCTGTTTCTTTGTTCCGTGGCACGTTGAAGTCGCAGCGCAAAAGCACCCTTTTACCTTTGACGTCAACATCTTTTATTGATTGTTTGTTGTAGTTCATGCCAAACCTCCTAAAAATTTCTTTTCTGCGATTTGTTGTAATTGGTTTTTTATACTTCTAGCTGAGCCATTGAGCCGGCGTCGCATAACCCGGGAAATCCCTGCTGACGAAGCGCCTCATAGCACAGAATAGCAACACTGTTGGAAAGATTGAGACTACGGGTAAAATCCTTCATTGGGATACGAATACAGCGATCTCTGTATCTCTCACGAAGATACTCTGGAAGCCCCGCCGTTTCCTTTCCGAACATAAGCTTAACGTCGCCCGACAAATCCACCCTGTCGTAGCTCTGCGGTGCCTTGGTCGTTGCAAGCCAAAGATTGTCGTCTCCGTTAATTTTAAAGAACTCATCCAGATTTTTGTAAACCTTTACATCAAGAAATTGCCAGTAATCAAGCCCCGCTCGTTTTAACGCTTTGTCCGAAATATCGAAGCCAAGCGGCTCGATGAGGTGAAGTTTTGCTCCCGTAACGGAGCACGTTCGAGAAATATTGCCTGTGTTTGAAGGAATCTCGGGTTCAACCAAAATAATGTCAATCATGTTTTCCTCTGCCTTTTAAACGCACTTGTCATGATGTTCTAACGTTTAAAGACATTGTAATCCAAAATCCCCAAAATTTCAATACAAAATTGGTAAACAAATAAACAATCTGGTTAGAATAATTCTGATTATGAAACTTTTTCTCCGTTTTACATTAAAAACAAATAGCAATCAAAACGCCTTGCATACTCAGCTTGCAAATCAAACGCATGAGCTATATAATAGTATCTACTGGCAATTCATATTTACGCATTATCATCATGTTAAATCCGAATAATCGGCACAAAGAATATCAATAGAAGGTGAACACCCTGGAAACATTTGAAAACGAATTTCGCGGCAGTACGCTTTATATCGTCGTGCCCTGTTATAACGAGGAAGAAGCGCTCCCAGAAACAGCACGGAGACTTCGGGAAAAAATGCACTCATTGATAATCAGCGGTAAAATTTCCGAGAACAGTCGCGTAATGCTCGTAAATGACGGCTCAATCGACCGCACTTGGCAGCTAATCAAGTCGCTTCACGAAGCAGACAAGCTCTTCTGCGGCGTTTGTCTTAGCCGCAACCGCGGACACCAGAATGCGCTTTTGGCAGGACTTATGACAGCGAAGGAGAGAGCTGACGTTACGATTTCCATGGACGCTGACCTTCAGGACGACATAAACGCGGTCGACGAAATGCTAGACAAGTACTATGAGGGCTGTGAAATAGTCTACGGCGTTCGCTGTTCAAGGGAAAAAGACACCTTTTTCAAGCGCTTCACCGCAGAGGGCTACTACAAGCTATTGAACTCACTTGGCGGTGAAATTGTCTATAACCACGCTGACTATCGTCTGATGAGCAAGGTTGCACTCGAGTCACTTTCCCAATACGGCGAAGTCAATCTGTTTTTACGCGGTATCGTTCCGATGCTCGGCTACAAAACCGGCGTTGTTGAATATGAGCGCGGCGAGCGCATCGCCGGCGAAAGCAAGTACCCGCTCAAAAAAATGCTTAGTTTGGCTGCCGAGGGCATTACATCGCTCAGCACAAAGCCCCTGCGTGCAATACTCTGGAGCGGCGTTGCTACGTTGTTTGCCGATTTTATACTTCTGATTGTGTTTATCATCCAACTTTGCCTCGGTAACCCGTTCGTAATTTCTAAAACGCTACTATTGGTTATGCTGTTGATGGGAGGACTCATTCTGACAGGAATTGGCATACTTGGCGAATACATCGGCAAGATATACCTTGAAACGAAACAAAGACCTTCCTTTATCATCGAAAGTATAGTGGAATAAAATTCCGCAACAAAAAACTGCTGCCTTATCGCCTTCTGACAGTCGGGGAGAAACGGGAAAAACTCCCCTTCCGAAAGTCAAAGCTTGATAAGGCAGCAGTTTTCTGTTCTATTTCATTTGGAGAAATAATCCCCCGTAGCGATAATTCATGGTTCCAAGGAGTTCCCCCGACGAGCTAATGGCATTCCATGTGTTGCTTCCCGCACTTACAACACTGACAGGAACAAAGCTATCTCCCTTGTAGCAATAAGCTCTTACTTTCCCAATGTCTTCCTCATTGACAGGAAAGACCACATCATCGGAAATGGGATTAAAAAGCGAGGTGAACGGAATATCTGTCCTTCCGCTGATTGCGGAAACCGCCCCTGTCAGTGCCCATCCGCTTGAGGTTGCCCCGTAATTGTGTTCATGGTAATACAAATTCCCATCGCTGACATATGACGGGTCAACATTCAAAAGCCAAATTCTGTCGTTTGTGTCAAAGGTCATATTCTCAAACGTTTCGGCCGCCGCTTTGGCAATCCTTGTATCAGCAATTGTGGTGTCACGATAATCGTGCAGCTCGCTAATGGACGCAACACAGCACAAAAGTGCAAGCGCCGAGACAATAGCAGCTTCTGCGATTTTTCCGCTTTTCAGTCTGCCAAAGATAAGGTCAAAAAGTGCGTCGGCAACAAGCGCAAGACCGCAGAAAGACACCGTAACGTTTCTTATTCCAAACCACGGAGTTTTAAGAACGAAGAACAGCAGCAAAGGCACCAATGCAAGGAAAACCCCCACAAACAGCTCCGCAAAGAAGCTAATGTTCTCGCGCCTTGTTTTTTTTGCACATACAAAAAGCGCTGCGCACAAAGCCAGTATTATAACGACATAAAGCACATTCGGTTCCGAAACCAAAAACTTAAAGCCTCGAACAAGTCCCTTTCCCAAGGTTGCTACAGTACCATCCAAGAACGTCGTTTGTAGCTGTCCGAGTAGCGGCTTTAAAACTTCTTCTCTATATTTTTCCTGCCACGGCAAGAACAGTGCCGCACGCTCCCCGTAAACGCCCGCCGGCATTAGCTTTGTGACGCCTAGATACAGCATGGCGTTCGCGAACATAAAAAATCCCCAGCTCGCACGGCGTTTTCCAAAGCCTTTTATGTTTCTGAGCATAACAATAAGAGTTAAAGCACCAGAAAACAGAAGAATCTGTTCGTATAAGCAAAACGCCAAAAACTGGAACACTGCAAACAGCACAAGACTGCGTTTTCTACCCTCTTCGCACCAATTGTCAAAGCAATAAAACGAAAGCGACGCAAAAAACAAGCCAGCCACAATACGGCTGGAGGCGGAAACCCAGTATGTTCCCTCAAATCCGAGCGGTAGTAGAGCGTATACGATAAAGAACAAATAACCCGTTCCAAAGTGCTTTGAAAAGACCTTATGAAGAAAAACCGCCGAAGCGGCATACAAGGCGGATATTATCCCAACCGCGGCAAGCATATATCCGTAAAAACGCGTCCATACAAAAATGTCTAAAATTCCCGCAAGAGGGCGTGACGAAAGCAAGCCAAGACCTTTTACCAGCGAAAAAAAGTCTTGACCGCTCGCCGTATAGTTGTGGTACTGAATATAATCGTCAAGCTGATAATAATACTCAAAGCCGTAATAGCAATATCGAGCAAAAATCAGCCCGAACAAAACGAAAAAAACAAAAACATAGTTTTGTTTTTCAAATAGAGCGTGTTTTTTAATCACTGCCGGTTTCCCTTTCGAGTCGTCTTGATACAGCAAAGCGAATTCTGATAATATCTCCAAACATTTTAATACTGTCGCGCAGCACTTGAACTTTCGAATCTCTGTGGTTTATGATTTTGACGGGGAACTGCGTTACAGAAAGGGCTAGACCCTTTGTAAGCATCATAACCTCAAAATCGAAGGCAAACCCGTCGGAAATGCTGCGGGAAAAAATTTGTTTTGCGGCAGTTGCGGAAAAAGCCTTTAAACCGCACTGGGTGTCGTAATGAAAGCCTGCAAGCAGTCCCGTTAAAAAGCTAAAAAGCCTGCTGGCCAGAAGTCTTATAATTGGATAATCCTCGTACCCCTCAGGATGAAGCTTTCTTGATCCGATAGCAACATCTGCGCCCTTGCTTTGAAGCTTCGTTACAAGCTCGCCTACCGTCCCTATTCCATATGCTAGGTCTGCATCGGTATATACCACAATATCTCCACAAGCCGCAAGAATTCCTTCACGAACGGCACTACCCTTGCCCTTGTTGGGTTTATGTCCGATAATTCGAAGATGAGGGTTTGTGATAAGCTCTGCAAGCTTAACCGTTTCATCCGTGCTTCCGTCATCCGAAATGATAAGCTCGTAATCGGAATAATTACGCTCCAAAAAATCCAGCGCCGTTTCTATAGTATTTTTTATTATCGCTTTCTCGTTGTAAGCGGGAATTATAAGCGATATTTTCGCATTTTGCATTACGTTCTCCCTGTTGTACGACTTTCCGCTGATTTTACTCTATTTTGACGTGTTTGTCAACGAGTGGATAGTTGTCCCGTAAAGTGGTTCCACAATATATTGTGTTGTAAATCGATAAAGCCAAATATGTAAAACAATATATGTGATTTTTGGAACATATTCTAGTTGCATATGATAAATTTATATTGTAAAATAATTGTACGCACAATGACCTTAGCGGAGGAGCAAATGTTAATATACGGACTTCAAAAGCTGTCACTTTTAGATTACCCCGAAAAGTTGGCAGCAACAGTTTTCACAGGGGGCTGTAATCTGCGCTGTCCCTTTTGCCATAACGCATCGCTTGTCATGCGCTTTTCTCAATGTCAAAGGATTTCCGAGGACGAAGTCTTGTCCTTTCTCGAAAAGCGAAAAGGCCTTTTAGACGGCGTTTGCATCAGCGGCGGAGAGCCCCTTTTACAGGAATATCTTGAGGACTTCATAATCAAGATACGAGAAAAGGGTTTTCTTGTTAAGCTCGACACGAACGGCACATTTCCGGATATGCTAGATTCACTCATTAAACGTTCGCTTGTCGACTATGTTGCTATGGACATCAAAAACTCTTTTGAAAAATATCCCATGACCGTCGGCATCTCTGACTTTGACCCAAAGCCCATTTTTGAAAGCGCCGAAATTCTTATGCGAGCTTCTATCCCCTATGAATTTCGAACAACGCTTGTTCGGGCTTACCACACGGACGATGATATCGAAAAAATTGGCAGGGCGATTAAGGGCGCAAAAAACTATTTTCTTCAGAATTTCGAGGACAGCGGCGACCTTGTTGGCTTTAGAAACACTTCAAATTCTGTCCCACTCAGTGGCTTTTCAGTACCAGAAATAGAGCATTTCAGGGATATTTTAGCAAACTTTGCTGAAAATGTCGGGATACGCAATTGACATATTATGTCATGTTCGCATAACGGCGTTATGCTATAAACAATTTTTTCATGCACGAACCGCCAGCGTTGACACTTGCGCAATGTAATAACCGTACGCGCCTATTACATCAATATTTAGTGGTTATTCCCGTCTGCTTGTCGTTGACAAACACAACATATCCATGTACTATATTGATAGTCGCAAGGTCTTCACGATAACAACAAAATGATTATTGACCATTAAAGATATAAAATTAGGGGGCTTTTAAATGTATCAAGTAGTAAAGCGCGACGGGAAAGTATGCGATTTTAACATCTCTAAAATCAGCGTCGCAATAACAAAAGCGTTCGAGGCGCAGGGTAAACAATTCACGCCTGACATTATAGATCTACTCGCCCTCAGGGTTACCGCAGATTACGAAACCAAAATACACGATGGGCTTGTCGGTGTTGAGGACATTCAGGACAGCGTCGAATCCATACTTGTCTCTGCCGGATATGCAGACGTTGCCAAGGCATACATTCTCTATCGAAAGCAGCGCGAGAAAATGCGTAACATGAAGTCCACAATTCTTGACTACAAGGATCTTGTGAACAGCTATGTCCATTTAACCGACTGGCGCGTCAAGGAAAACTCCACCGTCACATATTCCGTCGGCGGTCTTATTCTTTCGAATTCCGGAGCTATAACGGCAAACTATTGGCTTTCCGAAATCTATGACGATGAAATCGCAAGCGCTCACCGCAATGCGGATATGCACCTACACGACCTTTCCATGCTCACAGGCTACTGTGCGGGCTGGTCATTGAAGCAGCTCATTCAAGATGGTCTTGGCGGAATCCCCGGCAAAATAACTTCCTCGCCTCCCGGACACCTCTCAACGCTCTGCAACCAGATGGTCAACTTCCTCGGCATAATGCAGAACGAATGGGCCGGTGCTCAGGCCTTTTCTTCCTTCGACACATACCTTGCTCCCTTTGTTAAGATTGACAATCTTAGCTACAAGGAAGTCAAGCAGTGCATACAGTCCTTTGTTTACGGCGTTAACACTCCCTCACGCTGGGGAACCCAAGCACCGTTTTCCAACGTCACTCTTGACTGGACCGTCCCGAATGACATGGCAGAGCTTCCCTGCATAGTTGGCGGAAAAGAAGTGGATTTCTGCTACAAGGACTGCAAAGCAGAGATGGACTTAGTAAACAAGGCATTCATCGAAATCATGATTGAGGGCGATGCAAATGGCCGTGGCTTCCAATATCCCATCCCAACCTATTCCATCACCAAGGACTTCGACTGGAGCGAAACCGAAAACAACAAGCTCCTTTTCGAAATGACCGCAAAATACGGCACCCCCTATTTCTCAAACTACATCAACAGCGACATGGAGCCGAGCGACGTGCGTTCAATGTGCTGCCGTCTGCGTCTTGACCTTCGCGAGCTTCGCAAAAAGTCCGGCGGTTTCTTCGGAAGTGGCGAGAGCACGGGTTCTATCGGCGTGGTAACAATAAATCTCCCCCGCATTGCTTATCTGGCAACCGACGAAGCTGCTTTCTATCATCGTCTCGACCACATGATGGACGTTGCAGCACGTTCTCTGGACACAAAGCGCACGATTATCAATCGTCTGCTTGAAGAAGGACTATATCCCTATACAAAGCGCTACCTCGGCACCTTCAACAACCATTTCTCCACCATCGGAATAATCGGCATGAATGAAGCCGCTCTCAATGCCAATTGGCTCGGAAAAGACCTGACGCATCCTGAATCAATGCAGTTTGCCAAGGACGTCTTGAACCACATGCGCAATAAGCTCAGTGACTATCAGGAGCTGTACGGTGCGCTCTTCAACCTTGAGGCAACTCCCGCCGAATCCACAACCTATCGTCTTGCAAAGCATGATCTTAGCCGCTATCCCGACATTATCACAGCATCCGAAGCTGGCGGCACTCCCTATTACACGAACAGTTCCCATCTGCCCGTTAGCTATACGGAAGATGTGTTCGAGGCTCTCTCGATTCAGGATGAGCTTCAAACTCTTTATACCAGCGGTACGGTTTTCCACGCTTTCTTGGGCGAAAAGCTTCCCGACTGGAAGGCTGCCGCAAATCTTGTCCATAAAATTGCCGAGAATCACCGTCTTCCCTATTACACGATTTCTCCCACCTATTCCGTGTGCAAAAACCACGGTTACATTGCCGGTGAACAGTACACTTGCCCCGAGTGCGGCGAGCCCGCGGAGGTTTACAGCCGCATAACAGGTTATTATCGTCCCGTTCAGAACTGGAACGAGGGCAAATCTAAGGAATACAAAGACCGTAAGCTCTACGATGTAGGTAATTCTCATCTTCGCACAAGCCCTGTTCCCCAGCATTGCGAGTGCGCAGCTGAGACGAGTGCACCTGTTATATCCGAAACCACAAAGAGTATTCTCTTTTCCCGTACAACCTGCCCCAACTGCCGCGTCGCCGAATCACTCATGGACAAAGCGGGCTTTGCGTATGAAAAGATTATAGCCGACGATAACATCGAGCTTGCAAAGCAGTACGGTGTCAAGGGTTCCCCCACGCTCGTCATTACAGACGGCGTAAACGTCGAAAAGTACTACGGAGTACCGGAAATCAAAACCATAATCGCGTCCGTGCAAGTTAGATAGGTCAAAAACATCGGAATGTTTTCGCATTCCAACATCGAAAAACGGGTTTTTATAGGGGTCGGGCAGCCGCCCGACCCCTTTCAATTACATAGCAAAGGAAAAAACATCATGCATGATATCATAATAATCGGCGGTGGTCCCGCTGGAATGACCGCCGCGCTTTATGCGCTTCGTAACGGGAAAAGCGCTTTGGTTCTTGAAAAGGGCGGTTTCGGAGGGCAGATTACATATTCTCCGCGGGTCGAAAATTTCCCCGGTACGCTCTCCATGAGTGGCAACGAATTTGCCGACAAAATGCTTGAACAGATTCTCGCTCAGGGTGCGGAGGTCGAGGTGGAAACCGTGACCGAAATTAAGGACGATGGAGAAACCAAGCACGTCATCACCGAGAGTGGTACAACGTTTGAAGCGAAAGCCGTCATCATCGCGACAGGCGTAAAGCACCGTATGCTGGGCTTAGACGGCGAATACGATCTCGTCGGAAACGGCATCAGCTTCTGCGCAGTCTGTGATGGGGAGTATTACCGCGACCAGACCGTTGCTGTCGCAGGCGGCGGCAACTCCGCTCTTCAAGAGGCAACCTTGCTAGCCGATGTCTGCAAGGAAGTCATCATGGTACAGAATCTCGACTATTTCACGGGCGAGGAAAAGCTCTCACAAGCGCTTTTGGCGAAACCAAACGTTCGAGCGCTAACGGGCACGGCAATCGAAGAAATCAAAACTGAGAGCGGAGCGCTCAAAAGTCTCAAGCTTCGTAAGAATGCGACGAACGAGACGCTCGAGCTTCCCTGTGACGGACTTTTCGTCGCAATCGGTCTCATTCCCGAGAACGACGCGTTCTCAAGTCTCGTACCCCTCGACAGTACCGGATACATTGCCTCGGAAGAGGATTGTGAAACAGGACGCCCCGGTATTTATGTTGCGGGTGACTGCCGCAAAAAGCGCCTCCGACAATTGACTACCGCCACGGCAGACGGTGCCGTTTCAGCTATTGCTGCCTGTGAATATATAAATCAGAACTTCAAATAGCAAAAATCCCGCCATCTAAACAGATGGCGGGATTCTTGTTTTAAGCTTAAAGCTTATGCGGGCATTACATTGACAGCGCGAAGCTTGCCACTGCTCTTGGGATCGGGCTCGACATCATATGTGACAGCCTGACCTTCGTTGAGAGATTTAAAACCGTCGCCAGCAATAGCGGAGAAGTGTACGAAAACATCGTCGCCGCCTTCAGCGTTGGAAATAAAACCAAAGCCCTTCTGTGAATTGAACCATTTAACTGTACCGTTATGCATAATAGTACCTCCAAAAATATTATATCCGATAAAAACAAAAAAACCCATACTTTCTGAAGCAAACCATCAAAAGACTTGCTTTAGAGCATGAGTCGAACTGATCAATCTGAATACAATTCTCATATTAACAGACTATTTCGTCTTTGTCAATAGCATATCGAATTTATACTTATACCCATATTTTGCGCTTTTTTACAAATAATCAGCAGAGGTATACCAAAGAATAGTATGCCTCTGCTTTTTTTACTAGTCAATTATCTCTTAGTTTTTTGGTTTTATAATGAGGTTAATAAGTTTGTTTTTTACAACAATTGTTTTAACAATTTCCATCCCCTCAAGCAAACGGACAATTTTTTCGTCCTTGCAGGCGATGTCCTTAACAGATTCGTCATCCGCGTCGACAGGGATTATTACAGTTGTTTTAAGCTTTCCGCCGACCTGAACCGCAATTTCCTTTTCAGCATCGACCGTTTTGGACTCGTCATATTTTGGCCACGGCTGGAGGCAGGCAAAGCCCTTGTAACCCTGGAGCTCCCAAAGCTCATCGGCAACATGAGGTGCAAACGGACTAAGCATGAGAACAAGTGCCTTGATGTCGCCTTTTGTCGGCTTGTTTTCGCAGAAGGTGTTGACAAGTGCCATGAGGGTTGCAATGGCGGTGTTGAACTTCATGTTCTCAATGTCTTCGCCGACTTTTTTAATCGCCTTGTGGATTTCCGCCTCATTGTCCTTGGAATACCCATCGCCCTCAAGCGGTGCTTCCGCAAGGTTCCAGATTCTGTCCAAGAATCTCTTGCAGC
>CAZLLK010000065.1:0-15527 GCA_964560435.1 uncultured Oscillospiraceae bacterium
TGACTGTTGAAATCGCGGCAATGCGGAGCGAATTATAAAGCGGATACAAGTCCATTGGCGACCTCCCTGAATGTGATGTGGTTAGCCGGTTCGAATGAGCTGAGATGTTGATTTACGAACATCTCAGCTTATCCTTTTGTCTTAATAGATGAGTTTTTATACCTATTTTACAGGGAGAAAACCGACTGCTTCAAATATCGTCATAGCCTCGTCCGTTTTGAGAAAGTCTAAAAATGCCTTTGAGGTTTCAGCGTTTTTGCTTGCTTTAAGTACGGCGGCGGGATAGATGACCTGCTTGCACATATCCGTGCTTGCGGTGTCGACGACCGTCACCCCTGCGGATTTCGCGTCGGTTGCGTAGACAATACCACAGTCAACGGTGCCCTCGGAAACCTCAGTGGTGACTTCCTTGACGTTGGAGCCGTAGGTGATTTTGCCTGCGCTTTCAAGTTGTTTTACATCAAGCTTGAGGTAAGAAAGAATATCAAGCGAGTAGCTTCCAACGGGAACATCGCTGTTGCCGAGAGCTATTAGCTTCGCGTTTGAAATATCGGCAAACTTTGTTATGTTTGCGGGGTTGCCATCGGGAACGACAAGAACGACCTTGTTTTCAAGTATGTTTACGCGGGTGTCGGGATTGATGAAGTCGAGCTTGTCGGGGTTTGTTGTAGCGTCCTTGGTAACGTCCAGAGCGTTCATCTGTTTCTGTGCCGCGGAAATGAAAAGGTCACATTCAGCACCTTCGGAAATCTGAGTCATTAAAGTGCCCGAAGAATCGTATGTGGGTGTGATTGTCACATTGGGCGCGACATTTTTGTAAAGCTCAATAATCTGATTGAGTGTTTCAGTCATCGAGGCCGCGGCAAAAACTGTAAGTTCAACAGGCTTAGCCGAAACCGTGCCTTCTGCCGAGGGGGGTGCGGAGGTTTTGCTGGCGGAGTTTCCGCAGGCGGCAAGAGAAAACACCATTAGTAATGCGATAGTCAGCACGAGAAACTTTTTCATAATGATTACTCCTTATAAATCTATTGTTTTTCCGGTGGGAGCACAGTGAGGAGGTCTCCAACGCTGATTGTTCCGCCGTGCAAAACGCGAGTAAATACGCCCTCTCGAGGCATGATGCAGTCGCCCATTTTCTTAAATATTTCACAGCCGTTATGGCATTCCTTGCCTATCTGAGTTAGCTCTAACAATACGTCGTTGCAGGCAAAGCGCGTGCCAAGCGGTAAAATCCGAAAATCAATTCCCGAAACCACGAGGTTTTCACCGAAAGCGCCGTCCTTAACCTCAGCACCCCTCGCACGGAAATCCTCGATTTTGTCGTGAGAGAGCAGTGATACCTGACGGTGCCAGTTGCCCGCGTGGGCGTCGCCCTCAATTCCCCAGTCTTCTATAAAAACCGCTGAGTTTACATTCGTTTTCTGCGTACCCTTATGCTCGCTTACGCAGACCGCAATAACATTTTCCATGGTTAGCCTCCGATTTGTGACATGATGCGTTTTTCGAGAAAAGCTCCGCTCGGTTCCGTGAAAACATGGCGTTCGGGTTTTTCCCAAATCGCTTGTTTTATTGATTCCAAAATGACCTTGTCAGGCTCGCTCATGAGCGGACGAAGCTGTACGCCTCGGTCAAATTGCAGGCAGGTTTTTAGAAAACCGCTTGATGTGAGCCGAACTCGGTTGCACGTATCGCAGAAGCAATCGCTCACGGCACTGATGAAACCGACTTTTCCGGCCAGATTTTCGAATTTATAGTAGCGGCAGGGGCCACAGAGAGGTTCGTGCTTGAGAGGAGTCATCTCTCCGAATTTGCGTTGAAGCATGGCGCGGAGCGCATCATCCGAAATTCCGATTTCTTCCTTGCCAAGTCCAATCGGCATCATCTCGATAAAGCGGAGCGAAAGCCGTTCGTCGTGCAGAAAACGTTTCACCATCGGGATTATTTCGGAGCTGTTAGCCTGCATCGGTACGCAGTTTAGCTTTACTTTTAGTTGTGGATAGGTTAGCGCGGCGTCAATTGAATTAAGCACCTTTTCGACTCCGCTTCGGCGTGTTATCTGCTCAAAAACCTTTTCGTCAAGAGCGTCTATACTGATGTTGACTCCGTCCAGTCCTGCCGAAACAAGCTCGGGCAAATGCTCGGAAAGCAATACTCCGTTTGTCGTGAGCACAACCCATTCGATGCCCCCAATTTCCTTAATTTTTGAAACGAGCGAGGCAAGACCCTTACGGACAAGCGGCTCGCCACCAGTAAGGCGCACTTTTTTAACGCCAAGCTGCGCAAGCAGCTTAACGATTCGCAGAATTTCCTCATAGCTGAGAATTTCGCTGTGCTGTAAAGGCGGCACACCCTCGGCGGGCATACAATATGTGCAGCGCAGGTCGCAACGGTCTGTAACGGAAATTCGCAAATAATCGATTGACCGACCCAGTTTATCAAGCATGGGGAGAACCTCTTTTTTGTGGAATGTGTGACATTGGCTGAGGTATCTTATTATTCAAAGCTGAAATCGCCGGACTTTCCGCCCTGCTTGCTGACGAGATAGATGTTTTCAATGCACATACGCTTGTCTATCGCCTTGCACATATCGTAAATTGTTAGCAGAGTGACTGAAACTCCTGTCAGAGCTTCCATTTCAACTCCAGTTTTACCGTCCGTGCGCACGGTGCATACGGCGGTGACCATGCCGGCGTTTTCATTGATGTCGAATTCAATGGAGCATTTGTTCAGGGCGAGCGGGTGACACATGGGGATGAGGTCGGAGGTGCGCTTGGTTGCCATTATTCCGGCGACTCGCGCGACACCGAGAACGTCGCCCTTTTTGGAGGTGCCGTTTTTTATGGCATCTAAAATTTCCGTGCAAACCTTTATACTGCCCTGCGCAACCGCTGTTCTTGATGTGACCTCTTTGTCGGACACATCAACCATAATTGCGTTTCCGGCTTGGTCAAAGTGGTTGAATTCCATACTTGTACCTCAGTTTTATTGTTTCCATATGACTATTTGAAATTTGCTATCGTCTGTTGCTACCGCGTTTTTGGCGTTGCTCAACGCAACTTAGTTCCCTTTTCCAAAGGCACAGCTGGGGAAATGGCAGGTTTCACACCCAAGGCACATACCTCCGTGACCAAGCCTTGCAATTTCCTCACGTGTAATGGGGACATCGGCAGCGATGCGGGGCAAAATCAGGTCAAATATTGTGGCCTTTGCGTACATAACGCACCCGGGGAGTCCGAGAACAGGAGTTCCGTCGCCGTAATATCCGAGCAAAAGCATTGCGCCGGGGAGTACGGGCGCACCGTAGCGAACCACATTTGCACCGCTTGCGCGAATAGCTCCGGGGGTGCTGTCGTCGGGATCAACACTCATTCCGCCCGTGCAGATAACCATGTCGGCGCCGCTGTCCTTTGCCTTAAGGATTTCCGCAATGACTTTTTCAGGCTCGTCGCCCACAATTGCGTGGTGAATTACGGAAATGCCGTATTCCTCTAGCTTTTTGGCAACCACTGGCGTAAAAGCGTCCTTGATTATGCCCTTTGAGACCTCACTGCCCGTTGTTACAATTGCGGCTGTGCGTTTTTTATAGGGAATAAGCCGCAGAAGCGGAGCGGCTCCGGCTGCTTCCTCAGCGGTTTTTAACTTTTCGTCTTCAATCACAAGAGGGATTACACGCATTCCCGCAAGCTTGTCGCCCTTGTGAACGCCTGTGTTTCCGTGGCGGGTGGCAATCATCACCTCGTCCTGACTGTTGACAGCGCAAAGTCGCTCAACGTCGACCGAAAAAAGCCCGTCACAGTCTGCGATAAGCTCGATTTTCCCCTCTTTTGGTTCTGTGGAGCTCATATTCTCGTTTTTACAAAGCGCAAGAAGCCTTCTTGCCGCGTCGTCCTCGTGGAGAATGCCGGGAACCATTTCCCAGACGTAGAGGTGCTCTTTTCCCATGGAAAGAAGCACAGGAACATCTTCTGCGGCAACGACGTGCCCTTTGCGAAAGCGCGCATCCTTTGTAACGCCGGGGATTATTTGCGTGAGGTCGTGACAGAGAATATGCCCAACCGCCTCGGTTGTGTTAATTAGCTTCATTTTTTCCACGCTTTCCGCCCGAAAGGGGGCTTGTTGTCATCGAAAAATTAGTATTTGCATTTTGTTTGCTTACTATTTGAAAGATTAAAGTGAGAGCTTATTTTTATCATAACTCGAGTTGTACGAAAAAACAACTCGGCATGAGAAAAATATGACGCACTTAGGCATCGATTTTGCTTTAGCATGGGGTTAATCTAAGAATATGATTGAAGCACAACAACAGTAGGGGGCGCAAAAGCATTTTGGACAGCTAAAAAAAGCTATTCTGAGAAATGGTTATCAAAGCTTTCGTCCACGAACTGCTTACAGCAGGCTTCAAACTGTGAAAAACGCTCAAGCAGCCATTCGCCTTTTTCGGTTAGTGAGGTGGAACCGCCGTCAACTCCGCCCTGATTGCTGATAACAACTTGCGAACCTATACCTGCGCTGATTTGGTGCAGAGTTTTCCAACCCTTGCTGTATGAAAGCTTCAGGCGGCTACAGGCCGTTTTTACAGAGCCAGTTTCGCGGATTAGCCGCAGAAGCCTTGCCTCGTCGGGACCAAAAAACTCGTTTTCACGCGCAAGGCGCAGACTGAGAATCGGTCTGAACAATTGGGTGTTGTGGCGCTTAACAAGCTCGTCATAGTCGCTGGGCGTGTCCATATCATAAAGGACGCCCTCGTCATAAACGGCAACCGTTTGTTTTTTCGCGCCCGAAAATTCCAAAGCACCGCGCAGTCCTTCTGCTCCTTTGTAATCAAGGATAGTGGGAATTATGCTGCTTTTCAGCAGTAAAGGGTGACCTTCCGTGACGTTGCAAACGGGAACGGCAAAGTCGGCATCGCTCTCAAGCAAGGCGGAAACGGTTTGAGAAGTGAACAAGGGAACATCTATCGGTGTAAACAGTACGCGGTCGCATTTGTCTTTAATGTATTCGAGGCCGATTTTTGCGGAGTCGAACATCTGAGTGCTCGCATAGCTCTCATTACGGACGAAAACAGCACCGGTTTTTGAAAGGTGCTTTTCCAGCAAATCCGCTTGGTTGCCCGTGACGACGACAACAAGCTCCGCTCCGGACTGCTGAAGCGTGGAGATAATTCTTTTTGCCACACTTATGGAGCCTATTTGGAGCATAGGTTTGAAAGTTCCCATGCGTGAACTCATTCCGGCTGCCACGATTACAGCTCCGATTTTCATAGTGCTAACAGCAGAATTGCTCATGCGGACTTCTCCCCTCTTGTTTTTTCCATACGGCATTGCTGAAGCTGGCGATAATATTTATTATTATAGTACAATGTTAAGCGGCTTGCAATATTGTACAGGAGGTTGAATTTAAGTACATATTGAAGTCTCAATTTATCTCTGCTAATATATAGGCAGAGATAAATCACGCACGGTTTTTTCGGAGGAGAAAAGGATGAATAAATACAGCACAATAATATGGGATATGGACGGCACCTTGATTGACACACTGGACGATTTGACGGATAGCGTAAATGCGGCTTTGAAGGAGTTTCAATTACCTGCCAGAACAAGAATCGAAATTCGCAGTTTTATTGGAAATGGCGTTTTGCGCTTGCTTGAATTGTCGGTTCCGGGAGGAAAGGAGCATCCTCAATTTGATGCAATATTTACGTTCTTTAACAATCATTACGCCATGAACTGCCGCAACAAAACGAAGCCGTATGAGAGGTTGGCGGAGTTGTTGCGTGAGCTGAAAAGTCAGGGCTATCGGCTGGCGATTGTTTCAAATAAGATTGATAATGCCTTAAAGGAACTGGCGGAATTACACTTTAAGGACACAATGGAAGTAGTAATCGGAGATTCAGAAGGAATTCGCAGAAAGCCATATCCGGATAAGGTTTTTGCTGCCCTTCAGCAAATGAATGTGAATAGAGAATCAGCAGTATATATTGGTGACACCGAAGTGGACATTGAAACCGCCAAAAATGCTGGGGTAGATTATATATGTGTATCTTGGGGGTTCCGTGATAAACAGGAGCTACAGGCGGCGGGAGCAACAATCATTGTGGATGCGCCCGAAGAGCTTGCCCGTTTTTTCGCATAAGAAGGTGCTGGACGATAAAATGCAAAGCTTAATTGAATAACTTTGCTCAATTATGTGTTATGATTTTTTCTCCGCTGCTTTTTGCGATGTGGGACTTGTTTGACACTCTGATAAGCACCTCGATTTCATACGAAATCGAGGTGCTTTTTTCGCGCTGATGTGAATTGCGTAAAAGGTTTTTCATAAGAGTGCCTTGCGTGTTAGAAGGACGATTAAGTTTAAAAAACACATAATTATTCATAAACTGGCATAAGATTACACGTTCACAGAATTGGCATTGCCGGCCCCAATGCGAGTTGTTAATAAGAATAGGGAGCAACCGCATTTGAGGAGCAACTTGAAAGGATGTGTGAAAACTGAAAAATAAAAAAATAGCAAAGCTTATGGTCGTATCGATTGTGCTGTGCCTTATCGCGGAGGGTTCAGCGACAAGCGCTAAGGCTATCAGCGTGTGGACTCAACGCCAGACGCAGGTTCACGAAATAGCCGAGCTTGCAAGGGCTATGGGGCTTCCGGAAACAGACCCAATAATTGTTCGTGCTCAGGAGCTGTGGTATGAGGAAGATATGATTGCCGTAGATGAACCGCTGCAACAGCTTTATACCGACGAGGATGCAGTGATAATTGCAAAAATCATGTACAGCGAAGGAGGGTCTATACCAAGCGACACGGAAAAAGCTTGCCTTGCGTGGGCGGTGCTCAATCGTGTGGATGCCGGATATGGCGACACAATTGCGGCAGTTGCTACTGCCCCGGGGCAATTCGGATACAAAGCGAGTACACCTGTAAAGGATGATTTGCTCCTGATGAGCTATGACGTGCTTGGCAGATGGCAAAGAGAAAAAAATGGCGAGGTAGACGTTGGCAGAGTGCTGCCAAATGACTATTTTTGGTATTGTGGTGATGGACGTCATAATAATTTCCGTAATACATATAAGGGCAGTAAACGATGGGACTATAGCTTGCCAAGCCCTTATGAGAGCTGATTAACAAGGGTTTTTTTCTCTTTGGCGGCAATGCTGTGATTGCTATTTTGCACGAGTTAGAAATGTAACAGTAAATAAGAAAGAGCGCAAGTGCTTAGCTTTTTAGCCAACCAACTTGCGCTCTTTTGCATATTAACAAACAATTTACGAGCCTTTTTTTCGTTATTGCATGGGAAAATATTTCGTATCAATTGCCGAGGTCATTCCGATTTGCAATTCAAGCGTGCATAAGACGGCTATTACAACTCAGTTTGAGAGCAGATTATATAGCACCTGTGCCATTTGTGCCCTGGTCGACAATCCCGCGGGGTCGACCTTGCCTTGACTTCCCGAAATCACACCGCTTGCCGTGAAAGAGTTTATTGGGGTTTTGGCATATATCGCAATTTGACCCTCGTCGCTATAGCTTTTTGTTATTGTTCCGGTTGGCAACTTACCAAGATTTTTTAGTGCGTTGTACATAAGCGTAAACATATCTTGGCGGGTGATATTGTTTTCCGGAAAGTACAAATTGCCGCCAACGCCTTGAGTTATGCCAAGGCGCTTAGCGGTAGCCAGATAGTTCGAATAATACGTATTTCCTGCATCATTAAAATTATCGGAGGGACTTGCATCGGGCACTATGTCGCAGGCCTTCATCAGCATAACAATAAATTGTCCTCTGGTAAGCAATGCGTTGGGGCTGAATCTTGAGTTTCCGGTGCCTGTCGTAATGCTCTTTTGGGCGATAAATTTGACGGCGGAGCTATACCACTCGCTGTCCGGAACATCTACAAAGCTTGAGGAGGTCTGCTTTTTAATGGTATAAGAGTCGATTACCGCCAAAGTGTCAACACGGTAGGTCGTAATAGTTAGCGTGCTTGCGGTAACTGAAATATTCGAAAAAGTAGGCGTATAAAGCTGCTTCCGTACAGCCGCGTAAGATTCGGGGGTCTTTTTCATATCGTAGTATTTGCTACCGCTGGAGGAACCGGCGGTGATATATACTGTGCCTGTCGGATTCACAACGTGACCCTGCGCGTCGACGGTTTGATCCTTCTGCGCCATTCCACCCAGCATCTGATAGGTTCTGGTATAGCAATGGTCGTGGCCGGAAAGCACAATATCGATATGATATTTGTCTATAACCGGATAAAGATTTTTCCTCAAGGACACAATGGAAGAGTTTACGGAGTAAGTGGCGGAGCTGTAAACTGACTGGTGGAACATCAAAACAGTCCACGTAACATCAGGATTTGCGGCAATTGCTTGTCCGATAAAGGCATCGTGCAAAGCCGTGTCGGTCTTATTTGTGTTAAGCACCATATAAAGGGTGGAGCCGTACCTAAACCAATAGTCTCCTCCTGCTGGGCTTGTCCCGTAGGTGGCAGATTCATTTGGCTCGTTAAAATGATATGAACAAATTGGGCTGTTTGAAAGGCTTTCGTGGTTTCCCACGGTCGGTGCTATCGGGATGCCTCGGAGTAACGGAGAAGACAAAAAGGCGTCATATTCGCTCTCGGAAAAATAATCGACCTGATCTCCTGCACTAAGTATAAAGCTCGCGTCGCCGAACTTGCCGAGAGCCGTTTTGAGTGTGTTCTCCCAGCTTGATTTGTCGTTTGATATGTTGCTACTGGCACCAATCTGCGCGTCGCTGATGAAAATTGCGTTGTAGCTTTCGCTTTCTTTTGTTTCGAAGCTGTAAACTGCGCTGTAGCTCGTGCCATTTCCAACACGGTAAACATATCGGGTGTTCGGAGATAGCCCCGTCACGGTAACTTTATTTGAATAGTATCCGGCAGTTGCAGTACTGATTGTTCCGGAAAACCGCTTTGCCGAGGAGGGAAAAGCACTCCCTGATATATCGGAACTCTTTGCAAGCTGAACATAAGCGGCTGAACTGCTGACATTTGAATACCAGCAAAAATTCATCATTGCCTCGTAGCTCCCTGGCTGCAAGGTGACGTCTTTGACCGCGTAATTAGCCGCATCGGCAGTTGAAAGCGCTGTAAATGTTGTAAAAGTTAAAAGTAATGAAAGTAACCAAATCAATGCTTTGCGTGAGATTTTCATGTTTCCTCCGCCCAAATCGGGTCTTTAGCAATCGTGCGATGCTCAATCAAAATATCTTAGATTATAACACACCCAAATTAATATGCTATTAAAACCTTTTGCATTGCTTGAAAATTTTATCTCTAATGATATGACTCGCTTGTAATGTCAATCTTCGGAATTTGCATTATTACAGCAGTCTGTGGCTGCTGCAATTGTAAGTATGGTTGACCCGATTTGAACAATCACGTTTCCAATTAAATTTTGCTCAGCTACGGAAAAATTCTCTGATAATGCAACTGCAATTACGTTCGCAAGGATAGCTAATTGTTGTGCACTATGTTTGCAATCATCCATACATATTCCTCCGATTAATTTACAGCTGGGTATTTTTTGTACATTATTTTAATATAGTGATGTTTTGCGAGAGTTGCCATTTTTCAATAATATCAAACAAAGAAACTCTCAAGTTGCGCTCAATATCATTTTCAAAATAATCTATTTTATCGCTACCATTTTTATATCCTTGTTTATATGTTTCTTTAACATATGATAACAACTCCGTTTCAAGAGATATAAGCGCTTTTTCACGCAGTTTAGCAGGTTCATTATAATCAGTATATTTTGAGCACTTTTGGCAAACATCAATAAAGGCTTTATCAGAAGAGCCCGGACAGTTTTTAAAGCCGTTAGGATTTATTTCCTTGCACTCAAGGGGTTCACCATTTTCGATTTTCTTGATTTGTTCAATCGCAATTTCAAGGGCGGTAATACATTTATCTAATATTTTCTTATCCGGAATGTTTTCCGAGTTTTTATGTTCAGCCGTCATTATTTGGCTCCTTCCTAATAATCTGAATAGGAATAAGGCTGCCTTGAATATGCAATTATCTATAAATTATGTTATTGGTTAAGCTTTTTATGCCACTTATCTCCTTTATAAATAATAGTGGACTGCGTTGAAAAAGTGAGAGTGAGTGTGTTAGAGCATATGCATAGAAATTCAGAAAGAAAGGAAAATGAATTTTATGCCAAACAATAACTCGAAGTACACCACGGAGATGCGAGAACAGACAGCAGCCTATATCATTGAAAACCACAAATCAGCAACCAGCATGGCGGAGGAAATGGAAATCGACATAAATACTGTCTGTCGATGGGTGTGAGATTACCGTAGGAAGTATAAGCTGCCAAGCTGTGCGGAGGAAAAAGGTCAGGCAAAAAAGCCACCGCAGTTCGCGCCGGAATTAAAATACCGAGTAAAGGAATTAGAAAAAGCCCAAAAGATAAAAATGTTGAACTCGCCCAGCGAGACAGACGATTGGTCGAGGAGAAAGAAAAGGTGGAAATCCTGAAAAATCCCTGCACATCTTCATGCAAGCACACAGCTCATTTGCTCTCTGGGCTGTGAATCATGGAAATCGCCGACGCCGATATTCCGAGCCAAGAATGGCATCTTCGGGATGCACGTTTGTTTTAGCCGTTTGCAATATTAAACTATAAAACACGTCAATTACGTTCCCAAACACGTCAATTACGCCACGGCCGGTTTTTGGACGTGGCTTTGTTGTATAATCTTGCTTGATAAAATATACGTGGGGAAGTGACTTTGAAGATGAGAGAACCGTGCGACAGAACCGCAGAGATAAAGGCGGCAGGCGGTAAACTTGAAGTACAGCGCAACGACTTTTGCGATGCTTATAAAATGGACGAGGACCGGCTGTTTTGCGGCCGCGAGTGCTGGTACTGCAAATATGGCGATTTTGCAATTTATACAGAGCATCCTACGGAAACTGGCGTGTGCAGTTATCAGAAGTGAGAAAATTCTATTATTGATTTATTTTCAATAGTTAGTTCGTTGACTTTGACCTTTTAATAAACAGAGAAACAGGAGAGCAAGAGAAAATGCGCAATAAAAATATTAGCATTGTTTGGGCAGCGTTAATGGTGTCAGGACTGCTACCAAGTGTTCCCGGATGAGCGTGACGCTACACTTTGCCAAACACTACAAAGGTTATGTGCAGCACGAATTTTCACGAATAGGTGCGACATTCGTGCCGGACACTAAAACCACCCAATAATCAAAATGGTTTCCATTATAAAAAGAGAGACGGAGAGTAAATTATGAAAAAGAAAAAGATACTCAGCACCATCCTTGCACTATGTATGATATTAACTTTAGTGCCAGCAATGTCAATTCCAGCACACGCAGAGGTAACTCGTATACTTAGTAAAACCTTGAACCCATTAGTTGCGGGTTATGCTTCTGAAGATAAAGAAACAGCAGATTATAATTTTAAATATATCGGAGAGACTCATCTTTCTGAGCTGCGCATAAATGTATCCGGCAAAAATCCAGCTAGCTTTACGGTAACTCAGCCGGTAACAACTCTTGATAGTGGTGACACTGCATATTTTACAGTAGTTGCGAATGACAACCTTTCAGTTGGAGAATATTCAGTAGAGGTGGAGATAATGGCAGAAGAAGCCCAAGAAGAAACTCATCTGGGATACTGTACAATAACCCAGAAAGTATTAGCGACAAGGGGAACACAGCTTGTGCCAAAGGTAGCGCCTATTTACTCGAAATTCGGTTTAAAAAACGGCGCAATAACTGGTACAACAAACGCAATGGAATACAAAGCGAAAGACTCTGAATATAAAGAATGTACAGAAGGAAGCCAAGCTGATTTAGCGCCCGGGACTTATAATGTGAGATATAAAGAAACAAAATCGCTCCTGGCAAGTGATGCTGCGTGTATAACTATTGAGGAAGTTGCAGGAGGTTTAAGAGTAGAATTAGCTCCTTTGAGTACACCAAAAGATGGCGAAATGTTACTAACAATAACTGAGGACACACCGAGCGGCGGGGTTATTTGCTATGGTATATATGACACAGATAATGCGCCACCTAACGTAGGTGGTATTTGCTACACTGATGAGAGCAGTAAATATACGTCTGCAACACCAATAACAATAGAAGATGGTAAGTATATACGCGCATTTATAGTAAACAAAGCTGGTGGTTTCAATTTCGTAGTAAAATATGGTGTTTCAGCAGCATCAAACAGCCTGTCGAGAGATACTCAGAAAACGCCAAGCAACATAGAGGCTGATCCAGCAAGCTATAATACAAATACTGGAGAAATTCTTGGGTTGACATCAACAATGGAGTACAAGCTGAGCGCAGAGTCAGATGCCGCTTACGAAACGTGCCCTGACGGAAGGCTAACTATGCGAGCCCCCGGAACCTATAAAATAAGATACAAGAAAAATCCGAAATCATTTGCAAGCGACCCGATAACTGTAGAAGTTATGGAACAGGCTGGAGGAATAACTGTTACATTATTTCCATTAAGCACACCAAAAAGTAATAAGATGATGCTAACAATAACTGAGGACACCGGGTGTTTAGAAGGCGACTTTTACTATGCAATAACTAATGAACAAATCAAAAATGTATTAACAGGCACAGAGGACGAAATTGAAACTAATATGTTTAATAAGACCTACATCAAATATACCGTTCCTGTAGAAATAAATATACAGGATGGCTATTATGTAAGTGCTTTTAAACTACAAACGGAACTAGATGAGGATTCAAATAAAATTCATATAATGTATGAAAAATTTGGCGTATCTTTAGCAGCTAATACTTTGCCGACAACACCTGTAATATCAGGCGGGGGCAGTTCGCCTGACAATACAATATCAGGAACAACAGGCGACACAACAAAGCCAGTTGGAACAGTTGATAATAAGACAGCTGCTGATGGCAAGTCTGTTACAACAATAAAGATTGACCAAGACAAAATTGATGCTATCATCAAGGACATGAAAGATGGTAACACAATTACAATACCAACTAACAGTAAATCGGATGTTGTTTCAGGTCAACTAACTGGCCAGACAGTGAAAAACATGGAAGCAAAGGAAGCCGTGCTTGAAATAAAGACAGAAAACACAACATATAAGCTTCCAGCTTCACAGATTAATATTGATAGCATATCCGCACAGCTTGGAAAAGATGTTGCACTTAAGGATATTGCAGTTAAAATCCGGATTTCCAATTCATCAAGTAATACCGCTCAAATAGTTGCGGATACCGCAAACAAGAACAATTATCAGGTGGTAATAAAGCCTGTTGAGTTTGAAATTTCCTGCACGAGTGGCGGTAAGACGGTTGAAGTAGTTAAATTCAACGGCTACGTCGAGAGAATGGTCACAATACCTGACGGAATTGACCCCGCAAAAATAACTACAGGAATTGTACTTAATAGTGACGGTAGCTTCCGCCATGTACCAACAACCATTGTTAATCTAGGCGGAAAGTGTTATGCCAAGATAAACAGCCTTACAAACAGCACCTATTCAGTAATCTGGAATCCCGTAAAGTTTGCTGACGTAGTAGGTTTTTGGGCTGAGGATGCAATTAATAATATGGGTTCAAGATTGGTCGTCTCTGGTGTAGGCAACAACAATTATGAGCCGCACCGTAATATAACAAGAGCTGAGTTTGCAGCAATCGCAGTCAGAGCACTTGGATTGACAGCAAGCACCGGAGCTAGTGGATTTGCGGATGTCGCAAGCACGGAATGGTATAGCGGTTATATTGCAACAGCAGTTTCTTATGGACTAATCACGGGACATGATGCCAATACCTTTAGCCCGAATGATAATATCACCAGAGAGGAAGCAATGGTCATAGTTGCAAGAGCAATGAAGTTGACCGGGCTTAACTCGAAGGCGGACACATCGGTTCTGAACGCATATACGGACAGCAACGCGATTTCGGATTTCGCGATAGGCAGCGTAGCTAAGTGCGTTGACACCGGAGTGATAAAGGGAGAAACGTCAAACACAGTAAATTCAAAAGCAAACATAACTCGCGCTGAAGTCGCAGTTGTTATGCAGAGATTGTTGGAAAAATCGAACTTGATTAACAAATAGAAACATGACAACAGTATCCCCTATGGTTTTTAAACGGTAGGGGATACTTTCTTTGGTTAGGCGCACAGCCTGTAGACATGTCGAGATGTGCTGTGGAAATATTGTGCCCGTAACAGTGAGCCGACTAGGTTGCAAGAGTTTCTTTGCCGCGATGAAAAAGGATTGTACTTACCGCAGAAATTATGCTACACTTGAGAAAATAAGACGGATGTATTAGAATTCGCGAGCCGTTTTACAATCTAAAGATGATAAAGTTTTTGTAAAAAATTCAGTGAGGTAATCTCTTCAATAAGCGATATTCTGATGCGATTGATTTGTTGCGGGGTCTGCTGAAGTGATTGATGAGTAACGGCGGTTCGATATCTGAACCCATAAAAGCCTAAAGGAGGCCGTTGGCAAATGACTGAATTATTAAATAGCCTTCCACAAATACTGACCTGTTTGTTGATTTGCGGAGTTAAAATAATCGAAATGTCAGTACAATCAATACGAGTGATAATGCAGGTAAAAGGACAAAGGCTGGCATCAACGCTTTTGGCATTTCTTGAATGTGTTATTTGGGGGCTGGTTACCTCGGCTGTTATAACTACGCTGGCGGACAATATGTTCTGGCTGCTTGCCTATTGCGTAGGTTTTGCTTCCGGAATATATTTTGGCTCTGTCTTGGAAAACAAGCTTGCGCTGGGAGAAACGAATTTGCAGCTTATGGCAGACGAGGACGACGGGAACAAGATAATCGAGTATCTGATAAAAAACGACAGAGGTTTTACTGCGTTTGAGGGGTTTGGCTACGAAGGTAAGAAATTTAAAATAAACACAGTGATTCCCCGCAAAGCAGAAAAGCGAATAGTAAAAGACATTCATAAAATCACAACTCATGTTTTTGTTGTAAGCTCAGATATCGGGGCATCCTTTGGCGGTTACGGAGTTCATGGAAATCGCAAATAATATATAGTAAGCCCAGATACCGGCCTGCTAAAGCATATGGCCGGAATCGAAAACGAGGCAATACTACTCAAGAGTGACGATCAGTTCAAGGGTGTTCTTACGGAAAACTATGTGCTTCAGCGAATAAAAGAAAACTTCTCGGTGGAGCCACGTTATTATGCGGAAAATGCGAACAGCGAAATTGATTTCGTAGTTCAGGCTGGATGAATATTATGCCTATTGAGGCAAAGGGCAGGCTCGATAAATCTGCTAAAAGCATCAAGAACTATATTGAAAACAGGAAGCCTGTTGCGGCTATCCGATTTTCAAAAATGGAATATATGAAAAACGGTCAAAAAGCTTGCGTAAAGAACAAACTAAGAACAACCCCTCTATTTTGGGAGCGAGTAAAAAAACCTGTAATCATTAAGATTACAGGTTTTTTTGGTACGCCCTGAGGAATTCGAATCCCCGACCTTCTGGTCCGTAGCCAAACAC
>CAZLLK010000066.1:0-15491 GCA_964560435.1 uncultured Oscillospiraceae bacterium
ATAAAGGAGCAATTATGAACAAGCATGATGTAATAGAATTCTTTGACCGCTTGGCTCCAGAGTGGGATGCCGATATGGTTCGCGACGAAAGCATTATCAAAACTATACTTGACAATGTGGGAATTGCGGCGGGCGTCACCGTTCTGGATGTGGCTTACGGTACCGGATTTTTATTTCCTGATTATCTTAAGCGCAATGTAGTCCGTGTTGCTGGCATTGATATATCCGAAAAGATGATTGAAATAGCAAAAGAGAAATTATGTGATCCTCGAGTTACATTGATTTGTGCTGATGCAGAAACAACACAGTTTGAAAGCCAATTTGACTGCTGCGTAGTTTACAACGCATTTCCGCACTTTCCTAACCCGTATAGCCTAATAAGAAGTCTGGCGGCAAATATTAAGGTTGGCGGAAAACTGACGATTGCCCACGGCAGCAGCAGGGAGCACATCAACCATCATCATATGGAGCTTGCAAGTATGGTTTCTGTAGGGCTGATGAGTGATGATGAGCTTGTTGCGTTGCTATCTCCCAACGCTCTAGGAATATGCGGTAACACACCTATACGCCTGCTTAAGCGGATTAGGCAGAAACTCAAATTCAAGCAAATCGACCTTATTCAGCGAGATTTCTTGTGTCCCATATCATTAGTCCAATTCTGCTTTCCTATGACTGAACAAACAGCTTTTCTTCAGTGAGCTGAGACATGATGTATTTGTGAAGCCTATGACTGAGCCGAGCGTTAAAAGCATTGTTTGAGGCAAGCGTACCGCAAGCTCGTGTGCAACAGGCTGTCCTGATTGATAGGAAATCCCTAAGTTACCTGAAAGTGCGTGCGTGAGCCACTTGTAATACTGGAGCACGAGTGGCTCGTCAAGCCCAAGGTATTCACGTGCCGAAGCAATTTCTTCGGCAGTTGGGTTTTGAGTACCGGCAAGCACCGTGTCCACCGGGTCGCCCGGCAAAAGTCTGCCCATACCATAGGTGAGGACATACACTCCCAACAATACCAGGAGGGATATTAATTTTTTTTATTATGTAGCGGCTCATTAATTGATTCCTTAAAACTGTCTATTTATGTCGATAAAAGAAGATTTATGCAGGTGCTATTAAAGATTACACAGAATTTAAGCTCGCCGCAAGCCCCTAGGGGGGTGATTGTTGCTTGTTAGGATTACTTTTTCGGTGCGATACCCTCAACTTTTGTGAATAACCCTTCGGAGTGTTGCAAAACCAATTCGCAGCAGGGAACGCTATAAATGCGGGTTGGAGTTTGAAAAAATCTCTTTAACTAAGCCGTCTGATAGAGTGCTCGGGCGGCTTGCTATTTAGCGTTCAAACATTACAAAAAGCCGCCCACAATCCCGACTGTGAGCGACTTTTTGCGAAGTGGAGAGGACGTAAATTACATACAACGTAATCATTATATCAAAGTGCAAACGCCGCGCAAGCCTCCCCTGGGGATGAAATGTTTTAAGGAGATTTGAGTAGTGGGATTGACTGTTATATCTAAAGTATGACAAGATATCTCCCCCGGTGGCTTGTGAAGCATTTTTTTAGTTATTATACTACTGGTTTGTAACTGACTAAATGTATAACGGCGAGAAACAAATAGGGGAGATAGTAATGAAGTAATCAGACAAGGCAAAGAAAAGAACTCGGTTTATCAGCGGAATGCTAGTGCTTTGCATGACTATGCTAGTGATGACTGGCTGAGGTACCTCCAAGGAGAAAACCGCTGAGGAGCGCCCGACAATTGTGCTGGCTAAGCCGATTTTGAGTGATTTGACCGCGGATGCTCAGGCAAATGAACTGGTGCGTCAGACTATATGTGACAAATTCAATGTTAATCTTGAAATAGCGGGTCAGCAATTTCCCAACGACCAGGACGAACTGCTACGTACCATGATTTCGGGCGGCGAGCAGGTGGATATAATCAATTCCGTCAACTGGATGCAGTGTGTCGAGGATGGAAGCATAATTTTGTTAAACGACCTATCAAAATCCAACGGACAGGACATTTTGAACACCGCGCTTTACGGAGCTTGTATTTGGATGCGCTGGAACGGCATGGAAGTGGAATATGACAAGCAAATGAGGAGATCGCTTCAGCGCGACGGCTTTTGGCCTTGCTTTACCTATCTGCCTGCTTGGAATGAATTTAAAATAGCATAGTTATCTTTCCGTTCTGAGCATGTGCTCAAAGAAGGATTACGAAGACTGCAGATTAAATCCTCCTAATATGTTGCTATTATTATCGCTAAACAAAAATAACCGACATGCTCATCCAGTTAACAGACGAATGATAAAACCAGCAAGCACTCAGTTTCGCACTTTTGTTAAATGATCCAATACATAATAAGGGGAAACAGGGCATGCGTACAAGTTGCAGAGAGAGGCGCGATGTTACTAAAACAAATTAGCAAAAATCGACATATTTCAACAGTTGTTGGTAATGAAATAAAACTATTGAAAGTTCAGCAATAGAGTGAAGTCTGCGTAACTGCTAGTTACGTGTAATGTACGAAAACTTTTGATGAGTAATATCCGTAGTAGTTGCTGGGACTTTATTTAGGATATTGACGAGTTTATGAAAAAACTCATTTATGAAGATTTTCCAAATAAAGAATACTTACAAAGAGCCGTTCACAGTCTTCCAACTGCAAACGGCTCTTTTGATGAGGAAAAAGGAATAAGGAGCACAAACTATTTAAACAACATCTTTATTATAACAAAGAAAAAATGTTGAACAATCCTCCACTTGGGTTGCAGCTTGCAGCGATGAGATTGACAGGAAATTTGTGGTATGGTATCATAGTCACATTAAATTGAATATTCATTTCAAGTGTCCACTTGGGCGTATGGCCCTTGGGGAAGAATAGGGAACCGTGTGAAAACCACGGACGGTACCGCCGCTGTATACGCTTTAGCCGTGTTCGTTGATGAAAGTCAGTCATTGGGGAAACCTGAGAAGGCAGAACACGTGCGTGGAATTTAATTCCGTTGGCGCGAGTCAGAAGACCTGCTATGAAATGCACCTGTTAGTTCTGCCGCTAATTTCGGCAGGGCTTTTGAAATGTTTGCCTAATTGCTGCTGAGTACGGTTGATTTGGCAAGTGTTTCATAGGGGGGAGCTCCGTAATCAAAAACGGTGGCTCCTAAGTTTCACTGTGCAGAAAAATCGGCTGCAACGACTTTATGTCGTTGCAGCTTTTTTTGTTTTTTATATTAAGAAATCGGGGGAGAAGAAAATGAAGAAAAAATTATTGGCTCTCTTGCTGGCTATGGTTATGATAGTTGGCCTGCTGCCAGGGGCGGCTTGGGCGGCGGAGACAGTGACTGAAATCAGCACTGACGGGGAGTTCGCCACCATGGAGGAAGCGGGAAATTATAAGCTTATGGCCGACATAACCGTCATAGCGCCTTATGGCAGTTCAAGCACACCGTTTACTGGCACTTTCGACGGCAATGGGCATACAGTGACGCTTAGTATTGACAGCAGTGGTGCGTGGCAGGGTCTGTTCGCGTATAACAAGGGCATAATTAAAAATCTCGTAACTACAGGCTTTGTAATAGGCGGAAACAATACGGGGGCAATTGCGGCAAAAAACGAGGGCGTTATTGAGTCATGTGGGAATACTGCTACCGTATCCAGTGGCGGTACAAGCACAAGCACTCAGTGCGTAGGCGGAATTGCTGGATATACTTCCGGTAGTAACTCGAGGATATCCTCTTGCTATAATAGCGGCTCTGTTACAGGCGGAAAAAAGGTTGGGGGCTTAACGGGGCAGTTAGAAAAAGGTACGATAACAAACTGCTATAACACTGGAACTGTAAAATACAAGGCCACTGCTTCCACTGCAACGGGTGGCATTGCAGGGTATGTCAACAGCGGCGCATCTATATCCTCCAGTTACACTACAGGAAGCGTAACTTATGACACATCGTTATCTTCGGTTCAGGTCGGAGCTTTTGCGGGATATTTAACGACAGGGCTTTCTCTTACAAACAACTACTGCCTTTCGGGTGCCTATTCGACACCGATTGGAGTTAACAATGGCTATACAGTTAACGAAGTGTTGACTGCCGCCTTAAAAGATTTGTCAGGGACTCTTGGAGCAACTGTATGGATATCCGACAAAAATTATATAAACAGCGGCTACCCAATTCTCGCTTGGCAGGCGAAAACCGGAAGCGTGAAAGTTTCCGTCGTCAGCGTTTCAATCGACGGGACAGCACGTTCGGGTAAAAACCTTACAGCTCAGGCAAAGGGCGCGGGCGATACCGCAGCTACGGGTGTTAAGTATCAGTGGCAGATAGGTGACAGCGCTAGCGGAAGCTTTTCTGACATAAGCGGCGCAACAGGTCAAGGCTTTGCGCTTGCGGACGCGCACGTTGGAAAGCTGCTGCGCGTTTCTGTCACTGGTGATGAAAACTCTTCTTCCGTCTCAGACGCTGCTGGCCCTGTGCTGATATCCGAAACGGCCGCAGTAGCGTCAAGCAAGGCCGACCTTGGTGGAATTCCCGCAGTCATCCGCGCGAATACAACATTGACGCTTGCCGCAAGCGGCGCAAACGGCTGTACAATTACATGGGACAGTGATAAGCCCCAAATAATTAATAATGACGGCTCGGTAACTCTGCCGGAAACCGACAACATCACAGTAACACTAACAGCCACAATAGCCTGTGGCGGCGCGTCGGACACAAAAAAGTTCGATATCCTTGTCTACCCAAAGAAAGCGATGGAGGGAGAATCAGTCGATCCAGCGGTTTATCTTGAAAACGCAGTTGCGTCATTGCGATGGTATCACCTGAAGCCTGTTTACGGAATCGATACCAATGTTAACGCCGTTTTAAAAGCCGCACTTACAAAAAACGGCTACGGAGACCTTACAGTTTCTGTAGAAAGCGTTGAGAACTCTGCTGATAAGAGAGCTGCCGTTGCAGAAAACGGTGATATTACCTATTATTACTCCGACCCTAATTCGCTTGGCGGCCCTAAGGTTAACAGTATTACGGTGACCTTCAAGCTGACTAAGGGCGGAGCGGCTAAAGTTTATTCAAGCAACGCGGTTATAGGGTGGAATCTCGATAAGGTGAAAACATATCTTAACACGGAGATTTTTTCCTCGATTTCTTTACCGACCGAAGCTGGTGGAAACTTTGACCTTCCAAAATACATTGGAGGAAAAGGCGGGAAAACCTGGGTTAAGCTTTCCTATTCGGTCTCGGACGAGAGCGCTTTGACTATCAGCGATGAAAAGCAGAGTGGCTCTGCCGACAATATATATAACCCCTATGTGGGCAAAATAAAGACTCTTCCAACTGATAAGTCGGTCACGCTGACTGTAACCGTAGAGTTTAATTACAGTCAGCCTGCTATCGAAATGTCCAAAACGTATCCTATTACGGTCAAGGGCAACCCAGCGGCGGCAGAGGCTCTTCGCAAGGAATTATCTGATAAGCTCGAAAGAGGCTTTGCTTCAAAGGGCTTGACTGACTATGTTACTGGTGCAAAGCTTATGGAAACGGACGGCGTTTACACCGCGTCCAATGACATAAAACTTCCAACCACCAAGGACTTTGGGGTAGACGGAAAGTATTATCCCGTCACGCTGAAAAGCAGTGACACGGATGTGCTTGTTACGCCTAATGTTAATAATGCCTCACGGGTGTATACATATCGTCCCTTGCCCGGCAAATCTGCAAAGACGGCGACCCTGACCGTTTCGCTGACAGACAAATCCACTGGGATATCAGCCTCAAAAGAATTCAAGATATCGGTTTCGCCGCTGACGCAGGGAGAAATCGATGCTGAAATTGCCCTGATGACCCAGACCAAAGCACACTATTTTGACGGTATTAGAAACGCAAATACTAGCGCAAAAAGCATTACTAGCGACCTCCATGCTTTTCAGGAGGCCTACCTCAAGGACGGCTCCCTTACTTGGGTATATGATTCCAAGGAACTTGAAAATCACGGCATCGTTCCTGTTGCCATGGACGGTTGGGAGACGCTGGAGCAATGGCGTGCCTTCCGCTCCAGCAACGTGACGGTTATAAGCCATGAGAATATGCTGGTAACACGCCAGACAGAAAGCAAGGCAGTGACGGTCACAGGCTATCTTTCCAGCGAAGTGTACGGGAAGTATGCGGAGAAATATCGTGAAAATGCGGACTTCCAAAAGCTTTATTATCAGCCTGTAACCGCCAATCTGATCGTTACTGGTACCGCGCCGACTTCCTCCAAACCAGTGGCGGAGAAGCTAACAGTTTCCTTCACACTCCAAAACTCCAAAAGTACGTGGATAGTCAAGACCGACATTACAGATTTGCCCGAAGGCTCTACGGTTTTTGACGTATTCACCAAAGCTTTACGGGACAGCGGCTATAACTATTCATCCAGAGGAAGCTACGTATATGCCATTACTACTCCCAATGGAACAATCCTTCAAGAACTGGATGAGGGAGCAAACTCCGGCTGGATGTACAAGGTCAACGGCGTGATTCCAAGCTCCTATATGGCGGCTTGCCCTCTTAAAAACGGCGATAATGTCGTGGTGTTCTTCACAAAGGACTACACATTGGAGCAGTGGAGCACGCCGACGGAGACAACAAACTTTAGTGGAAGGCTTGCCCCCACTGTGACTGCACTGAACGGAAAAGCCCAAGCAACCATAGGCGCGGAGGGAATAAAAAACGCACTCTCACAAAACAATGGGAGGGTGGTTATAGCTCCTAAAATCACGGGTTCTGCGGAATCAGTATCCGTTTCAGTCCCTGTGTCGTCTGTAAAGGAGATTGCGGAAAACGCTTCAGGTGCGCTCAGTGTTGAGAGCGATTGCGGAAGCGTGAGCATTCCCAACGGCACGCTTGATTCTGTTTCGGCACAGGCTGGCGGCTCCGATATTAAAATGACGATTGAAACCAAGTCCGCAAAGGACGTTAATCTGCCCGCATCTGACCTTGAAAAGGCGGCGATAGTAGAAATCAGCATAAGCTCTGGTGGAAAGAAAATCACAACTTTCGGCGGCAACTCACTCGGTGTTTCCATCCCCGTGACGGGAAATTACAAGACCGGCGACACTTATAAAGTAATAGTAATCAGCGCTGACGGAACTGTGGAAACGCTTGTCGGAAAGGTCGTTACCAATAACGGCAAAGCATCTGTAGAGGTCACAGTAAAGCATTTATCAACTTTTGTTGTCACGAATACTCCTGTAAGCATATTCGACGATGTGAATACGGACGCATGGTATTACGATGCGGTACAGTATGCTTCGCAAAAAGGCATAATGAAGGGTGCGGGTGAAACGAGCTTCTCCCCGAACGCCGAAGTGTCCCGCGCAATGCTCACGACTGTTTTGTATCGCCTTGCGGGAGCACCCGCAGTGTCTGGCGAGAATAGCTTTTCCGACGTTGCTAAAGGCGAGTGGTATTACGATGCCGTTGTCTGGGCAAGTAAAAACGGAATAGTAAATGGACGTGGAGACGGAAGCTTCGGAACAGATGAAAACGTGACGCGCGAGGAAGCAGCCACAATTCTGTACCGCTATGCGCAGTTCAAAAAGCTGGATGTATCCAAAACCGAAGAGCTTTCAAAATACGGCGATGCCAGTAGCGTAAGCTCATGGGCACAAAATGCGGTTAAATGGGCAAACGCTGTAGGCTTTATCAAGGGCACAACCGCAGTCACGCTTTCTCCGAACGGAAGCATGACGCGCGCTCAGGCGGCGACTGTTTTCATGCGTTTCTGTAAAAACGCTGAAAAATAAATATTCACTCAGTCTGCGGCGGCTTACGCCGCAGACTGAGTGAAAGGGAGAGATAAAAGCATGAAGTCAGATGACACAGCAAATAATTTTTCGCATTTCACCAATATAAACTGCGAATTTTTCCCTTGTCACAAAACAGATGACAAGGATAGCTTTAATTGCCTGTTTTGCTACTGCCCGCTTTATGCGTTGGGCGCTCAATGCGGAGGAAGCTTTTCCTTAACGCCGGAAGGCATAAAGGATTGCAGTGAATGCATGATTCCGCACTCAAAGGGCGGTTATGACTATATCCTCAAGAACATTGACCGCATTGCGGAGCTTGTGCGTCAAGTTGAGCCGGAGGAGAGATGAGCATGAAAATATGGTCGGCAAAAAGGCTGCCCGCACTAATAGCGGCACTGACAATATTCTTTTCCGCCGCTGCACAGACCGCATCAGCAAGCAACATTAGCAAAGGCGTAAACGGTACGGCTAATTATGTTCTGGAAACTGCAAAAACACCGCAGCTCGGATTTGTAGCAGGAGACTGGGCGGTGCTGGGGCTTGCTCGTTCAAATTACGTAGTTCCCAAGAGCTACTCTGGCGACTATTACGCCGCTGTTGTCAAGTATGTAAAGGCCTGTAACGGCGTTTTGCACGAAAAAAAATACACGGAATACTCCCGTGTTATTCTGGCGTTAACCGCCCTTGGACGCGACCCGTCAAATGTTGGTGGCTACAACCTTTTATCTGCGCTGGGGGATTATAAAAAAACCGTCTGGCAGGGAGTTAACGGTGCAGCTTGGGCGCTTATTGCGCTGGACAGTGGCAATTATAAAATACCGATAAATATAAGCACTTCTGTGCAGGCGACGCGTGACATGTACATAGCCGAAATACTCTCCCGCCAGCTGACAAGCGGCGGATTTTCACTTGCAGAAACAGGAACTGCCGGCACCGACATAACCGCAATGGCGGTATCTGCGCTTTCAAGATATCAAAACCGTGCTGATGTAAAAGCGGCAATAGATAGAGCGTTGACATTCCTTTCAAAAACGCAGGATAACGACGGAGGGTTTACAAGCGGCGACAGTTCCAACTCTGAAAGCGTTGCGCAGGTTATTCTCGCGCTTTGCGAGCTGAATATTCCGATTGATGACAGTCGATTTATTAAGAACGGAAATACTCTTGCGGATAAGCTGATGACCTTCTGTGCAAAGGATGGCGGGTTTGTCCATGTCATGGGAGGAGCCTCCAATCAAATGGCAACGGAGCAGGCGTTTTTGGCACTTGTCGCAATACAGAGAGCAGAAGGCGGTAAAACAAGTCTGTTTTGTATGACTGATGTTGAAAAATGCAATGACACGACCACCTCGGTTTATCTTCCAAACAAGCACGCCGATATCAAAGCAATGCCCATTGTATGTCCGGACTTGACATTTGATGACATCAGCGCCCACGAAAACCGAATTGCAATTGAAGCGCTTGCTTCGCGAGGAATAATCAACGGCAAGGGAAACGGACAATTTAACCCCAACGATACAATGACCCGTGCAGAATTCGCGGCAATTGTAGTGCGCGCTCTTGGGCTAACACCAAAGGAAAATGGAAAGTTCTCAGATGTGGCGTCGGAAACATGGTGTGCACCCTATGTCGGAACGGCAAATTCGTACGGTATTGTGAACGGGACCTCTGATATAACCTATAATCCAAACGGCACGATAACCCGGCAAGAGGCGGCAGCTATGGTTGCAAGGGCAGCAAAGCTCTGCGGAATGGAGACCGAGCTTGATACGACGGCAGTACGTAACATTCTCGCACAGTTCGGTGATTATACAAGTGCTGCAAGCTGGTCGCAGCCATCGTTAGCATTTTGCTATAAGACGGATATCCTTGATAAGGATGATATGGATATCTGTCCAACGACGAATATTCTCCGCTGTGAAATAGCCCAAATGCTGTTTAATATGCTCGGCAGCACAAGGCTGATGTAAGCCGACGAAGGCAGATTCCGGAATCCCGCGCTACACTTGAAGTAGGCAATGTGGAGGAAACATATGAAAAACAGTAAGTGGAAGATAATCGTCCTAATCCTAGTTGTTGTTGCGCTTGCCGTTTCGTTCTACATAGGCGGTAACGGAGTGGGTTTGCGTGGTTGGGGCGTTTCTGGAAAAGCCGCCTACGCAGAAACAAGCGCAGTGCCTGTGAAAATGCATGAAAATGCCGACACGCATAACACACCTGCGAAATCGACTGCGGACGAGCAGTCTGCAAAACCCGGCGCGGTGCCCTCACCCACAATGGAAATAAATCCGAAAACGGGAATGGACGGATATCATACAGACCCCGTACCGTCGGGCTTGCCTGTGCCTGTTGAACCGGAGAACGTTTCAGTCGGAGAAGTGATGTATACCTGCACTGTGTCAGTTTCCTGCGCTACCATATTATCTAATATGAATACGCTGGACGAGGACAAGCGGGAGCTTGTGCCCGAGGATGGTTGGATACTGAAAGCGTCAAACGTTACCTTTTATGAGGGAGAAAGTGTGTTCAATGTCCTTCAACGAACGCTAAAACAGCAAGGTATACACATGGAGTCTGTCAATACCCCCGTTTACAACAGTGCGTACATAGAGGGAATAGGTAATTTGTATGAGTTCGATGTCGGCGAGCTTTCGGGCTGGCTGTATAAGGTTAACGGGTGGGTGCCAAACTTTGGCTGCTCACGCTATCAGCTCCAAAACGGAGATGTTATCGAGTGGGTTTATACCTGCGATTTAGGTTATGACGTTGGCAGTGGGGGCACGACAGGTGGTTTGCAAAATGCAGAATCGTGATACGTTTTCGAGCTATCATCCCATCGTAAATTTCGTGTATTTCGGGCTGGTGCTCACGTTTTCTATGGTGTTTATACACCCTGTTCTGCTTGCAACTTCACTTTCTTGCGCATTTGCTTATTCCGTGTATCTTAACGGACGAAAAGCTGCCCGTTTTATGCTGCTGTATATGCTGCCGATGATGCTTGTAACTGCACTTCTAAATCCGGCTTTTAACCACCAGGGCGGGACAATTTTGACTTATCTTAGCAGTGGAAATCCGTTGACGCTTGAAAGCGTTGTGTATGGTGTTGCTGCTGCTACCATGCTAGCTGCAGTCGCTTGCTGGTTCTCCTGTTATAACGCCGTGATGACCTCTGACAAATTCGTTTATCTTTTCGGGCGCATCATCCCTGCAATGAGCCTGGTTTTATCCATGACGCTGCGCTTTGTGCCGAAATTCAAGGCGCAGATCAAGGCGGTTTCGGATGCTCGAAAAAGTCTGGGGCGCGGAAATTCTAACGTGGGGACATTCCGACGGATAAGGAATGCGCTTTCCATTTTGTCTATTCTGGTAACATGGTCGCTCGAAAACGCCATAGAAACGGCAGACAGCATGAAAAGTCGGGGCTATGGGTTGAAGGGCCGCACTGCTTTTTCAATATACCGCTTCGATAGGCGCGACCGGACGGCGTTGGCTTTTTTGTTTTTATTTGGTGCATATATCGTTGCGGGCAGTTGCCTTAAGGCAACATACTGGCGGTATTTCCCGACAATAAAGGGCAATGAATTGAACGCATATAGCTTCAGTGTATTTGTGATATATTTTGCGCTGTGTATTACACCGATAATTATTAATGTGAAAGAGAATAGAAAATGGACGCATTTGAAGTCAAAGACCTAAGCTTTTTCTATCCCGAACAGACAAACAAGGCACTGGACGGGTTGACATTTTCTGTTGAACGGGGGCAATTCGTTACCGTTACAGGCGCTTCAGGCAGCGGCAAGACTACGCTTTTGAGGCTTCTAAAAACCGTGCTTTCACCCCACGGCGGGCTTTCGGGAGAAATCCTCTTCGAGGGAAAACCCCTGCAAGAAGTTTGTCAGCGGGAGCAGAACGCAAAAATAGGTTTTGTGCTCCAGTCGCCGGAAAACCAGATAGTGACGGACAAGGTGTGGCACGAGCTTGCTTTTGGACTTGAAAGTCTGGGGTGCGACACGCCGACGATACGTGGCCGCGTTGCCGAAATGGCAAGCTTTTTTGGTATTGAAAGCTGGTTTTACAAGAACACCACGGAGCTTTCAGGCGGACAAAAGCAGCTTCTTAACCTTGCCTCTATTATGACAATGCAGCCGTCTGTACTTATCCTGGATGAACCGACAAGTCAACTTGACCCCATCGCGGCAAGAGAGTTTCTGGAAGCAGTAGGCCGTATTAACCGTGAGCTTGGCATGACGGTGATAATGACAGAGCATAGGCTTGAAGAGGTGTTTCCACTGTGTGACCGCGTGTTAGTGATGGACAGAGGAAAAATCATTTGTGACGGATCACCGCGTGAGGTGGGGAAAAAACTCAAGGATGCAGGACACGCAATGTTTCTTGCTATGCCAGCGCCCATGCGAATTTTCGCCGCAGTTCCAAATGAGCAACAATGCCCGGTAACTGTGCGCGATGGGAGAGAGTGGCTGCAAAAATTTGCGGAAACGCACGCACTCGTGTGGCATGACGAACATCAAGCTTCTTCCAATGCGGAAACTCGAGATGTCATTGTCACTCCACCAGTAATCACTCTGTCAGACGTATCGTTCAGGTACGAAAAAGCTATGCCCGACGTGGTTAAAGGCTTGTCACTCACTGTTGCAAAGGGAGAACTGTTAGCGATTCTGGGCGGAAACGGTACGGGAAAAACCACAGCACTTTCGCTGATTGCCGGACTCAACAAGCCATACCGTGGAAAAATAAGCGTTACCGGTACAGTTGGTGCGCTACCTCAAAATCCTCAGACTTTGTTCGTCAAAAAGACTGTTCGTGAGGATTTGGCGGAAATATTAGGTAAGCGTAACGATGACTATAATAAAAAAATTGATCATGTATCTCGGTTATGCCGCTTGGACGGGCTTTTATACCGCCATCCCTACGACCTTTCCGGCGGCGAGCAGCAGCGCGTTGCACTGGCGAAAATACTGCTTCTTGAACCGCAAATTCTTCTTTTGGATGAACCGACAAAGGGCATGGATGCTGAGTTTAAAATGCTGTTTGCACAAATTTTGCAAACCCTAATACGGAGCGGTGTAACAGTTGTCATGGTAAGCCACGACATAGAGTTTTGTGCCGAATACGCTCATCACTGTGCTTTGTTTTTTGATGGATGTATAGTCACATCCGCTCCGCCGCGCGAATTTTTCGGTGGAAATAACTTCTACACCACATCGTCTAACCGTATGGCACGGCGTTTGCTGCCCGAATCTGTTACCGCAGAGGATGTAATATTAGCTTGCGGTGGGGAAGTGCCGCCACCACCAAAACTGCCACAGGAGGATAATGCGGAGTTGCCAGTATTTACCACTGCGGTTAGCCGATGGGGAAAAATATCCGTTGATAGAAAAGTGATGCGACGACTGTCAAAGAGGACAATCGTCGCTGTCGTAATGATTTTTTTCGCTATACCGCTGACCATATATTGCGGTGTTCACTATTTTGGGGACAGAAAATATTATTTCGTTTCATTGCTTATTCTTCTGGAAACGATGCTGCCCTTTTTTCTCGTTTTTGAAGGACGCAAACCACAGGCAAGGGAAATTGTTGTTATATCTGTTCTTTGTGCTCTTGGAGTTGCGGGACGCGCGGCGTTTTTTATGCTGCCACAGTTCAAGCCCGTAATTGCAATTGTTATAATCTCCGGCGTTGCTTTTGGCGGAGAAACAGGCTTTCTTGTGGGTGCCGTAACTATGCTCGTGTCCAACATCATGTTTGGACAGGGACCGTGGACTCCGTGGCAGATGTTTGGAATGGGCATCATCGGCTTGCTTGCAGGGGTGTTGTTTCAAAAGGGCGTTCTCGGCAGAAGCAGGTTTGCGCTTTCTGTTTTTGGCACACTTTCCGCGATTGTAATATACGGTGGAATAATGAATGCTGCGAATGTCGTTATGTATCAGTCAAATCCGACTTGCGGAATGTTTCTTGTTTCCTACGCAACGGGGTTTCCGTTTGACCTAATTCAGGCAATCGCAACCGTTATATTTCTCTGGCTTGTTTCTCGCCCCATGCTTGAAAAGCTTGACAGAATCAAGCTGAAGTACGGATTTGCGGAGTGAAATCAGTCGTCAGGCTGTTAGGAGGCGGAGCTCTCGTTTTCTGCGTTTTCCAGACCGTTCAGAAATAGCTGTACGTGCATATTTAGCTCGATGTCCAGATTATTGCCCAAAATACTTTCAGCTTAATCAAAGGTTGGCAATCATCTTTTTGGTTTCGAGGTAACTTTCATCGAAAATCTACGTCCATGTATGGATTTGGTCAGCTATGAATTGAGTGTTTCAACTTTTGCGCTGTCTTCATAGAGCATTGCGCATTTCATAAACAAAGGCTTACTACTCGATTTTATCTGGGCAAACACAATCAGCAATTTTTACACCTGTGACACGGATGCCTTTCTGCTTTGCAAAGCCATCAATGCTGCTTTTTAAGGCAAGATACTCCTCATCAATCGAGAAAAGCCTTGTCAGTATTGTTGTTAAATATGAGCTGCGCTGCTCCGGCTTGGAGCAAAGGTAGACAATATTGAGCAAATCAAGCCATTGGGTATGGAACCCATCAAGATGGGGATATTTAAAATGCATCGAGCGCAAATCATTATATTCACCGAATATCGTTTTAACTCGACTGTTGCCGACAGTGCGTTCAAGTTCGTTCTATACTAAATCCTGAAAGTAATGGATTAAAGCAATTTGATTGAGCAATACAGGCTGTGATTGCTTTCTGATTTCTTCATGAAGGCGGCTTACATATAACATTTTAGCTCTTGAAAGCAAAACGAAGTTTTCTAGAACAGCTGCAACAAAGGCGGCCTCCGGCCACAAAATACAAAAAGCATAATAGGGAATACCGCCTATATTTTTATGAGTTTTCAGTTCCCCGAGATATGCGTGACGAATTTCTTGGCAAACGCCCAGCACCCGCTCCCTTGATGCGGCTTGATAGATAAAATCATGCTCGCCGCCAATAACGCCTATAAAGGCATCGTATAGTGCGCTTAAATCATCATAGTTTCCGGATAGACTGCTATAATGCGGCGGCTAACGCCAAGCAGACCGCAACGAGCCGAGAGGACTTCATTGAGAAGATGAACACTGCCGGATATGAAACGACATGGACGGACGGCCGAAAGCACATCACTTTTGTCGACAAGGACGGCAACAAAGTGCGAAATACAAACCTTGAAAAGACTTTCAAAGAGCCTTTCGGAAAGAAAGAATTAGAGCAAGGGTTTGCACCTAGACGGCCAAATATTGATGCTGTAAATCAAGCATTGAAAGAGCAAACCGTAAAACTGAACGCCAAACGCATGGAGCAAGCGGCAAAGGGAAAGACCTGCGCTGATCTGCGGCATGGAGATGTCAAGGCTGTTGCCAAGGATAAAGCTCCCTTTGATGTTGCCACCTTTGCACGCCGCCTTGAAATGCACCGAGCCGAATTTGTAAAGGCCACTATGAAGTTGGCAAAACAGCCGGAGTACAGAGAAAATCCGATTTACATACAACAGGCTAAGAAGATTGCGGATTGCGCTAGGACAATAAAAGAACAGACTGCCCGCATAGAGCACTAACAAGTTCAGGAGATATTTCCACGTCGTAAAGGTTGAGACGGCAGAAAATTTTGTGTAAAAGTGAATAAGAGACTTCCTTTCAGGCGAGAATTCAA
>CAZLLK010000067.1:0-15213 GCA_964560435.1 uncultured Oscillospiraceae bacterium
AGCAAAGTGGATTTTCCCAAGCCGTTTACGCCCTTGATGGCGATTTTTTGTCCTCTCTCAAGCTGCAAATTAAGAGGAGAGGTAAGTGGCTCATCATAACCGAGCACGAGATTTTTTGCCTCAATAACAACTTTTCCGGTGGTTCGCGCCGGAGAAAACGAAAAAATCGGCTTAATCTTGTCCCTGCCCAGCTCAATGATGTCCATTTTGTCCAGCTTCTTTTGTCGGCTCTTTGCCATATTTGTGGTGGCAATTCTCGCCTTGTTGCGAGCGATAAAGTCCTCAAGGCCCGCAATCTCTTTTTGCTGCTTGTCATAGGCCTGTTCGAGCTGGCGTTTTTTCAGCTCACTCATAACAAGAAAGTTGTCATAGTCGCCCTTATAGCGCGTAAGCGTTGCATTTTCAACGTGATACACAACATTGATTACCGAATTGAGAAAAGCAACATCGTGTGATACGAGAATAAAAGCATTTTCATATCTTTGTAGCAACTTCGTAAGCCATACAATGTGGTTTTCATCTAAAAAGTTGGTCGGTTCGTCGAGAATTAGGATAATTGGATTCTCTAACAAAAGCTTGGTTAGCAAAACCTTTGTTCGCTGTCCGCCACTTAGCTCTCCAACGTCTTTGTCCAACCCAATTTCGCACAGACCTAAGCCGTTTGCGTATTCCTCTATGCGGGAGTCCAAAATATAAAAACCGCTGTGATCCAGCATTTCCTGTATTTCCCCGACATCCTCCATGAGAACTGCCATCTCCTCTTCGCTGCAATCCCCCATCCGCTCATACATTTCCAGCATTTCTGCTTCCTTCAGATACATATCCGCGAATGCTTCACGTAATACCTCGCGAATAGTTTTACCTTTGGTAAGGGTACTGCTTTGGTCAAGGTAGCCGGTAGTAATGTGTTTGCACCAGCTCACGGTTCCCTCATCAGGAATTAGCTTGCCAGTGATAATATCAAGAAAGGTAGACTTTCCCTCGCCATTTGCGCCAACAAGACCTACGTGTTCGCCCTTCAACAGTCGAAACGACGCATTTTCCAAAATTTGCCGCGATCCATATCCGTGGGTTATATTTTCTACGTTTAAAACACTCATGGGTGCCTCCAAAATAATATTGTGCTTCAATCTTATATAAAAAAACTGAGCTAAACTAAAAAGTGTACTAAAATTCTTCAACTAATCAACGCCGCCAATACGCTGGAATTGGCGAGGCTAACGGGTATTTTATCATACAATTGCTAGGCGGTACATATAAACATTTCAACAAACAAAAAGTTGAATAGGAGAGTCAAAGCGAAAGCCGGTTCATACCAAAGGTGGTGAACCGGCTTGATTATTGCAAAGGAATAAAGTTTTTTACATAAAAAGCGAAGCGTAATCATTTTAGAGAAAATAATTAAATAACAAAATCTTACAAATATTTGCTTAAATCGCTTGTAAATTTAATTATTCGTGAAATAAATATGTTGGCCATTAATAGGCAAACCGAATTTTTAGATTTCTCAGAAGAGTATCCCCACGCAGTCACCGGCAAGTAATATAAAATTATTAACTGTTAATGTGCTGAATAACGCTGGAGGAGAAATGTTAATGAAAAGACTGCACAAGATAAATGTAATTATACTTTGGATATGCGGTGCACTAATGATTACTTTTTTGACCGCATCGGGCGGTTTAGTTGATGCTGTAATAAAAAGTGACATCGGCATGATAATCGGACTTACTATAATTACAATTCTCTATTTTTCAAAAGCTAATGACATAATAAAGGGAGCCGGTATAACTGTCATTATCGCCATCGCGTGTCTGGTTGTCTCAATTTCAGAGGGCGGAAATGCCGCCACCTTTATCATCTCCTTCATCATGATGGGGATGGCGCTGCTTTACTTTAACAAACCAATCATTATTTCTTTTTTAGTTATCTATATACCCATTTGCTTAGTCGCCAGCATAATAAACCCAGCATATGTTGCCGGGCCCGGAGCAACTTTGAAATTATGCATAGAATATATTTTTGCGTATACCGTTGTTGGTATCTTGATGATTATTGCCACAAATCGCGGTGGTAGACTAATCGACTCCTCAAACAAAATGCTGAACAGAATCAAAGATGACGCACAGGCAACTGGAAATGTTATTCAGCAGTTAAACGTTTCTATGGAGCAGAGCTCGCAGAACATCGGAAGTCTAACTGCCCAAATTCAAGAAATTTCTGATGCTTCATACGAGATTGAAACCTTGACGAAATCAATGAACAACTCGGCAACTGCTCTAAGCTCTCTCGTTTCCGATACTGTAAGCTCACTAAATCAGAATGTAGTTCTAAACGCGGAAATGGAAAAGAAATTTGAGGAGGTCGGAATTGCCGTTAAGAACGGTAACGACGGCGCTTCAAATGTCAAAGTCACACTAGATTCCATGAAAGATACCGTTTTGGCGGCAGGCGAGGCAACGGAAGTTCTACTTAGCAAGATTTTTTCAGTTAATAGAATCCTCAAAGAGATTAACAAAATAACCATGAGAACGAATATGCTCTCGATTAACGCCTCTATTGAGGCCGCCAAAGCCGGAGAGCACGGAAAGGGTTTCTCAGTTGTTGCCAACGAAATAAAAAGCTTGGCAACAGAAAGCAGTGAATCGGCTAAAGACATCCAACAGATAATAACAGAACTATCTATGCAGGTTGATGATGTCGCGGCAAAAACCTCGGCCGGAACCAAATCGGCAATCGCTGGTATGGAGAGCATGGAAAAGCTGCTAATAACTTTGGAGGAAATAAAAAGCGCAAACGATATCGTTGCAAATGTTGTTTTGCAAGAAACTCAGACCAACAATGATGTTAACAACAAATTTGAAACAGTCTCTTCCGAAATAGGAAATTTAGTCGCGGGTGTTATCAGCATAAACGAATCTATCGAATCCGTATCGGCAGACATTCACAAACAGAACGATTCTATTAAAAACGTAAACGAAGAAATTGGTAAAATGAAAGCCGTTACCATGAGCTTAAACAGAAGTGAGGAATGTTGATTTCCCCAGCAACAAACGGTAACCCCTCATAATTCATATCATCGATTGCCTATGTATTCTAAAAAAGATTCACTTTAGTATTGTGATATTGTCAAAGAATCGTCGAGGAACCAAATGATACTGATAAGATATTTTAGATGGCACTTTTTGGAGGATACAAGCAGATGGATATCTATATCGCAAGACAACCCATTTTTGATAACCAAATGAATCTATATGGTTATGAGCTTCTTTACAGACAGAGTAACAAGAATTATTTTATTGAAATGGATGACGATAAGGCAACAATGGGGCTGATTTATAATTCATTTCTCGTTGTTGGACTCAACGACTTGACCGACGGGACAAAAGCATTTATCAATTTCTCGAAGGATTTGATTAATACCGAAATCCCGTATCTCCTTCCGAAAGACCGCGTAGTGTTTGAAATACTCGAACGTAAGGAAACGACGCAGGAAACCATCGAGGCCTGCGAAAAAATGAGGGATTTAGGATATATGCTTGCCCTTGACGATTTTGTAATGGACGACAACTTTCTACCTCTGATTGACAAGGTCGATATTATCAAGGTGGAATATCCGTCTGTCAGCTATAAAGACCAGCGTAAATTCATCAAGAAATGCAGAGCCAAATCGAAAGTTAAATTTTTGGCAGAGAAAATCGAGACCAGAGAGGATTATCAGCTCGCATTCGAAATGGGCTACGACTATTTTCAGGGCTACTTTTTCAGCAAACCGGCAATTGTCAACTCAAAGGAGATCCAGTCGCTCAATCTGAATCTGTTCAGTGTGATTGAAGAGCTGAACAAGCAGGAACCAAGCTATTCCGCAATATCTGATATCATTCAGAGAGACCTTGGACTGACCTACAAGCTATTAAAGCTTGCGAATTCAGTTTATATGGGGCCACGACACAAAATTGAGTCCATTCCTCAGGCTCTGTCATATATCGGCATAAACGAGATGTACCAGTGGATTTCCCTTATGATGCTCAAGGAGCTACAGAATGTGGAAAACGCCGAAATGATTAAGCTCTCTCTTATACGAGGAAAGCTCATGGAGCTGATTGCAACCGAGCTTAATTATGTGAGTAACGTCTCGGACTGTTTCTTTACGGGTATGTTCTCGTTTATCGACGTATTAATGAATCAACCTATGGGTCAGGTTCTTGAAGGTCTGCCGTTGTCAACCGCTGTGAAGCAGGCTCTGCTTGGCGAAAAAAATGCATTGGGAAAGCTATTGCATTTTGTGATCGACTGTGAATCCTTCAAATTGAACGAGGCAATTTACGAACATCCGCTGAATGCAATCAGCGCAAGTCGGTATATGGAATTATATATGGAATCCCTTAAGTGGGCAAAAAAGCTGAATTATTAATAGTAAATCGGTAAAGCTTATCCAGTTAAAGCGTGCTATACCGTGGCACGAGATATACAAACATTTTTCAGAAAGCGTAAGCCAACATAGTGGGACGAAAAACCACAGCGATTAAATCGCAGCGGTCAGAGTGCAGACATAAGGAAATTCCCATAGCCTCCCTCGGACGAGGGAGGTGGCACGAAGTGCCGGAGGGAGTGATTTTTCTTCCGATTAGGGGCTTTTTCGCTGATTTACCCTTCCATCAGTCGCCTTTGGCGCCAGCTCCCTCGTCTGAGGGAGCCGAGATTGATGTTATTTCCAGTTCGCTATTCTATAAAAGAGTATGCGTTTCTTTAGTCTTCGGTCTGACGGCTGCGATTAAATCGCTGCGGTCTTTTTTTGTCTCATTGGTATAAGTTTTCATTGGAATAACGGGTTCAGTAGCCACGCACGAAGCTAAAAAATGCTGCATCACTTATCCTGACCAAACAGCAGCACATAAAAAAGTGAGCCAAGTGGCTCACTTTTTTATTAGTGTTTATTCGGCACTCTTCAGCACGCATCAATTAAGCCATTAGACCATTTAACAGACTTAATATATGCATAGTTGATTGATTCGCAGCTTATGCCATGCTTTTCTGAAAAGCGCGAAATTTCATCCCAATTGGCGTGTTCATAGTTTTTGTAAAACTCCAAAAGCTCCGAGTAGGGGCCACTGTCTCCCAAAAGAGACTCACGAATTTTGTCGGCCACAGGAATTTCTTCGAGCATCTCCTGTTTTGTTTTATCCAGCGCAATATGCAAAAGCGATAGCAAGCCTGTCATAAAAACGTGTTTTGAGTCCTTTGGAGGATTGAAGCACGGCGCAAGCATTTCGCCTAAACGTGCCCTAATTAACGACATTCGCACTAGTTCCAGTGGCTTTTCGTTGGAAATACCACGCAGCGCCAGAACCGAAATCCATTGTTTAAGATTATCTTCGCCAAGATACGTTACCGCCATAAGGATTGACGAAACTCTGGTGCGCAATCCTACAGAAGCGGAGTTAAGCAGCCGCAACAATTTATATGACAATGCAACATCCGAGGAAATCACCTCGCTTATCTCATTAAAATCCACGTAATCCTCTGTGCTGGTTAGCTGCAACAGGCGGAAGTAATTGGTTTTCAACGGCTCAACGTCTTTTTCCTTTTTCGTCAAGGGCTCCTGGTTAAAGTAATACCCATGGAACAGCGTGAAGCCACGGCGGTGGGCAATTTCAAATTCCTCGTTGGTCGAAACATCGGCGGCGATAAACGTCTTTGTTGGGTTTGCGGCAATCAAGCGCATTTGATCGCTTCCGCTTTTTCCCTCTGTTGCGAACTTGCAGTATTCTACTAAATCCAGCAAATCCTGGTTCAAATTATTGATGTCCACATTTATCAGCGACAGCAAGTAACCGTAAGAACGAAGCTGTTTGTAAAGCTGCATCGTTTCTTCTGTGCACTGATCCAGCGCATTGATTTGTATCACGAATTTATTCCTGGGCAAGTTTTTTAGAACTGCTTTGTTAAACAGCTGTTTAGTGTAGGAAACAAAATATTTTGTACCGTCTTTGATATCATTGAGCCCAAGCGCATCCAGCGTACGGTCGAATTCGGAAAGGCTGAACGAGCCGTCGTCCTCTTTTCCGCTCCTATTGCTATCTACCAGCTCATAGCCATATGTATTGCCGTTTTTTAATAGGATTGGCTGCATATTTATATACAGATCCTTGAATTTTTTTGAAGCATCATATTTATCTTCAAAAAGCACCACTCGGTTTCGGCCTTCATTTTTAGCCCTATACAGTGCAATATCAGCCTTACGCAGAAGCTCCGTTAAGGAGTCTCCGTGTGCGGGATATAATGCAACGCCCATGCTTAGAGTGCATTTATCCTCAATGTTTGGCATCGTATAGGAAAGAAGCGCCTTTTGAAGTATCTCTTGATAATAAGAGCGGAAGGCCGACTGATTCACAAAACGGTTAGCTGCTTCTTTATAAAGTAGCACAAACTCGTCTCCGCCAAGTCTGTATAAATGTCCCTTAAAATCACTATCGCCTTCTAAATACTCCGTAATTCGTCTCAGCATTTCGTCGCCCGTGTTGTGGCCGTAATTATCATTGATGGATTTGAAATTATCCAAATCGAATATAGCTACAATTCCGCAGGCCCTGTTGTTTTTGATGTCTTGCACCGAAACTTCAAAGTCTTCTTTCAGCTTTTGTCTATTGGGGATTCCAGTCAACTGATCAATATATGCGAGATTGTACATCTTCATTTTTGCGCTGCGTTCCTCGTCGACATCGCGCACGATAAATGCCGTTGCGGGTTTTCCGTCTACCCAGTCAATTGTATTGCGTATAACGGAAAAGACTCTCCCGTTTTGATCTTTTATATCAAAGGAAGATGGTGCTCCATCAACATTGACTTTTTTGTGGCAATGATCACAAAGTTCCACAAACAAATCGGAATATCCTATCTTGCAGCTTGTAACAGAGTGCGGTTCCGAGTCAAAATGCTTCTTTGCAGCCTCATTCATAAACAAAACTTCACAGCTATCATTCCGTACGATCACCAAATCGGAATCGTACGAATCAGCTATGCTTTTTATAATATGTTCGAAATCCGTTTTTCTATTTTTCTTAATAATCATAACTTTCATTCCTAAATAAAAGACTTAACAACTTCTATTTTTACGGGTAATTTATTAAAGCAATCTATTTTTCTAGTCACTATTAATAATTACACGATTTTTTAAATAATCAATAGATTTCTTTTTTTAGAATTAGAGAAATTTAATAAATATGGTCATTTTTTCTATCCCACAGCCAGTTTTACATAAAATGTACATATGCTTTACTTTCCTCTTACATTTTGCAGGCCAACAACTATCAGAACAGTGCTAAAATCTAAGATTGCTGCCGTCAGACTTTCATGTTCCTTCGCGCGGTTAGAACGCCTGATGATAACAACCCAAAGTCACCTCTTAACATATAATAATTATGGAGGTGATATCTTGTTTCAATATGCTATACAACCGGGAGACACCATTTACAGCATTGCTGCGCAGTTTAATGTCTCAATTGACGACTTACTGTATGCTAATCCCGGCTTAAATCCCTATAATTTAGTTGTGGGACAAATAGTGTTAATTCCCACTGATTATTATCCAAGAAATACTGTATATCCCAGATTTTCAGTATTTCCGATATTCCCTATTCCGTTTGGTCGTTTCCCGGGGCACGGATTTAGACCTGACGGGCATGGAAGACCCGGTGGTTCGGGCGGGCACGGAGGGTCAGGCGGACATGGAGGGCACGGTGGGCCAGGCGGTCACGGTGGGCCAGGCGATCACGGAGGGTCAGGCGGACACAGGCGATAGCAACGTGTCTTTCTAATTATTAATTGAAATATTGGAGGAAGCAATATGTTCGGTCAAGATAATTCAAATATTGGGTCGACGGGGAGCGTGCCTATAAATAATCAATCCGGCATGCCCGAAATGATGCAGCCCTGTCCCCAAGCGGCTGTAAGCCCTGTTATGGAAAATGCCATGACATATAGGGCGGTTTATCCAGAAATTCTTTACAAATTAATGCCATACATTTCGATGACCTGTGATTTGATTTTTTCATACGGTATGATGCCAACACAGCAACAATTGGAAGAGATGTCTGCCGGTATCCACAGAGATTTCTGTTCAATGTATCCCGATATGGCCGACTATATGGGAGCTCCCGAACTAAACGGCGACACTTCCGTAAACCCGACTACCTTCCGAGAGGTGTTCGGCGGCGATGATGAATATAGAGAGGGATTCACAGGTGGTGAAGGCTTCGGGGAGGACTTCAGGGAGGTCTTTAGACCGAATTTCGGTAGATTTAGACGCATGGGGCTTGGAAGAGATTTGATTTTCTCATTGTTGCTTTCCGAGCTTTTAGGCAGAGGCGGATTTATTTATTAGTAATGCTATTGAGCAGAACTCGGACAGAGTTCTTTTAATGGGCTGCATAATATTCGGTTTTCAGAATAATTTTTTACTCCCCAGTGGAGTTTAAGTTTGCGCCAGTCCGAAATCAGAAAATCTCATAAAATTATTAAAGCAGCTCGTTTTTACTAATCACGAGCTGCTTTTTTCGTGTTTGGCGTTTCTTTCGGAGCAAAACACTGGGTTTGGGGCGTGTTTTGCTCCAAAAGTACAGATAGTAATTGGCTTTTCTCAAAACTCCGAATAAACCAATTTACTTGAGAAACACTATTTCTGTGGTTATATTCTAAAGTAATAAGGTGATTTTATGGACAATATCAGTAATTCAAAATGTACTTCAACACACGAAAAAGAAAATGGCGCTTTTAATTCCAAGCAAAAAGAGCATGGTCCTAACGCTGAAAGCGAAAGAGTAGCCTTGGGTTATCATGATAAACAGTTAAAAATTAGAAATGAACGTTCTAAGGAAGTGTTACCATGAAGAACAATAAGAACAGAGTCAAAGACAGGCCTAAAAGCAATCCTGAGCTAAGAAAAATGAAGCCTCATGAAAACGCCGATGTAGGCATCATTGACGGTAATAAAGTCGGAGTGCATGAAAGCAGACCCGAAAAAAATGGAGGACTTTAAATGTATACTATGCTTTGCGGCGTTGCAGGAATTCAAAACAAGGAATGTAAAACTCAGATTAAGAACGCATTGAATAAAATTGAAGGAGTAAATGCGGTTGGTGTCGATCTGACATCAAGCACGATTGAAATTCAATACAATGACCCCGCAACGGAGAACGAACTGAAGAATTGCATCGAAAAAACCGGTTTCAAAATTCAGTACGAATAAAACCAGATAACAATTAGAGGTTTTCGCTTATTATAGCCAAAAAGCATTATCGAAGATTAACCCGCGCCACCTGCACTAATAGTTGTGTCGGTGGCGCTATAATTTGTGCTCGGAGCTCTGCTTTTCATGATGCAACCAGTAATTATATCGGCCTATCTTCATACAATAATAAAATCACATTTGAAAAGATTATATAAATATCTAGTGAAATCTTCTTTTCCACAGGGGGAGCTTATTTGAACGAATATGTTGAGGTACTGCTTAGATCGGTTGTTACTTTTATTTGTCTCCTGTGTTTAGCTTTGTTAATGGGAAGAAAACAGCTGTCTCAAATTACATTTTTTGACTATATCGTAGGCATTACAATCGGGTCAATAGCAGCCGTTTTAGTCGTTGACCGAACAATCAACGTCTATGACGGGATTATTGCGATTGTTGTATGGTCAATTATGCCGATTATCGTTGGATATATTGCGATGAAGAGTATACGTTTCAGGGTGCTAGTAGATGGAGAGCCAAGGGTTGTAATTCAGAATGGCGTAATAATTAACAAAAATATGCTTAAGGAAAAATACAACATGGGCGACCTATTAATGCAGCTGCGGGATAAGGACATTTTTGATATAGCCGAAGTCGACTTTGCGATACTTGAGCCAAACGGGAAGCTAAGTGTTTTGAAGAAGCAGCAATACAACGCTGTTACGTTAAAAGACATGCGTATTTCCGGAGACAGCCCCGGACTTATGACTGAGCTTATTATTGACGGGAAAATCATAGAAGAACATCTTGAGCGCATCGGAAAGGATGCCCAATGGCTTCGACAGCAGCTAAGCAGCAGGAACGTCGAAAGTTTAGAAATGGTCGTTTTTGCCGGGTACCAAGCAAACAGCGGACTATACGTATCATTAAGAAATGGTCAGGAGGGTATTCATCTTGTTTAGCGTTACTGCAAGAATATTTTAAAAAGTTAACAATTTAGGTAATTTACTTTTTACAAATATGGTTTATAATATAGCATAACAAATTAATAATAATTCTCGATTTATATAAGCTCATAATTTGGTTGAGCGTCTCTACCAACTACCGTAAATAGTTGATTATAAATCTTCATTTTTCGTGTGAAGATTTATAATCAACTATTTATTTTTTATATAATGCAAATTGTTGGGGAATGAAGAATATCAATAGAACAATCAATAAACTCATATTTTAAATCAACTGTGTAAAAAAAACTTTCAAAAAAGGGGGAAATACGATGGAAAAGTTCGATCAGGAATTAAAAAAGAAGCTCAAAATCATCTCTGTTGCCTCGGGGCGAGAACCCGCCGATTTAGTGTTGAAAAACGCCACCTATGTAAATGTATTTTCTAATGAACTTTGTACCGATGACATTGCTGTTGTTGACGGCGTAATTGCAGGTTTGGGCAGCTACTCGGGCAAGAACGAGCTTGATATGACCGGAAAAATCGTATGCCCCGGTTTTATTGATGCCCACATCCATATGGAAAGCTCTCTCGTTTCTCCGAAGGAGTTTGTCAACGCCACTTTGCCGCACGGCACTGCAACAGTCATCACAGACCCTCATGAAATTGCCAATGTTATGGGAACAGACGGCATTGAATACATGATGCAGGCAACCGAAAACCTGCCAGTTGATGTGTTTTTTATGCTTCCGTCGTGCGTGCCGGCAACTTCACTCGATGAATCGGGTGCAATTCTTGACTACCGCGCGATTGATTCCTTCTATGCCAACCCGAGAGTTCTGGGTCTTGCTGAAATGATGAATTATCAGGGCGTCTTCGATAGCGATGCGGATGTGCTTAAGAAGCTCACCGCCGCTCAGATACATCAACTGAAAATAGATGGGCACGCGCCTGGTTTGCAGAATAATAACCTGAACGCTTACATTGCCTCTGGAGTCGGATCGGATCACGAGTGCTCCGAGTTGCAGGAAGCTATGGAAAAGCTAAAGCGCGGGCAATATATTATGATTCGCGAAGGCACTGCCGCCCATAATCTTGAGGCGCTGGCACCGCTATTGATGGGCAAGTGCGCACAGCGATGCTTGTTCTGCACAGATGACAAGCATCCGAGCGACCTGTTGGAAAAAGGCCATATCGATTATATAATTAAAAAAGCCATTTCTTTGGGTGCTGACCCTATCGTTGCAGTCAAGGCGGCCAGCTACAATGCGGCGCAGTACTTCCTTTTACATGACCGCGGTGCGATTGCTCCGAGCTATGTTGGGGACTTTGTTGTAATCGACAGCTTCGAAAGCTTCAAGGTCGAGCAGGTGTATAAGCACGGAGAGCTAATGTATGACGGTAAAATGCGGGATTTTCCCGTTCCGGCAATTGAACCGCGTTTACTTACGCGAGCACATAATTCGTTTAATGTGTCGCGGCTTACGGAAAGTGATTTTAAAGCGGATGGGCCGCTTGGAGTTATTGGGCTGGTTCCGAGAGAAATTGTTTCAAATGACTGCGGTTTTGCCGAAAAGATTGACATAGATAAAGACATTCTGAAGATTGCAATCATTGAGCGGCACAAAAACACTCACCATATCGGCATAGGCTATATTCAGGGCTACGGTCTGAAGCTCGGCGCAATGGCAACCAGCATCTCTCACGATTCCCACAACATTATCGTGGTTGGAGTAAGCGATAAGGAAATTGCGGACGCCGCAAATGAGGTCGCTCAATGCAACGGGGGTATCGTCGTAATGAGAAACGGTGAAGTTCTTGGCGAGCTAGCTCTGCCTGTTGCCGGCATAATGAGCGACGACACGCTCGAAAATGTCAACCGTGAGTTGGAGAACGCCAAGAGCCGTGCGTTTGAACTGGGCGTTTCCAGAGAGATCGACCCTTTTATGACGCTCAGTTTTATGAGCCTGCCTGTAATTCCGACTCTTCGGCTGACTACCCACGGAGTATTCAATGTGGAAAAACGGAAGTATGTCTGAAAGATATTTAAAAGCATGGGCGCGGAGCTTTTTCGTACCCATGCTTTTGTTATAGCAATCTATTGAGGATTATATAAAAAATCAAAATTTTAAGAAAAAGACAGTTGAAGGCGTTTACTTAAGGGAGCTACTCAAGAGACATATAAAAGAGAAGTATTTACTAGCGAACTAACAAAGGCTCTTAATTGTATGCAAAAGGTTTTCAAGCGTTAAATACAAATCGCTCTCGCTTCTCAGCTTGGCATTTTCGCGCGGCACAGCAACACGGTTAATTGAAAATATTCCGCTTATTCCCAGTTCGTAGGCTTCCTCAATATCGTCACCGATATCCCCTACAACAGCAATCACGGGAACCTGTTTAAGCTTTGCCCTTTTTGCAACGCCTATGACAGCTTTTCCCCGAAGCGACTGGGTGTCGATTTTTCCCTCTCCCGTTAACACTAAATCAGTGTCGACCAAGAGACTGTCAAAATCCGCTGTGTCCAGTAAAACGTCAATACCCATTTTTAGCTTTGAGCCTAAAAAGCAGACAGCGCCCGCACCAAGACCTCCAGCGGCTCCGCCTCCGACAAGGTTTTCCACATCGATATTAAGCTGTTTTTTCACAAGCTCCGCAAAATGGCGAAGTCCGTCATCCAGCAGTTTAACCGCGTTTTCATCCGCACCCTTCTGCGGTGCAAAAACGAAAGCCGCGCCCTGCTCACCGAAAAGGGGATTATCAATATCACACATCGCCGTTACCGGCACGCCGAGCTTAAAGCCTGAAACGTCGATTTTTTCGATTTTACAGATTGTCCCTCCGGTCGGTATGAATTCGTTTCCCGATTTGTCAAAAAATTTTACGCCCAGAGCACTCGCCATACCGCAGCCTGCATCATTAGTTGAACTTCCTCCCATGGCTAGTATGATGCTTTTACAGCCGTCTTTTATTGCATGGTTAACAAGCTGACCTACGCCGTACGTGGTTGTAATTAGCGGGTTTTCTCGCCCTTTGACAAGTGGAAGACCTGCACAGGCCGCCATTTCAATTACCGCTGTTTTGTCGGGCAACATTCCATAAAAGCTCTCGATATCTTCGAAAAACGGATTTTTCACGGTTAACGTTATCTTTTTTCCGCCAACGACAGATAAAAAGGCATCAACCGTGCCCTCGCCTCCGTCGGCTATAGGTATCGTTACGACCTGAGCGGCGGGATATATATTGCTGATTGCCGTTTGAGCAATATTACAAAACTTTCCTGAGCTTATTCCGCCCTTGAACGAATCGGGAACGACGATTATTTTGTTGAGTTGTTTCATATTTAGCCTTTCAACGCGGCATTTGCTTTTGCCCAATAGGACTTATAATAAAGATTACCCTTTATTCTTTTTGGTACCACGGAGTGGCCTTTTGCCAGCATTTTGTCCGCAAAAGCATTGTCGATTTCCATGCATTTGCGCAAAACCTCACCGTTTTGCTCTCTTGACGACGCTGAAGGATTAATGCTTGCGTATACATCAAGAATTTCCTTCTGCACAGCGTCGCGTTCAACTAAATACTCTGCTTCATCAAGCTGTTTTGTAAGCATCATGCGGGAAATTTTCTCCCTTTTTGTCCAGTATTCGATTCCTTTTTCTTGTTCATCCTCTTTGAACAATTCAAAATCAGAATCGAAAACAAAGGGCTTAAAGACGGAGATGCAGGGCAGGGAGGACGCGGTAAACCAATACTCGCTTTCGCTTTTTAGCTCACCGATAAGGCTTGCCGTTGTCTGGCTCGTGACAATGCAACCCGCGTGCATACAGACGTTTTTCATGGAGCCCTTTTCAAAGTTCCTGTCTGAGCTGTCCTGATGCGAGCTGAGCGCTTTCATCATCGTTTCGGTTGTGATGTGTCCCTTATCCGCGCCGAGGATTTTTCTTGCAAGCGAGGTTCTGTCGTTACAGCAGGAAAACTTTGAATACAACGGGTCAGAATAGGACTTGCGGAAGTTGAAATCCGCCCTGCCTGTACACATTTTTCTTGCAATGCTGTCTCGAATCAAGTCTGGATGGCAATCGTCAAAATCGTTTTCAAGCGTAAGCCCGTTGGAAATTGCGTAATAGTCAGTCACCTTTTTGCTGGCCCAGTATTTTCCTGACGTTTCGAGGACATAGGCCTCATTCTTGTCGGCAACTATAAACGAATTGTGATACTGCATTTTTTTCGCCATACCGCAGTTTCCGCCTTGACCGTAGCGCCCAAGCAGGAAAACTATATATTCGACGGCTTCTTTCGCCGTTTTTGTTCTTTCAAGCGCAAGTCTAATCATGTCCATGCCAACAAGGCTTGCTTCACCGTAGGCTTCCTTGGTGAAAACCGCTTCGTTTCCAATAATTACGGAGTGCTCGTTAAAGCCCATTTCGCAACCCCACATCCACGAGGGCTTGCTGATGACGATTTCGTTTGTTTCTTCCACCTGGTCAATCTCAATATATGTCGTTTTCAGCTTTGGGCAAACGCTCAAATCATATTTTTTGCGAGGTATCCTCAGCAAAACCTGAGATTCGTTGGATTCTCTGTCGCTGTTTTTTGCAAAAATCACATTTCCGCTTTTTGTTACGCTGCCCACAGCCACCATTGTATCGCACATAATATCTCTACCTCCGTTGATTGTTTTTCGCATTCCACGTACTTCCATATTGTACCTCTTTTTAACCGGTGTTTTCAATGTAAATTTAAGGAAAGCAAAATCTGGGGGAGCTTCCAACGCGGCGACCGTGATTTTTCCCTTATCAGTTCACAGTAAGACCCCAATAAAGCTCACGCCTTATTGACTTTTTTTGTGAACCGCACTGTAAACGGAAATACAAACAATATATTTTTAAAAAAGCCCTTGACTTTACCCTTACTGGAAGCCCTATACTCAATTACAGAACTAGTTCTTCTACCAAATTGACCGGACGGTGATTTAATGCTAACAATTGGAGAATTCTCAAAATTAAGCAGAGTGTCGGCAAAAACGCTCCGCTACTATGACCAGATAGG
>CAZLLK010000068.1:0-14733 GCA_964560435.1 uncultured Oscillospiraceae bacterium
GTTGCAAGAGAGCAGGTCAGACAATGCATACCAATCGCATTAAAAAAAGGTGCGGTTTGAGGAGCATTTTCCAAAACTTCAATTAGAAGTGAATCTTTTGAAATAGTATACACCGAGCATACCTCCATAAAATTTATAGTGATATTATACTCAGTTAGTATGAAAAATGCAAGTGATTTTAAAAAAAGAAGCAATTTGCGGAAGAATATTACAACAAAAAAGAGAACCGTATAAACGGTTCTCTTTGGAGGCGCCACCCAGATTCGGACTGGGGAATCGCGGATTTGCAGTCCACTGCCTTACCACTTGGCTATGGCGCCATATAAAGTAGTATTTTAAAATATGCAACAGGCAAATAGGTTGTTACTTTATCTTGATATCCTTGCCAAATCGAAGATTTTGTAGGGGAGAGGAAGAATCGCCCGTCTGGCTAGTAGAGGTGCTTTGAGAAAAGATACTCGAAAGGTGTTTGGGGTCGGGAACCCCAAATCATAAAATCAATATCTCGTGGCCCGCTCAATATTTGGAGCAAAGCGAAAAATATTGGAGCGGGCGACGAGATTCGAACTCGCTACCTCCACCTTGGCAAGGTGGCGCTCTGCCAAATGAGCTACGCCCGCATAACGCGGATTTTTTGATTGCCCCATCGGATGATAAATCATCCGATGGGGTTGGTGCCTCCGGTCGGAATCGAACCAACGACACGAGGATTTTCAGTCCTCTGCTCTACCAACTGAGCTACAGAGGCGTATAAGGGACACGATTGCATCCCTTGGCGACCCAGAACGGGCTCGAACCGTCGACCTCCAGCGTGACAGGCTGGCGTTCTAACCAACTGAACTACTGGGCCAGAGAGTTCCCGATATTTCGGGAAAGTTTGCGCTTAAATCGCAATGGTGGGAACAACAGGGCTCGAACCTGTGACCCCTTGCTTGTAAGGCAAGTGCTCTACCAGCTGAGCTATGCTCCCATGTGCAATCCCTCAAGCGCTTTGCCAGTATACTAAATAATTCGGCAATTGTCAAGTTGAATTTCCCATTTTTTTGTTATGATTTTTGTTTATGGAAAATTATTCGGCCTGAGACGAAATTGACCGAATCTCGTCGGGTGTAAAAGTATAAACTTCACTGCAGAATTGACAGCAAATTTCGGCGTTTTCTCCGCTCTCGGCAATTTCCTCAAGTGCTTCATTGCCAATGCTTTCAAGCGCGCGAAGTACACGCTTGTGGCTACAGTAGCAGTGATACTCAACAAAGGAACGAGAAAGAATTTCGGGATCAAGACCGGAAAGCACGCGCGCGACAAGATCGTCTGCAGTGCCGTTTTGAAGAATATCTGTGACTTGACCAATTTCTGCAATGTTGAGTTCAATTTTATTAATCAACTCGTCAGGCGCACCGGGGAGAAGCGCAACGATAAAGCCGCCTGCACACATTACAGATAAATCGGTGCCAACAAGAACTCCAAGTCCGCAGGCCGCGCCGACCTGTTCGCTTTCGACGAAATAATATGTCAGGTCCTCGGCTATTTCACCGCTTACAAGCGCTGTTGAACCTATATACGGCTCCTTTAGTCCCAAATCGCGGCTGATTGTAAGCGTGCCATTTGTTCCTACAGCACCGCCGACATCAAGCTTGCCGTTTTTTTTCAAAGGAAGATCAATGTAAGGATTTTGAACATATCCTCGCACATTTCCGGAGCTGTCTGAAACGGCCATAACGGTGCCGATTGGGCCACCGCCGTTTATTCGAAGGGTTACGGATGCGTCATCTTCTTTGAGCAAGTCACCAAGCATAGATGCGGCGCATAGCGTTCTGCCTAGCGTTGCTGTTGCGACGGGGCTGAGATTATGGATTTGACGCGCACGCTCAACTATATCGCGTCCGCAGATGGCTGATATTTTAACAAAACCGTCACGGGTGACGGCACGTATGATTTCGTCCATGGATTGTTACCTCAATGCGGAGTGTTTTCCGCGATAATAAATATTCTGCCCAGCTCGTTCTGCGGGCCATCCGTGCGAATTTCGGTGTTCGAAAAACCTGCTTCAGCAAGCAATTCGACAAGTTTTGAAGGCTCGTGGCAATATTCGACGTGCTCCTCAAAAGAACGTTGCCAAAACCTGCCTCTACGGGTGAAAATGTCCATCCCGTAATACAGAGCGTTTTCTTCCTCATCAAAGTCTGCCCGCCAGAGACACAGACTATTCTCGTCCTCATCGACAGAAGTAAAGCCGTCAAGCGAATGTAGACGCTCGGGAGAATTAATGTCAAAGATAAAAATTCCGCCCGGTTCGATGAACATATGGAGAAGGCGAAATACTTCCGGTAAATCGGAAGGCTCAAGATAATTAATGGCGTCAAGGCAGGAAACAGTGGCGTCAACTGTTCCGTAAAGGTCAAGTTCTGTCATCGACTGACACAAAAAAAGGGGAGTGATGACGTTTGGAAGCTCGGAGAACTTTTCCTGAGCAATGCACAGCATATCGGAGGAAGAATCTGCCGCAACCATTTCGTAACCGCGCTGAGCCATCAAAGCTGTGAGCGTTCCGGTTCCGCAGCCCACGTCAAGCAAGGTTCTGATGGTTTTGTTGCGAGTTTTAAAAACTTTCTCGTAAAAGTCGGCAAAATCCTCATAGCGAATGTCGCTTGTGAACTTGTCATAGACGGGTGCGAGAGGGCCATAGGCGCTCATGACATTTCATCCCTTTCTGTATTTTATGGCACAACAAGCTACAAAACGACCATCAAAAACGAATGGTCGTTTTGTAAAATATGAATATTAAATATGCAAAAAAGCTGTGCTTATTTCGCTTCGTCCTGATCGGCGAGACGCTTAAACACGCAGGCGTATCCTTCCTGACCGTATTGCAGGCTGCGATTGACACGGCTGATGGTTGCACTTGAAGCACCGGTTTGATCAAGAATTTCGTTGTAGATACAGCCTTTATTGAGTAACGCTGCGACTTGATAGCGTTGCTCCATTGCCTGAAGCTCAGTGATTGTGCACAGGTCATCAAAAAAGCTCTCGCACTCTTCAACGGTCTTGAGCGTAAGGATTGCACGATACATCTCTTCGTTGCGGGGTTTTTTCGCTTGTTTATTCATTAAAACACCACCTCTTTATATTTTTTCGGAAAGTAATGTCGTTGGTTAGTAATTGCAAGTAATCTAACAGAACAGTGTGTTAGCGCACTTATATTCTATAACAGTAAATTATGAAAGTAAAGCCTTAATTTTCGCCTTGCAAAAGAATGCAATATAATATACAATATCAGAGTATGAAAAATATGCATATGAACATAATACAAATTCAACGAGGTGATATTCATGGTTAAGGCTATAGTTGGAGCAAACTGGGGTGACGAGGGTAAAGGCAAAATAACCGATGTGCTTGCCGAAAAATCCGATATGGTTATTCGTTTCCAGGGCGGTGCCAATGCCGGACACACCATCATTAACGAATACGGAAGATTTGCTCTTCATTCTCTTCCGTCGGGAATATTCTTTCCACACATTACGAATATTATTGGCAACGGTGTTGCGCTCAACATTCGCTCCTTTACTGACGAAATAAACGCTCTTCGTGAACGCGGCGTTCCCGAACCAAAAATCGTTGTTTCCGAGCGTACACAGGTTGTCATGCCTTATCATATGCTGTTTGATGCATATGAAGAAGAGCGCCTGGCGGGAAAAGCTTTTGGCTCGACTAAAGCGGGAATTGCACCTTTCTATTCCGATAAGTTTGCGAAAATTGGCTTTCAAGTTAATGAGCTGTTTGACGACGAGCTTCTGAAAAGCCGCTTGCAAAATGTTTGCACAATTAAAAATACACTGCTTGAGCATCTGTACCACAAGCCACTTCTTGTTGCGGACGAGCTATATGCCGAAATGGTCGAACAGCGAGAGCTGATTGCACCTTTTGTCGGGAACACAGCAACGCTGATTCACGACGCACTCAAAGCGGGAAAAGAAATCCTGCTTGAGGGTCAGCTTGGAACTCTCAAGGACACTGATTTTGGTATTTATCCCTTTGTTACCTCGTCAAATACCCTAGCCGGATATGGAACTGTTGGCGCGGGAGTCCCGCCAACGGAAATTAAGAGCGTTATTGCCGTGACTAAGGCCTATTCAAGCGCTGTCGGCGGCGGTGCGTTTGTTTCCGAAATGTTCGATGAAGAGGCGGAAACTCTTCGCGGTTTGGGCGGAGATAAGGGCGAGTTTGGCGCGACGACGGGTAGACCTCGCAGAGTCGGATGGTTTGACGCAGTTGCCACTTCTTACGGTTGCCGTATGCAGGGTGCGACAGAAGCCGTTTTGACCGCGGTTGACGTTTTGGGCTACATGGACGAAATCAAAGTTTGCGTCGGCTATGACATCGGCGGCGAAATAACCACAGAATTTCCCGTTACCACAAAGTTGAACATTGCCACCCCGGTTTATGAAACTTTACCCGGCTGGAAATGCGACGTTCGCGGAGTTACCGATTACAATTCATTGCCAAAGCAGCTACGTGACTATGTTGACTTCGTCGAAGCTCATATAAATGTACCGATAAAAATAGTATCCACCGGCCCGAAACGTGAGGATATTTCTATCAGAGAAAGAGCTTAACCGGAAATGCTACTTTAGTTTTTACAATTAAATTGGTATTTAACCCATCGAGATGTAATATAAATCTGAAGTGCCAGCAATCAGAATTCGAGATCTGTAATCCGATTATTTAGGAGGAAGTGTCTGTGGATACCATGATAGTTGTTTGGGCGGTTCTCATCGTTGTCTTTCTTGTTGTTGAGGGCGCAACCGCGGGACTTGCAGCGATCTGGTTTGCTGCCGGAGCTCTTGTTGCACTGGCGAGCGCATTTTTAGATGCACCCGTTTGGCTTCAGGTCGTGCTTTTTATTATTGTTTCCGTTGTATCGCTTTTAGTTACAAGACCGCTTGCCAGAAAATATGTCAATACAAAGATACAGCCTACAAATGCCGATAAGGTCATAGGTACGACTGTGACAGTTACGGAGCGAATCGACAATGTTGAGGGCACCGGAGAGGTTTCGGTTGGCACTAGGATTTGGACAGCAAGAAGCGATTCCGGCGATGTAATCGAAAAAGGTACGAGAGCTGTTGTAAAATCAATTGAGGGCGTAAAGCTGATTGTGTATCCGCAGCCGGAAACACAAATGGCTGGAAACATATAAGCATAAAAAAGTTCTTCGCAAGATGGCGGCCGTATGCCCGATACGGCAGAAAGAGAAGGTAAATATGGAATACTTTGTTCCCGTTCTACTCATTGTTATTGCTCTTGTCATACTTGTTCGCAACATTCGCATTGTTCCGCAGGCTCAGGCCTATGTAATTGAGCGCCTCGGTGCATACAGCACTACATGGCACGTTGGACTTCACTTCAAAATTCCGTTCATTGAGGCAATATCCAAAAAGGTTAGCCTGAAGGAACAGGTTAATGATTTTCCGCCTCAGCCGGTAATCACAAAGGATAATGTCACAATGCAGATTGACACTGTTCTATATTTCGAAATTACCGACCCGAAGCTTTATGCCTACGGTGTTGAAAATCCCTTAAACGCAATCGAGAATCTTTCTGCAACAACTTTGCGTAACATAATCGGCGATTTGGAGCTTGACCAGACGCTCACAAGCCGCGATGTAATAAATACCAAAATGCGCGTCATTCTTGATGAAGCGACAGATCCATGGGGCATCAAGGTTAACCGTGTTGAGCTTAAGAACATTCTGCCTCCACGCGAGATTCAGGACGCAATGGAAAAGCAGATGAAGGCCGAACGTCAGCGCCGTGAAGCAATCCTTCGCGCAGAGGGTGAAAAGACCGCGGCGATACTCTCCGCAGAGGGCGAAAAGGAAGCTGCAATCCTCCGCGCAGACGCTCAAAAGCAAACTCAAATCCTCAGAGCCGAGGGCGAGGCAGAGGCCATCTTGTCGGTTCAGACAGCGACGGCGGAAGGTATTCGACGCATAAACGAGAGTATGCCGTCCGAAGCCGTAATCAAAATTAAAGCGCTTGAAGCATTTGCTGCCGCCGCAAACGGGCAAGCAACAAAGATAATTATTCCCTCGGAAATACAGGGACTTGCGGGATTGGCAACCTCTTTTAAGGAGCTTCTTGCCGACCCGTCAAAATAGTATATAATAGAAATATAATACATAAAAACATCCCGTTCGGGTTTCTGAACGGGATGTTCCTTTTATACGGTATGTGAGAGCAAATAGGTTTTGATTTTTGCGTATTCCGAGGATAGAATATGAATTCCGTCCGACTTACAGGCACTTTCTGGGAGGAAGCCGTTGTCATCGCATAAAAGGTCAAAGACATTGAGATAATAGGTTTGCCTGTCCTTGCAAAGTTGCTTGAGTACGGCGTTGAACCCAAGAACGTTGTCACGATTTTCACCATTTCGGCTTTCTGAGCATTTTTGAGACACTGGCGTCAGCGAGATGATATATATAAGAGCACTCGGCTGAGTCGTTTTTACAAGCTCAACGATATTGTTCATGCTGTCATAAAAGGATTGGTGTGCGGTGTTCGACGCTCCAATTTCGTTAATTCCAAGCATTATGTAAACCTTACGGTATTCCTTTTGCTTGAGCGCTTGTCCAAGCGTACCAATATCATAAATTGTTTTTCCGTTCTCGTCGATGTGTACTGAAGGGAGCTTGAAATCGGGTTGATCGAGGAAAAATTTTGCGGTTGCGCCGTTTTTTGCGATGAAGTCTGTGGCAGACAAGCCGAAGTTCGCGCTCATTCCGCACACAAGCGAATGTCCAATGAAGCAAGCATCTGTAAAATAGTCCGAGCTGACTGCGGCTTTCGGAGGAACCTCCGTGCCAAAGATGTAGTTTCCGGCAGAGTCGTAGGAAGCTTCGGTTGCGGGCTTGTAGCTAATCGCGGATACAAAGCGCATTAGCATCGCGGAAACCTCAGCGCGAGTCGCGCTGTCTTTTGGCTTGAAGCGGCCGTCTTCGTAGCCGGTTACAACTCCGATTTGCTGCATGGTGGATACGGCGGAAGCGTAGTCGGGAAAAACCGAGGAATTGTCCGAGAAGGTAAGGGTAGGTAAGCTAGGCTTCAACTGATAGTTTTTGAAGTCGGCGTAATTATAAAGCATGGAACAAATTTCCTCGCGGGAAATATTACGCTCGGGAGAAAATGTGACGTTGCCGGTTGCAGAGGCAATTCCGGAGGAAAACGCCCACTGTACATATGAACTGTAATAAGCGGAGGTGAGTACGTCCGAAAATCCGTATTCAAGTTTTTCCATAAGGTCGGTCCTTATGTAGCCGAGAACACCTTTGCATTTAACGTAGTACCAGGTATATGCCGAATCACGAAGGTCAGGTGCTGTGCTCATAACCTCAAGCTGGGTGCCGCTTGGCAGAACGTCGAGAACGCTGGTGTTAGTTGAAGACGGAGCGGAACGAAGATTGACGTCCGATTTTGTAACGATACCCAAACTGCAACCGTTACTCACCGAGGGCGCACCACCATAGCGACCCAAAACCGTAACAAACATCCCACGCGTCATTTTGTCGTTTGGGGAAAAAGACGAAGCGTCTGTTCCGTTAAACATTCCGTTTTGAGTAACGAAGTTTACAGAATTACAAAACCAGTCTGCAGAGTTAACGTCCGAAAAATCGGTAATAGCCGCGGCGGCAGAATTAACGGGACAGACGAAAAGAAGAATACTAAATAGCAAAACAAAGGAAACGAGCCTTTTCAATCATTCTCACCCACTTTACTATTTTAAAGAATAACAAAATTGTAGCAATTAGTCAAGAATTGCAATGTGTTGTTACTATTTGGCAAAAAATGCGCACCGCAAATTATTGCGGTGCGCATTTCCGAATAAATGTGGGTTAACTTTAAATATCCTTTAAAACATCTGAGAGTACGTCGTTCATATCGTACATCTTTGGTGTTTTGACATTTGCCAAAAATATTGCCGCTGTGATTGCACCGTTGGCAAAAACGTCTCTCGAGTATGCTGCGTGCCGAAACTCAATGACTTCGTCGGTTCCTGCGAAAATTACTTCGTGCTCTCCGACAATTGTACCGCCTCGAACAGCCGAGATTCCGATTTCGTTTTTGCCGCGGCTCTGCCTTACGTCGTGACGATCATAAACGTATTCGGACTCAAAGGGGAGGGCGGAGGAAACGGCGTCTGCAAGCATTAGGGCTGTTCCGCTTGGAGCATCAACCTTCATTCGATGATGCTTCTCGACTATCTCAACATCAAAGCCATCACCCAAAACAGCGGCAGCCTTTTTGACAAGAGCGGTCAAAAGATTGATTCCGAGGGACATATTGCCTGATCTGAACACAGGAACGCTATTTGACGTGTGCAAAATCTGCACCAACTGGCTGTCGGAATAACCTGTTGTGCATAAAACGCACGGCAAATTGCGTGCGGTGCAATAATTGAGCAACCCTGCAAGCGTTGAGGGGCTTGAAAAATCAATTACTACATCGACTTCTCCACTGTATTCCATCGGATCTGCATAAACAGGATAGTTTGAAAGCTTAACGGGATTGCTATCAAATCCTGCAACGATAGTGATGTCTTTTTTGCCGGCGCACAGACGTGTTATGTTCTGACCCATTTTGCCGTTGCAACCGGAAATGATTATCTTTGGCATATTGTTCCCTCCGTACAAAATTCTATCTAATCTGAAATTAGCAGTAAGGGGCGAACATAGTCGCCCCTTTGATGCTTCATGTATTTATTTGAGTTCCAAGCCAACATTTGTGAGGCTGTTTTTAAGCTTTTCAAGAGTGTCTGGAGCCATTTCGAATAGGGGAAGACGCAAATTGCCGACTTCCATTCCGAGCAGATTCATTGCTGTTTTTATTGGAATAGGATTGACCTCTATAAAGAGCTTTTCAAACAAATCCGCATATTTGAAGTACAAGTCAGTCGCGGATTTGAAGTCGCCGTTCAGGCAGAAGTTACATAGGTCGGTAACTGCCTGCGGAACGATGTTGGAAGCGACGGAGATTACACCGAGAGCGCCCATTGACATCATTGGCACGGTGTTATCGTCATTGCCACTCCAGATGAAGAGGTCGTCTCCACAGAGGGCGCGAGTACGAGAAAACAGACTGAAATCGCCGGAGGCTTCCTTAATTCCGTTGATGTTGGGATGCTTAGAAAGAATCTTGTAGGTTTCGGCTGTAAGTCCGATGCCGGTTCTGCTGGGGACATTGTAAAGAATCATGGGGATGTCAACACGGTCGGCAACTGTTGAGAAGTGCTGAACAAGTCCACGCTGAGAGGTTTTGTTGTAATAGGGAGTGACCATCAAAATTCCGTCTGCGCCGGAAGCTTTTGCGCTCTCAGCCAAACGTACGCTTGTCATTGTGTCGTTCGATCCAACGCCGGCAATGATTTTCATGCGTCCGGCGGTTTTTTTGACGCAGAAATCGACGAGCTGTTCGTGTTCTGATATGGGCTGAGTGGCGTTTTCACCCGTCGTTCCACAGACAACGATGGCGGAAATGCCGCCTTTATACTGCATTTCGATAAGTTCTGCCATTTTATCAAAGTCAATTTCGTCCCCACGGAAAGGAGTTACGATCGCGGTTGCGGCTCCGGTAAAGATAGGTGTTTTCATAGTAAAACCTCCTTAATGATTTGTTTCAATGTAGCCTTCTGCGCATAGCAGTTCGGCGAGTAATACGGCGCCGCCAGCGGCACCTCTGAGAGTGTTGTGAGAAAGACTGACGAATTTGTAATCGTATTGTGAATCTTCACGCAGACGCCCAACCGAAATTGCCATACCGTTTTCCAGGTTGCGGTCAAGCTTTGTCTGCGGGCGATTGTCCTCTGTGAAATAGTACAGGAACTGTTTTGGCGCGGTGGGAAGGTTGAGCTCCTGAGCACGTCCTTTGAAGCTTGCCCATCTGTCGATGATTTCTTCCTTTGAAGGCTTTTTGTCGAAGCTGACAAAAACGGCAGCCATATGCCCATCACTGCACGCAACGCGCAGGCACTGGGAAGTGATGGCGGGTTTTGTTGCGGGAACAATGATTCCGTTTTCGACTTTTCCCCAAACCTTCATAGGCTCACGCTCGGATTTCTCCTCTTCACCGCCTATGTAGGGGATGCAGTTATCAACCATCTCCGGCCAGCGTTCAAAGGTTTTTCCGGCACCTGAAATTGCCTGATAGGTGCAGGCGAGGACTGATTTTATTCCAAATTCCTCACGCAGGGGATGGAGGGCGGGAACGTAGCTCTGGATTGAACAGTTGGACTTGGCGGCGATGAAACCACGCTTCGTCCCGAGCCGCTTTCGCTGGCTCTCGATAACTTTTATGTGTTCGGGATTGATTTCCGGAATGACCATAGGAACGTCGTTTGTCCAACGATTTGCACTGTTATTGGACACAACAGGGCATTCGTGCTTTGCGTAAGCTTCTTCCAACGCAACAATTTCGTCCTTTTTCATGTCAACAGCGGAAAATACGAAATCGACCATAGATGTGATTTCATCGATATCGGCTGTTGCGTCTTTTACGACAAGATGTTTTGCGCACTCGGGAATGGGGACATCCATTGCCCAACGGTCGGCTACGGCATTTTCGTAAGCTTTGCCGGAGCTGCGTGAGCTTGCGGCGATGACGGTTAGCTCAAACCATGGATGGTCTGCGATAAGACAAACGTAGCGTTGACCAACCATTCCTGTCCCGCCGACGATTCCGACTTTGTACTTTTTCATACAAAATACCCTCCTTTTGTGAGGTTAAGAAAATATATTCTCTCAACTGCAAAATAATGCAAACTCAAAAATTAGCTGTAGAACTTGATAAACATGCTAAATGTGTAGTATAATGGCCAAAAGGTTTTTGCGATAATTTCATTTACATTATTTGAAAAATCCTATCACAATTGCTTAGCTGCTGTCAATAAATGTTCACTATGAAATTTCGACACAAGCGAACCGGTTTTTTGTCACATTAGCGAAAGGAAGTACATATGAATCGAAAAAAGAATACATCACTGATAGCTCTGCTTTCGGCGGTGCTTATTGTTCCGGTGCTGAGCGCCGGAAATAATGCGTCTGCCGCAAGTACAATATATGTCAACGATGCTCAGAGTGTTCTGAGCGGAGATTTAAGCTCTGCTTATGCAGTGGGGGATACAGGAACTGTTTCAACCACGGGCGGTACATATGCCATAACAGGCAGCGGCGTTGTTCAGGTTGGACAATCGGGAACGACTACCGAGCCGACAGCTGCACCGGATGGCGCGAATGTTGCAGTCAAACAAAATACTGCTCGTATTGGACTGTACTACTATTATAATACTTCACGAGACTCCACACTAACCACAGCGAGTCTTGAAAATAAGGTTGGCGGCGGATATAAATTCGGGTACTACGATCTCTCTCGTAATTTCTATGAGCTCGGAAGTACGACAGCAACTCAGCTTACTATGGCGCCTGATGTAAATACGAATGTTTCGGCGGGAACAATAGGCTGTTATCACATCAAGCTACCTGAAACATATGCAAGCTTTGAAGCTGCAAAATCTGTCGCTTCTCGATATACAGGCGGCTTTCCTGCTTATATTAACGGTACATACTACGCGATGGTCGGCAATTATCAGAGCTCAACGGAGGCTATCGGCGCTTTAACGTCGCTTGGAGTTTACGGGCAGGTGTTTTCGGGAAGCAACCGCTGCGTGGTGGTTACAAAAACTGGAACCACAAACATACTGTTTGAGTTCGATTGCGGTACAAATGCAAACCTTGCCGTTAGACCGGTTTCTGCATCGGGTAAAGCTATTACATGGTTCAAGGGCTATGCGTATTACGGGGATTTTGAATACTATCGCTATTTAAGTGATAAACTTACTGTGATAAATGTACTGCCTCTTGAGGACTACGTTAAGGGCGTTGTTCCATATGAAATGACAGCCTCGTGGCCGGTTGAGGCGCTGAAAGCACAGGCACTCTGCGCAAGGACATATTATGCGGCGAATGCGGGCAGATACTCAAACTATGGGTTCGACTTGACGGCGGATACATACAGCCAGGCGTATCGCGGAACGACAGGCGCAAATTACAACTCTGATTTAGCTGTTGACGGAACTGCTGGTCAATACATAACCTATAACGGTTCGCTTTGTTCGACACTCTACTTTTCCTCGGACGGTGGCGGCACAGAGGATAGTGAAAACATATTTACGAACGCACTTCCGTATTGCCGCGGAGTAATTGACCCTTATGAGGATGCTGTTCCTGTTACTATGAACTCTTATAAGGCGTGGACAAAGCAGCTAACGGCTTCGGACATTTCCGCAAAGCTCAATGCAAACGGCTATAGCATTGGCTCTGTAGTGAACGTTGTCGCCCAATATTCTGATACAAACAACGTCGTGAGTCTTACTCTGACTGATGCAAGCGGCAGAAGTGCAACGCTTACAAAATCGAGCATTTACTCCGTTTTGGCCTTGCCGAGTGTACATCACACGGTTACACAGTCGGCAAATGACCCCACACTTTTTGTTTTTAACGGAAGCGGCTGGGGACACAATGTTGGCATGAGCCAGTTCGGCGCGTACTCGATGGCAAAGAACTATAATTATAACTATCGCCAGATAATAGGCTTCTATTATACCGGTGTAAATATTTCTAATGGAGTAATGGCGTGAGTTATCACGCCATTACCTAATATACCCGCAAGCTGCACGAATTTATTCGAATGGCTATGTTCACGGCAAACATAGTATTTGCGGGCTGGCTAATAATTTGCGAATTTAACACCACAGGAGCTTTGCTTTTTTATGAAAACATCAGATTTTAACTACTATTTACCTGAAGAACTGATTGCTCAAACCCCGCTTGAAAGAAGAGACGCCTCACGGCTTCTGCGTCTCGACAAGCTTACCGGCGAAGTGGAGCATAGGCGCTTTTTTGATTTACCGGATTATCTGCGAGAAGGCGATTGCCTTGTACTGAACGATTCTCGCGTTCTTCCTGCAAGACTTATAGGAAGGCGTGAAACGGGCGGAGTTGTGGAAGTGGTTCTTTTGAGAGACTTAGGCGGCAATGTATGGGAGTGCCTAACAAGACCGGGGAGGAAGACAAAACCGGGGACAAAGCTAATTTTCGGCGAAGGCGAGCTTAAGGCAATCGTTACCGATTCCGCGGAAGGCGGGAACAAGCTTCTGCAATTCGAATACGAGGGCATATTCCTAGAAGTTCTGGAGCGTCTGGGCAAGATGCCGTTGCCTCCTTATATAAAAATTGAGTTGCAGGATCAGGAACGGTACCAGACTGTCTATTCACGCGAGGTCGGTTCTGCGGCGGCGCCAACGGCAGGACTGCATTTTACCGAGGAACTTATGGATAAAATCGCCCAAAAAGGGGTTAAAATTTGCTACGTCACGCTTCACGTCGGACTTGGCACTTTCCGTCCGGTTAAATGCGAGGACATTGAAAACCACGAAATGCACTCCGAATTCTGCATTATCCCAGAAGAAACAGCGAAAGTGGTTACTGAAACAAAAAAGAGCGGGGGACGAGTTGTAGCTGTCGGAACAACGTCGTGCAGAACGCTGGAGAGTTTCACGACTGAGGAAGGGGTTCTGGGAACGAAATCCGGTTTCACTGATATTTTTATTTATCCCGGCTACAAATTTAAATGTATAGATGCGCTAGTCACAAATTTTCATCTGCCGGAAAGCACGCTTGTGATGCTGGTTTCGGCACTTGCTGGAAGAGAACACGTTTTGGCGGCCTATGCCAAAGCTGTTGAGGAAAAATATCGCTTTTTCTCCTTTGGCGACGCAATGTTTATTGAGTAGCCTGCGAGCAGATATAAGAAACGATTAGGAGTAATATTATTGTTTAATGTTTTAAAAACCGAGGGCCATGCCCGAAGAGGAGAATTTTCTTGCCCTCACGGAATCGCGCAAACGCCTGTTTTCATGAATGTCGGCACTCAGGGCGCTATTAAGGGCGGCGTATCAGCAACCGAGCTGAAGGAGATTGGGTGTCAGATTGAGCTTTCAAATACTTACCACCTCCATGTTAGACCTGGCGACGAGATGATTAAGCGCCGCGGCGGGCTTCACAGGTTCATGAATTGGAACGGCCCCATGTTGACAGACAGCGGAGGCTTTCAGATATTTTCATTAGCCGAGCTTCGAAAAATCAAAGAAGAGGGCGTGAGCTTTAACTCACACGTTGATGGGGCTAAGATATTCATGGGTCCAGAGGAAAGCATGAGGATTCAGTCGAACCTTGGCTCGGACATTGCCATGGCGTTTGACGAGTGCGTGAAAATCCCGTCTCCCTATGAATACGTCGACAAGTCCTGCGAACGTACTTTGCGCTGGCTTATTAGGTGCAAGACCGAGCTTGACCGAGTAAATGCGCTGCCCGATGCCGTTAACCCGGGACAGGTGCTTTTTGGAATAAATCAGGGTGCTACGTTTGCTGACCTCCGCGTTCGTCACATGAAGCAAATTGCGGAGCTTGATTTGGAGGGCTATGCAATCGGAGGACTTGCGGTAGGGGAGAGCCACCGTGAAATGTATGATACTATCGAAGTTGTAGAAGAATTTATGCCAAAGGACAAGCCTCGCTATCTCATGGGGGTTGGAACGCCTTCCAACATCATTGAGGGCGTATACCGTGGAGTTGACTTTTTCGATTGCGTCATGCCTACGCGCAATGGACGGCACGGACACTTTTT
>CAZLLK010000069.1:0-14096 GCA_964560435.1 uncultured Oscillospiraceae bacterium
AATCGTTCATAATTCCGATAATGTCAAATTCCATAAGCAGTATTGTAACAGATTACACAATCAAATGCAAATACTTTTTGTGAACAATAGCTTAGTCCAAAATCAGAAAAGGGCTGAAATTTAAGTGGTCTGCGGAGACCATTCTGTACTCGACACCGCGGAACTCTCCCTCAAATACGTTTTGCAGGCTTTTGCCGTGGATATGACCCGCACAACACATTGTTACAGCGTAATTGTCGAAGAGCTCAAGTATCTCGGGGCAGACATATGCGCCGTATTTCGGAGGATAGTGCAGAAATACATATTTAGTCTTGTCCCCTGCCACCTTAAGTGACGTCTCAAGTCTTTGTAGCTCGCGGTTCATAATCTTTTTGTCGTGCTCGGAGCCTGTCTCTTCCTCGTAGAACCAACCGCGTGTTCCGCAAATCGCGGCTTCATCTCCGTAGAAAAAGCAGTTGTTATTAAGAATATCAATTGTGGAAATTCCGTTTTCTTTGAAAAAGTTATTAGCTTTTGAGGCTGTTGACCACCAGTAATCGTGATTGCCTTTCAAGATGATTTTTCTGCCCGGCAGGCGGTCAATAAAGAGAAAGTCCTCCCTCGCCTCATTTAAGTCCATACCCCAGCTCAAATCGCCACAGATAACCGTAACATCGTCCTTTGAGAGCGATGAAAAGGCAGTCCTAAGCTTTTCACTATGGTTTTCCCACCTTGAGCCGAAGATGTCCATTGGCTTATTTGTGCTTATTGAAAGGTGTAAGTCACCGATTGCATAAAGAGCCATCTAGCTTCTCCCGAAATAAAAATATCATTGCTCAAGGGGCGTCCTTCGTTTATCTCACGCGCGTAATATTATAGGCGCTTCTTAGCTCGCCCGAGTCGGTTGAGGGCGTGATTTCCACTTTGTCTCCGATGGATAGGACGACCGCAAGCTTAGTGTCGGCAACGGAGATTACATAGTAATAGTCGTCCGTGTCAAGTTTTATAAACACATTCGTGTTGCCTTCAATTACTGCTGTACGAATGTCTGCGATTGTTCCATTTACTGTTGTTCCCGCAAGCTCGTCACCGTTAGCAAGGTTGCTTCCGGCAAGAAGGTTTACATAATTTCGTTCGCATTCTGCCACAGTTGTTCCCGATGCCACCAGCTGATACTGCTGAACATTAACCATTGCGTACATTTTGACAAGACCGCCCGTGTCCTTCAGTGCCATAAAATATGTTGGCTGATTAGAAATGTTGAGCAGCAACGGGAAGGTTGCATCGTAGTTCATATATTGGACTATGCCTTCTGCGCTGGACATTGCCGCTGTTTCCTGCGCACCGGCACAAGGATAATACTTTGTTTCCTTTGTCCGCTGGTTTGTGAGAATAAAGCCGATATTGGAATTGTCAGATACGACGCTGGTAATACCCGTATATAAATAGACACAGCCGTCTTTTGCAATGTAGTTATAATCGTTTGCCGTTATTGTAACACCGCGTTGTCCAATAAATGAGTTGAACCAACCGTTCTGGTACATGCCGAAGTAATTATACTGCTTCATAATTAGGCTGGCGGAATATACTCTGTCCACCCAATCGGGGACTTCTGTTGAATCGTAATAGGTGCATTCTCCGTTAATGGCATTCATAAGAACTGCACCGTCAATATCTGTTCCCCCAAATAGTCCGATTTTCTTGACAATTTTCGGACATACCCAATAAGGCACTCCCTCGTCGTCAATTTCAAAATTGGGGGTATCAAATATAAAAGTCGGGTAATTAAGGCGGAGATGGCGGTTGACATTGCGGAACAAATACTCTTTTGTTGTGTATTTCATTCCTTCTTCAAGCCTTACAACTTCAGTGTCCTGTGTAACCATGTCAATTACAATGTAAGCAGGCAGGCCTTTTCCGCGGTTGGTCAGCCACTTAAACAAATCGCTGTAATAAAGAGGAGTTACTCTTACAGGGCGTGCGTTGTAATTGATTTGGGTATAATCATTCGCGACCTGAAACTGAGAAACGATGTCAGCAAGCTCACCCATCTTTTTGTCGCCCAGCTTCATTGCGCTGGCTTCGTCAAGCATGGGAATTTGGTCAAAGGAAATTTGGTCCACTTCCTTTGCAAAGTCGCCTGTTTCAACAGCTAAAAGATTCCGATAAGAACCCGCACGAATTATCGGCGAAGAAATCAAGCTGCCGATGATGAAAATTACAGCCAGTATTATACAGATAAATACTGGAATCGCACAGTGGGACTTGACGCTGTGCCAAAGTTCGCGGCCACTTTCGGCTTTGAACAGACCCTGCGTCAGGATTGAAAGGAAACAGTAAACAGCTGCCAGCAGCAGGACAAACGTGTAAAAAGCAGGATCCTGCAGGTTAAAAGCAGGTAGCTTATTATAATAATACACAAGTCCAAACACCAAAGTTATTAGCAGATTTGTTACAGTTCTTTTCCCTTTACCCTGAGTTTTGTTTTTTTCCATACTCGACCTCCCGATGAAGTTTCTTTGTTTGAGAATTTTTGGCAAGCCAATCTGAATGTAGTATACCTCAAATTGCCGGAATATTCAATCTTAACATTTTTGGGGCATTTTCTTCATAAAACAAGACCATCCGCTAAGCAACTCGTTAACAGACCCTTATCAGAAAGAATATTCTGTATTGGTGGAACAAACCGAAAACAGGAGTGATTATATGTATATAAACAATAACGGAAATTCTTCAAGGATGAACCCAATGCAAAACGGTAATCGGCAGAGTCAGAAGCCGATGCAGCCATCAAAAATGAGCTACCAACAAAATCAAAGCGGTGTATCCATGCATCAAAAGTCTGCTGCAACCGTACCTAACCAGCCCCCACCCCCGCAGAACGTAAAAAAGTCGCTGACCGAAATGCCCCAAGTGCAGCAACCGCAAGAACCGTCAGTGACAAACGGCGGAATGACTGACAGCTTCGGTCACCCGATTGCAAACGACATGAATTCGCTTACCGTTGGAGCAAATGGGCCGACTCTTCTGGAGGATTTGCACTTCATTGACAAATTGTCACACTTTGACAGGGAACGGATTCCCGAGCGTGTTGTCCACGCAAAGGGAACCGGAGCTATCGGCAATTTTTTGACCTACGAGAGCATGGCAGAGTACACTACAGCCGATTTTTTGCAGAAAAGCGGCAAGCAAACGCCTACCCTCGTGCGCTTTTCCACGGTAATTGGCGGACGAGGCTCCGCTGACACGGTGCGCGACCCAAGAGGCTTTGCGACGAAATTCTATACCAACGAAGGCATTTACGACCTAGTCGGAAACGACTTGCCGGTATTCTTTATCCGCGACGCAATCAAGTTCCCCGATGTTATTCATTCTCTCAAGCCCTCACCTGACACCAATCTTCGCGATCCCGAGCGTTTCTGGGACTTTGTATCCCTCACACCTGAAGCGACGCATATGATAACTTGGCTCTACAGTGACCGTGGAACTATTCGTGATTACCGAAATATGGACGGTTTTGGCGTAAACACATACGTGTGGGTAAACCGTGACAGCGAAAGGCATTTTGTCAAATTTCACTGGAAAACCATGCAGGGGCTTGAAACAATCAACCGTATCGAGGCTGAGCGTTATGCTGGAAGTGACCCCGATATCGCAGTAAATCGTCTTCGCGAGGCTATTGAAAAGGGTGATTACCCGAAATATGAGCTTAATGTTCAGCTGATGACACCTGAGGAAGCCGAAAAGCTGCCCTTTGACCCCCTGGATGACACAAAAACTTGGCCAGAGGATGTCTTTCCGCTTACAAAAGTCGGACTTTTGACGCTCAACAAAAATCCGGAGAACTTTTTTGCTCAGATTGAGCAGGCTGCATTCTGCCCTGCAAATATTGTACCGGGAATTGAGCTTTCCGCCGACAAAATGCTTCAAGGCCGCTCGTTTTCCTATAACGATACTCAGCGGCACCGCATAGGGCCTAACTTCATGCAGCTTCCCGTTAACAAACCGCTGACACCGCCTATAAACAACCAGCGTGACGGAAATATGACCTTCGACTTTAATCCATCTCCCATCAACTATTCACCGAATAGCTTAGCAAACAACCATCCCCTGCCCGCTGACATTCATGTCCCGAAGCCAGTATATCTCAGTGGAAACGCCGAACGAAAGGTAATTCCTAAAACCGATGACTTTACTCAGGCCGGCGAGCGTTACCGATCTTTGAACAAGACGGAAAAAGCTCGCCTTTGCGACAACATTGCAGTTGAGCTTTGGAAGTGCAAGCCGGATATCATAAGCCGAGTTATCCAATACTTCGAAAAAGCCGATAAGGACTTTGCCGCGGGTGTAATGCAAGCTATGGAGCTGTATCGAAAAATGGAGTGACCTCCAAGACTGCATCTTCACTGAAAAGTAAACCGCAGGACTAATTGCCCTGCGGTTTCACTATGTTTAATTACCGGACTTTTTCTTCGCTATTCGTCCGCACTATCTTCATTCGTTTTTTCATCCGCCGCGTCTTCCAGTTCTTTCGCTAATTTCGTAGCTTTCTTTGCTGCGGACTTTGTTGCAGCAACTTTTTTCGTAGCAGCACGCTTTTTTTGAAGCAAATCATGGCGCGCATCATCGATAATCTTTTGATCCGCGTCCTTGCGCATCTTGCGCTCACTCTCAATTTCTTCTCGAATTTGCCTAAGCTCTATGTTCAGCTTTTCCTGAGATTCTGGATTGCATAGTCTTAGAAACGTTTCGAATGACCCTGGATATACGAACTTCTTGTTTCCAAATTCCTTGCTGAATTTCACATCAATCACATCGTCTGTTTGATTGATAATTGTCCCGACTCCAAATTTTATATGATGTACCTGCTCATGAACCAATTTCATCGTGCTTTTCGCTCCATTCTGTTGTCGTCTTCATCTGGTTTATACTTCGTCGTAATATCCATTGACCCTGAACACACCAGCAATTCTGAAAAAAATCAAATAAACGATCAGATAGATTTCATGCTAATTCCAGGGGTTTTCAATTGTTGCCGTCCAAGGACGGAATCATCCTTTTGGGAACAACATTTGTATTGGACTTGGAAGGTGTACCACCTTCCGCAGAAATCGTCCGTTGATTCCGTCATGGCAGTTAGTAAGAAACGCGTAGTTCCGACAACTGGACTTTCAACCGTCAAAACCACACATGTATATTTTATTGTATCACTAATTTATGAAAAATGTAAGAAATATTTTTTTAGTAAAAATATTGGCGTACAAAATGTCGCAACGAAAATAAGCAAAAAGCCTGCAATCGTTGTGAATACAGGCTTTTGTGAGGAGATGGCGGCGAGTTGAGCTGTTACATGTTATTCAATTATAAATTGTTGTAATCAAAAACGATAATACTATTTGATGTTATAGTTTGCTGTTTCTGTGACAAGTGGAAGCTGCACAGTGAAGGTCGTTCCCTTTTCCGCGCTGCTTTCCAACGCAACAGTTCCGCCTAAGGTGTCGACAACGTGCTTGACTATTGCAAGCCCCAGACCAGTTCCCCCGACCGCCTTGCTGCGGCCACTGTCAACTCTGTAAAAGCGTTCAAAAACACGTTTTTGATGCTCTGGCGGAATTGGGTCACCGTCATTTCTGACCTTTAGCACTGCCTGCCCGTTTAGCGATTCAAGCGATATGTCAACATTACCGCCGTGCCGATTGTATTTGACCGCGTTGACAAGCAAATTGGACACAAGCTCGCGAATGTCCTTCTTATTTGCAGATACAATTACGTAACTAAGGCTAGCGTTAATACTCAAATTATCTTGATCTGCTATCGGCGCAAGTTCAATTATGCTCTCGTTAATAACCGAGGAAATATCAATATTGTCGCATTCGCCGGAAAGTTCACCGCTTTCCATTCGGCTTATCATAATGATGTCGTTTATAAGCATATTCATACGCCCAGATTCCAGTCCGATTCTGGTCAAAAGCTCATTTCTCTGGCTCTCGGAAATCGGCAAATCAGAGCAGAGAAGCTCTGAGCTACCTTTGATTGAGGTTATCGGGGTCTTAAGCTCGTGGCTCGCGTTTGAGAAAAATTCTCGCCTTATCTTAACGGCGTTTCGGCTCTCCGTAACATCGGACATTGTTATGATAAGCGCAGCTTCAACGCCACTTTCCTTTCCGACGTATGTGAATACCGTTTCAATTGTTTTCCTGTCAAACCCAAGATCAATACTAAGTTTTTTTTTCTCCGCAACTGCCTGTTCTGAATATCGAATAAATTCAAGATTTCTAGTTGCGTAAAGAATGTTTTCACCGATGGCGGTTTTTGAGCAATTCAAATAACCGCAAGCGGCATTGTTCATTAAAAGCACGTTTTTCTTCTCGTCCAGCAGTATAAAACCCTCGCTGACATTGTCGAGAATGTAGTTCAACTTGTCCTTTTCTAGCTGTATGGTGCTGATATATTCAGAAAGGTGAGTGGAAAGCGTGTTGATTTTTATCGCCATGTCCTCAAGCTCTTCGTAGCGGTAATCCTTGGGATTGAGTTGCTTCCCGCCATCTTTAACGCTAATGAGGCTTTCATTCATCTCGGCAATAGGTGTTATAAAGCCTGTAGAAAACCTGTTTGTCAGGAAAGCCGCGAGAAGCAGCGCAATGAAAATTACGAGTATCATCGCAGGAACGATTGACTTCAGGCTTTCCAGTACGCCGGAGACTTCTTTTGTTGCTCTGATGTAATAACCGTCAGGGGTTTTGACCGCAGAATACACGAGCTTTTTGCCGAGCGTTTCGCTGTCTCTAACGCTTGAGCCCTTCCCGGCTAGACCTGCTTGAACGACTTCCGGTCTGTCGAGGTGGCTTTCCATTGTCCTGTAATCCGCTTGAGAGTCGCCCAAAACAGAGCCGTCGTTCGCAATGACGGTAACGCGGACGTTTTCGATTGCGTTTGCAAAAGCTTTTGCCTGAACGTCCGCATCCTGCTGCGGATTAAATTCTTTTGCAACTACAGATGCGTATGAGAGCATTTCCTGCTTAGTGTTAGATATTAACTCATTATCAAATACAATGGCATTCAGCGCCCCGGAAATAAGAAGCGTTAAAGTGAGTATGAGAACAAACCCCAAAATGAGAGTCTTTTTCATAAGTGCCTCCCTTTGCGCTAAAGCGCAGAATTTGAAATCAGCCTTCCGCATATGGGAGGCTGGTGTGCATCAATTATGTTTCATCCTTAGCGGAAAGAGATAGACACATCCATTTGGCGTGTTGGGAATTATCTCACTACTCCTCCGACAAAGCGATAGCCGACTCCTCTGACGGTTTTTATGTAGCTGCTGTTTTCAGCAGTATCGGAAAGCTTCTGACGAAGCGTTCCGATGTGTATGTCTAAGGTTCGGGTTTCGCCAAAATAGTCGTCACCCCAGATTTTGCCGATAAGCTCTTCTCGCGAAACTGCTCGTGAACTATTCTCCATAAGATACTTCAGAAGCTCGAATTCCTTAAAGGTTAGTTGAACGATCTCTCCGTCTTTAAACACTTCTCGGACATTGTTGTCGAGCTTTACCCTGCCCAACTCTAATACATTTTCGGTGCTGTCTGCGGCAGAGCCGCTACCGCTTCGGCGAAGCTGTGCGCGAACTCTTGCGCAAAGCTCAAGAACGCTGAATGGCTTTGTCACATAGTCGTCGGCGCCTGCGTCAAGCCCGATTATTTTGTCCAGCTCGGTGTCCTTTGCTGTGAGCATTATTATTGGGACTTCTTTCAGCTCTTTGCAGCTTCTCATTGCGCGAGTGGCATCAATGCCGCTCATGCCATCCATCATAATATCCATTATTACAACTTGCGGCGGCTCATTTCGCATATTCTCAAGCGCTGATTTAGCATTGTCAAAGCCGCGCGGTTTATAGCCGTTGCTGCTTAGCGCTACTTCAAGCAGCATCCGAATACTCTCGTCGTCTTCAACAATTACAATCTGCTCATTCAAATTTATGCCCTCCGTCGTAGATTTTTTTATATAATGCGCTCATTGATATGGATTCCTGTGACGTAGAACTGCACCCACTCACAGATGTTGACTGCGTGATCGCCTATACGCTCAAGGTATTTAACAATCATAAGGTAGTCAATTACGGTGTCCATGTCCATTGTATCTTTATAGATTTTGGAACCAAGCTCTCCGCGTATTTTCCTAAAATAGTCGTCAACAATGTCGTCCTTGTCTATTGTTTGCGCGGCAAGCTCAAGGTCGCCCTTTACATAAGCTTCAATTGCGGAAGCAACCATTTCCTTTGCGCTGACAGCCATTAAAAGCACGTCTTCCTGAAGCTCGGGAAAATTGCAGCTGTCGTGAAACAAGCTGATTTCTGCAATGTCGGAAGCGGCGTCGCCGATTCTTTCGATGTCAGTTATCATCTTGATGGCTGTGCTGATTTTGCGCAGGTCTGTTGCTACCGGCTGCTGTTTTAAAATTAGTTTTAGGCACATCGTTTCAATGTCACGTTCCATTGCGTTTATATTTGCATCATCTTCTATTATCTCTTTTGCCAGCGCTTTGTCAAATGTTTTTAGCGCTTGCATGGAGCGGGTCACGGCGTCGGTAGCGGTTGTTCCCATTCTGATAAGTGCGGAGGACAAATCCTTTAACTCGTCGTCGTAAAGCCTTCTTGTTGCCATATTGCCACATTCCTTTCATATCAACCGAAACGGCCTGTAATGTAATCCTCTGTCCGCTTGTCTTTTGGAATTGAGAAGATGTCGTCTGTTTTTCCCATTTCCACAAGCTCGCCTACGAGAAAGAAAGCGGTTTTATCAGAAATTCGAGCCGCCTGTTGCATATTATGTGTAACAATTACAACTGTGTAGTCGCGGCGCAAATCGTCCATAAGCTCCTCAATACGCATCGTACTCGCGGGGTCGAGAGCGCTTGTCGGCTCATCCATGAGGAGTATTTCCGGCTCAACACTTAACGCTCGAGCTATACAAAGCCTTTGCTGCTGCCCGCCTGAAAGCCCCAGCGCACTTTTCTTCAATCTATCCTTGACTTCGCCCCAGAGCGCCGCGCCGCGCAGAGATTTTTCAACAATGTCATCGAGAGCGGCTCTGTTGCGTTCACCGTGCAGACGAGGCCCGTAGGCTATGTTGTCATAAATGGTCATTGGGAAAGGGTTGGGTGCCTGGAAAACCATACCGATTTGCTTGCGAAGAAGATTCACATTGGTGTCCTTGCCGTAGATGTCCGTATCGCGGTATTTGACCTCGCCGGTTATGTGAACGTCGGGAACTAAATCGTTCATTCGATTCAGTGTTTTAAGGAATGTACTCTTACCACAGCCAGAAGGCCCGATAAGCGCTGTTATCTCTTTTTCCTCTATGTCCATATCAATTCCCTTCAGAGCCTGAAACGTTCCGTAATTAAGCTCAAGGTTTCTTGATGATATAATATTCATGTTAACCTCCCGTGCACATTGGCGCAATAATTGTTATGAACTTCTCCCACGCATGGGAAATTTTGCGCATTAATTGCGGTTGCCGTGTAAGCGGAGAGCAATTGGCGCATTTTTGATAGCGCGAGTGTATCCAGGCTATCACCCGACCTTTTTTAGTCTTTTCTTTGCCGCTTTCGCCGCAAAGTTTAGTATTAGAACCAAAATCATAAGTATAGCTGCGATTGCAAAACCCACTTCAAATTCTCCGTTTTCCATGACGTACACATATAGCATAACGCTAAGCGTTCCGCCGCTTGTTGAGAGCGCACGAAAATAGTCCGTCACAAGCACATATCCCGCACCTGCCGTAAAAAGCAGTGCCGCTGACTCGCCAACAATGCGTCCAACCGCAAGTATCGAGCCGCTTACTATGCCATCTATCGTGCAGGGCAAAACTATTGTTCGAATGGTGTACCATTTCGTTGCGCCAAGAGCCGCCGCTCCGTCGCGGTAGGATTGAGGAGTTGTTTTAAGCGATTCCTGAGTCGTTCGGATTATGCTCGGCAATATCATGATAACCAGCGTCAATGAGCCTGCAAGAATGCTTGACTTTAAACCAAGCTTTTTGCAAAAGAACAGCATTCCGACCAGACCGTAAATTATCGAAGGAATAGCCGTCAGCGTTTCCGTGGAAAACTCTGTAAATCGAACCAAGCTCTTATTTGTTGCATATTCGTTTAGATATATCGCTGCCCCAATACCAATTGGAAGAGCTATTACAAGGGCCGTTAATATCGTGTACAGCGTGAAAATGATATTTGGGAAAATTCCGATTTTGTCTTCAAGCACCTTGCGCTGTGTGGTCAAAAAGTCCCAGCTGATGTTTGGCAAGCCCCTGTAGAAAATATAACCAATCAAACCGAGTAGAAGAAGTATTGTTATGAGCGAGGAGAGATATATCAGCGCTTTCATAACGACATCTTTTGTTCTGCGTTTGACGGATATTTTTCTGTTCAGCTTTGGAACAACGATTTCATTTTGCATCGCGTTGCCCTCCCTTCAGCAGGGTGTTCAAAATTACATTAATTATCATTATGAACACGAACAGCACAAGGCCAATCGAAAAGAGAGCCTGTTTCTGAAGCCCTCCGGCATACGACATTTCCGAGGCAATCGCAGTCGCAAGTAGGCGCACGCTCCCGAAAAGCTTCGGCATATTTGCGACGTTTCCGGCGACCATCATAACCGCCATTGCCTCCCCTATTGCCCTGCCTATTCCAAGTACGATTCCGGCGGTGATTCCGCTTTTTGCGGCCGGTACACTGACCTTGAAAATTGTTTCAATTTTTGTTGCGCCCAAGGCGAGGCTTGCTTCCTCGTATTTCTTTGGAACGGAATTAAGAGCGTTTTCGCTGATACTTACGATACTCGGAAGTATCATGATAGCGAGTACGATAATTGCGGAAAATAGCGTTGAGCCGCTTTTGACACCGAATATATCCATTACAAGGGGAACCAACACAATCATTCCGACGAGTCCGTACACGACCGAGGGAATTCCTGCCAGCAGTTCAACAGCGGGACGTACGGCAGCTGCAAGCTTTGGGCTTGCTATTTTTGAAAGAAATACGGACATCAAAAGTCCGATAGGAACACCTATCAGAATTGCCCCAAAGGTTGCAAATATTGATGATAGGATAAACGGTAGAATTCCGAATAGCGGTTCGGATGCCGTGCTTTTCCAGACCTGCCCTAAAAGAAATTCTTCAAGTCCAATTTCCTTGATTGCGGGAAGACCGCTGATTATCATATAAACCGATATTCCGACAACCGCAACAATGGAAATCATTCCGCAGATGACGAAAATTACGTTCATAACTCTTTCGGTAATGTTTCTTGCTTTCATAATGACCTCCGTAAGCCTACAAGAAAGTAGTCAAGACCTTCTTAAAGGGGACTTCTTGCGCAGCATCAAATTACTTCTGTATTGCTCCGGCCTTTTCGATGTAAGCGCCTGCTTCATCGCTCTTTGCGAATTCGATGAAAGCTTTCGCTGCTGCTGAAAGCTCCGCACCCTGCTTTGTAATCATGCTAAAGTTTCTCTGAATAGCATAGGATCCATCAAGTACGGTTGCTTCGGTGCAAGCTACTCCGCCAACCTTAATTGCACTTACGGTTTCACCTACACCGGAGAGTGAGGCGTAGCCGATTGCGTTGCTATTAGCAGCAACTGCTGCGACGACAGCACCGGTGGAGGTCAATTCCTGCTCGTATTTACACGAGTCTTTTACGTTTACAATGCCTTCAAATCCGTCACGGGTTCCGGAGCCTGCTTCACGTCCGATGAAGACTATGGGAGCGTCAGCGCCACCAACATCTTCCCAGTTGGTTGCTTCGCCTTTTGCGATGGATGCAATCTGCTCAAGTGTGAGGTCTGTTACGGTATTGGCTTTGTTAACAACAATTGCAATGCCGTCGATTGCAATTACAGTTGCGTCAAGACCTGTCTCTTCGGCCTTCAGATTGCGGCTGGAAAGACCGATGTCCGCTGTCCCCTCTGTTGCAGCCGTAATTCCTGCGCCGGAGCCTGTTGCGTCATAAGTAACAACTACATCAGGATACTTTGCCATAAATGCTTCGCTGAGAGCTGCCATAACCTTTTCCATCGAGGTTGAACCGTTTGCCGCCACTGTACCAGAAAGTGATTCGGCTGTCGAAGCTGCGGAAGCGCCTGCGGAGCTTGAAGCTTCAGGCTTTTTTGAAGAACAACCTGCAAAAAGCGCTAGGCACATCACTGCGGCAAGTGTAATTGAAAGAATCTTTTTCATTAATTTTCTCCTAAAATACATTTTTGAAGTGTTTAATCTGCTATCGTTACTGTAACCATAATAATTTCCACAATTCGCAGCCACTACCATAGTTCTTTCAAATATGAGTAAAGAATACGTAAAGTTCGGTGGTTTTTTCCGAGTAGTCAATGTTTTTGCGCTTTAAGGTAATTATATAACCAGATAATCATAAAACACACACTGCGAAAATTTATGATATAGATGGCTATTCTTGATTCTAATACGTTATTAAAATTGTTGTCATAATTTGTACATATTTTATATAGCAAACAGCCGAATTTTATGTTAATATGGTAAAAATAGTCTTTTCGTTATTTGCTTTATAACATCTGGACTGCGCACGTAATGAAGATTGCGTCTTTGCGAATTGCTCTTTGCATCGGAGGTTACTATGGATATACGCGATTTGCGGTATTTTTGCCTAACAGCAGAGCTTGAACACGTTTCAAAAGCAGCAGAAAAGCTTGGAATAGCACAGCCCTATCTCACCAAAATCATCGGACAGATTGAAAACGAATTCGGAACCGAGCTATTTGATAAGGTTGGCCGAAAAATTAAGCTCAATAATTGCGGCGAAGTATTTTATTGCAACGCAAAAAGAATACTTGCAGACGTTGACAATCTTTATACCGAAATGGATTTTGTTCAGCAGAAAAATAGCAGAACCATTTCAGTCCTATGCAACACAGGCGCTCACGCGCACGGAATGATTGTCGAGTTTCAAAAGAGAAACGCGAATTACGCCCTTAAGCTCGCATACGCGACAAGGAAGGAAATGACCGAAGCTCTTAGAACGGGTGAAGCGGATTTTGCGCTTTGCGATCCGGCGATTGATAGTGATCCAGTGAGAAACATTGTAACGGAATCTTTGTTCTGCGACACTGCCTGTCTCCTTCTTCCTCCCGGGCATCCGATGCTTTGCAAAAAATCTGTCAGATTTGAAGATTTGCAGGGCGAAAGGCTAATTACGGCGGCAAAGGGCGGAGCAATGCGCAACCACGTTGATTACGTTTTTGAGAAATACGGGGTTCGTCCAAATATCGTTTGCGAATCGCACGATTTTAGCCTTATCATTCAGGCCGTTTCGAGCGGTTTGGGTTACGCTTTTATTTCATATTCGGTTCTTGATAAATTCCCCGAGCTTTCCCCTTATTGCTTGGAAATTGACAGCCCCGACAAATACGGCAATATGGGGCTGAGCTATAACAGCCTTTCCATTGAAAACAGAAATATGGAAGACTTTTTGAATTTCAACCGCGACTATTTTAAAAAACTACAGGAAAAGATCGATACAAAGACAAATATACAGTCCGTAGCAGTAAGATAAAATGCTGCGATGCCTTTGATATAAAAACATCTTTACTCCTGTAAATTCATCCAAACAACCAGGAGGATTTAATGGATATAAGAGATTTACGCTTTTTTTGCTTAACGGCCGAAATGGAGCACGTTACAAAGGCGGCGGAAAAACTCGGAGTTTCTCAGCCCTTTTTGACAAGGGTTATAAGCAACCTTGAGAAAGAAATAGGTTTAGCGCTTTTTGATAATGTCGGAAGAAAAATACGCCTAAACGAAAACGGCGAAACCTTTTATGTGCAAGCAAAAAAAGTGCTTTCTGACATGGATGAACTGAACACGGAAGTCAGCTCGATGCTTGACAGGCACAATAGAGGCATACGGATACTGTGCAATATGAGCTCATACTCCCCCGAGCTAATTGTGGCGTTTCAAAAGAAATATCCGAATTACACTATTTCTATCGAATATGCATCCGCAAAGGACATTATTAACGCCATTACTGTCGGGGAAGCAGATTTTGCGTTTTGCTCCCCGCCTCTTATCGACGACCCACTTAAAGG